>CAIPXZ010000115.1 GCA_903869075.1 uncultured Myxococcales bacterium | reverse complement strand
GTTCGCCAAGGACTACCTGAAGGGCATGCACCTGGCCAGCCTGGAGACCGCCGAGCGCGAGCTGGGCATGCGGATGCGCGCGCAGCAGCTGGGGATGGCGGCGGACGCGATCGACAACTACGCGGCGCACGTGGAAGCCGTGGATTACAAGACGATTCAGCGCGTGCTGCACGAGCACATTCGGCCGGAGCACCTGACGGCGGTGATCGTCGGTCAGGCGCGGGTGCTGGAGCCCAAGCTGCGCGAGTCGGCGGCGCAGTTCGAGGTCGAGCTGCTGCCCGCGGATGGCCAGCCGGAGCACACGAACGCCCGCGGCAAGACCGTCGGCTCACGGCCAGCGCAGGTGGAAGAGACGCCGCCGCCGGCGGTGGACGACGACCCGTCCGACTCGCCCGACGACGACGATCGCGGCGAAGGCGACGAACCCGACGACGGCGACGACACAGCGACGCCAGGAGGTGCCCCATGAGCGCGACTTGGACCCTGGACGACGTGGATGCCTTTGCCGCGCGGGCGCATCACGGGCAGACCCGCAACGTCGGCGATGGCACCGCCGAGGACGTGCCATACATCGTCCACCCGCGCGCCGTGCGCGATGTGCTGCTGCTGGAGCACCCGGACGCGACGCTGCACGAGCCGTGGGTGCTGGCGACGGCGCTGCTGCACGACGTGCTGGAGGACTGCGCCGTGCACCCGGACGAAGTGACGGCGGCTTTTGGCGGCAATGTCTGCGCAGCGGTGCGCGCGCTGTCCAAGGAAATGCGGATGGTCGACGGCGCGACAAAGACCGACGCGCAATACTGGACCGTGCTGAGCCAGACGCCGCTGGCGATCCGCCAGATCAAGGCCGCGGATCGCATCGACAATTTGCGGTCGTGCCTGAAGTGGCCGCGCGATCGCACGGCGCGCAAGTACCTTGTGGAGACGCCGGTGCACGTGCTGCCGCTGGTTGTCGACGATGCCTTTTTGTACGCCACGCTCGCGGATTTGTTGGCGCAGCTGCGGCGCGCCTACGCCTGACACAGTCTTGACACTTTCTTGACGTCGCGCTCCACCGTCTTGCCACACACCTGACCCGCGGTCACCTATCTTGCTCACCGTGCCGGCCGATGTCCGCCGGACGTTGCGTGGGGCTTGGGATGGATGTGGCAATGCTTGGCGCTACGGTGGCGTTCGCCCTTTTGACGTGGGGTTTGCTGCGTCTGTGCCAGAAGGTGTAGCGATGATGCTGGGAATTGGCATTGGTTTGGCGGTGCTCCTGCTGGGGTACTTGGGGTTTGCTCTCCTCTTTCCGGAGCGTTTGTCATGAGCGCCGCGGCCTGGGGTGAGAGCGTCCTTTTCCTGCTGCTCGTGATCGGCTTGGCGTGGCCGTTGGGCTTGTACATGGCGCGGGTCTACCGCGGCGAGTCCAAGTGGGCGGATCGCGTGCTGGGGCCGCTCGAGCGGCTGATCTACAAGCTAAGCGGCGTCCAGCCGCAGGCGCAGATGGACTGGCGGCAGTACGCCGGCGCCGTGCTGGTGTTCAACTTCCTGGGCTTGCTGGTGGTCTACGGCCTGCAGCGCGTGCAGGCGGCGCTGCCGTTGAACCCGGCGGGCTTGGGCAACGTGCCGCCTGAGGTGGCGTGGAACACCGCGGTCAGCTTCGCCAGCAACACGAACTGGCAGGCGTACGGCGGCGAGACGACGCTCTCGCACCTGACGCAGATGCTGGCGCTGACGACGCAGAACTTCGTCTCGGCGGCGACGGGCATGGCGGTGCTCGTGGCGCTGATCCGCGGTCTGAGCGGCCGGCTGACGACAGAACTCGGCAATTTTTGGGTGGATTTGACGCGTTCGACGCTGCACATCCTGCTGCCGCTGTCGGTGGTGCTGGCGCTGCTGCTTGTGTCCCAGGGCGTCGTGCAGACGCTGGCGGGCGCGGTGACGGTGCCGCTGCTGGAGCCGACGACGGGCGCGGACGGCAAGTCGGTGATCGCGCAGATCATCGCCCTCGGGCCGGCGGCGTCGCAGGTGGCGATCAAGCAGCTGGGCACCAATGGCGGCGGCTTCTTCAACGCCAACTCCGCGCATCCGCTGGAGAATCCGACGGCGTTGGCGAACCTGCTGGAGGTCGTTTCAATCATCCTGATCCCGGCGGCGCTCTGCATCACGTTTGGCAAGATGGTCGGCGCGCAGAAGCAGGGCGTGGCGCTGCTGGTGGCGATGCTGCTGATTTTTGTGCCGCTGCTGGTGCTGACGATCCACAGCGAGAACCAGGCCAACCCGGCGCTGACGGCGCTCGGCGTCGACGGCACGATGGGCAACTGGGAAGGCAAGGAGCTGCGCTTTGGCCCGACGTCCAGCGCGATCTGGGCGGTCACCACAACGGCGGCATCCAACGGCTCGGTCAACGCGATGCACGACAGCTTCATGCCGCTCGGCGGCTTGGGACCGATGTGGCTGATGCAGCTGGGCGAAATCATCTTCGGCGGCGTCGGCTCCGGCCTGTACGGCATGCTTGTCTACGCGCTGATCGCCGTGTTCGTCGCCGGCCTGATGGTCGGCCGCACGCCCGAGTATTTGGGCAAGAAGATCGAGGCCTTCGAGATGAAGATGGCCTCGCTCGTCATTTTGCTGCCGTCCGCGGCGGTGCTGATCGGCACGGCCATCGCCTGCTCCATCCCCGCCGGCACGCAGCCGCTGGGCAACCCGGGCACGCACGGCTTTTCGGAGATCCTCTACGCTTTTTCGTCCGGCGCCAACAACAACGGCTCGGCGTTTGGCGGCCTGACGGTCAACGGCTTGTTCTACACCGTGGCGATCGGCATCTGCATGTTGATCGGCCGGTACTGGGTCATCGTGCCCGTGCTCGCCTTGGCCGGATCGCTGGCCAAAAAGCAGATCGTGCCGGCCGGCGCTGGCACGCTGCCCACCCACACGCCGCTGTTCATTGCCCTGATCGCCGGGACCATCGTCCTGGTCGGCGCGCTGACGTTCATCCCGGCGCTGGCGCTCGGGCCGATCGTTGAACACCTGGCCTTGCGCTGAACGGGAGACGTTATGTCCGCAACTGCTCATACCCATGCGGTTTCTGCGGCCCGGCCGCTGTTTGAATCCAAGATCGTGCGCCGCGCGTTCGTCGATGCGCTCGTCGCCTTCAACCCGCGGCGGATGATCCGCAACCCGGTGATGTTCGTCGTCGAGATCGGCAGCGCCTTCACGACGGTGCTCGGCATCGACGCGGCGATCAGCGGTCACGGTGACGCGGCGGCGGGCTTCATCTTCGCCGTCAGCGCTTGGCTGTGGTTCACGGTGCTGTTTGCCAACTTTGCCGAAGCGATGGCGGAAGGCCGCGGCAAAGCCCAGACGGACACGCTGCGGGCGGCGCGCAAGGACGTGATGGCGCGCAAGCTGGCGGCGCCGGATCGCGGCGCGGCGTCGGAGCCGATCGTCTCGGCGCAGTTGCGCAAGGGCGATTGGGTGCTTGTGGAGGCCGGCGAGCTGCTGCCGGGCGACGGCGAGATCGTCCAGGGCGTCGCCTCGGTCGACGAGAGCGCCATCACCGGCGAGAGCGCGCCCGTCATCCGCGAAAGCGGCGGCGATCGCAGCGCTGTCACCGGCGGCACGCGCGTGCTCTCCGACTGGATCGTCGTGCGCATGACGGCCAACCCGGGCGAGACGTTCCTGGACCGCATGATCGCCATGGTCGAGGGCGCCAAGCGCAAGAAGACGCCCAACGAGATCGCGCTGGACATCTTGCTGGCCGGGCTGACGATCGTGTTCCTGCTGGCGACGACGACGCTGCTGCCGTTTTCGCAGTACGCCGTGACCGCGACCGGTCAGGGCCAGGCGGTCGGCCTGACGGTGCTCGTGGCGCTGCTCGTGTGCCTGATCCCGACGACGATCGGCGGGCTGCTGGCGGCGATTGGCATCGCCGGCATGGACCGGATGATCCAGGCCAACGTCATCGCCACGTCGGGCCGCGCGGTGGAAGCGGCGGGCGACGTCGACGTGCTGCTGCTGGACAAAACCGGCACGATTACGCTGGGTAATCGCCAGGCGACGCAGTTCCTGCCGGCGCCCGGCGTCACCGAACGCGAGCTGGCGGAGCTGGCGCAGCTGTCCTCGCTGGCGGACGAGACGCCGGAAGGCCGGAGCATCGTCGCGCTGGCCGAACAGCGCTTCCAGCTGCAGCCGGGCAACCCGCAGTCGCTGGGCGCGACGGTGGTGCCGTTCACGGCGCAGACCCGCATGAGCGGCCTGGACCTCAACGGCCGGCTTGTGCGCAAGGGCGCGACGGACTCGGTGGCGCGGTTTGTCGCGGAGCTGGGCGGCACGCTGCCGGCGGACGTGCGCGAGGCGGTGGATCAGGTCGCGCGCCAGGGCGCCACGCCGCTGGTTGTCGCCGATGGCGCGCGCGTGCTGGGCGTCGTGTGCCTGAAGGACATCGTCAAGGGCGGCATCCGCGAGCGCTTCGCCGAGATGCGGCGCATCGGCATCCGCACCATCATGATTACCGGCGACAATCCGCTGACGGCGGCGGCGATCGCCGCGGAGGCCGGCGTGGACGACTTCCTCGCCGAGGCGACGCCGGAAGCCAAGCTGGCGATGATCCGCTTCTGGCAGGCCAAGGGCCACCTGGTGGCGATGACGGGCGATGGCACCAACGACGCCCCGGCGCTGGCGCAGGCGGACGTCGCGGTGGCGATGAATTCGGGCACGCAGGCGGCCAAGGAAGCCGGCAACATGGTGGATTTGGACTCGAATCCGACCAAGCTGCTGGCGATCGTCGAGATCGGCAAGCAGATGCTGATGACGCGCGGCTCGCTGACGACGTTCTCGATCGCCAACGACATCGCCAAGTATTTCGCCATCATTCCAGCGGCTTTTGCGGCGACGTACCCGGCGCTGGGCGCGTTGAACGTCATGCACCTGCACTCGCCGACAACGGCGATCCTGTCGGCGGTGATCTTCAACGCGCTGATCATCGTCGCGCTGATTCCGCTGGCGCTGCGCGGCGTTGCCTACAAGCCGGCGCCGGCTTCGCAGCTGCTGCGCCGCAACCTGCTCATCTACGGCCTGGGCGGCGTGATCGCGCCGTTTCCGGGCATCAAGGCGATCGACCTGCTGCTGACGGCGATCGGCGTCAGCTGATCGCGGAGAGGACCATGAAACAGACTGTTTTCACCGCGTTGCGCATTCTGGTGGTGCTGACCCTGCTGACCGGGCTGCTGTATCCGCTGGCCGTGACCGGCTTGGCGCAGCTGGCATTTCCGGCGCAGGCCAACGGCAGCGTGCTGCATGAGGGCGACAAACCGGTGGGCTCGACGCTGATCGGCCAGCCTTTTGGCGGCGACAAGTACCTGTGGAGCCGGCCGTCGGCGACAGCGCCGTTTGCCTACAACGCCGCGGCGTCGACGGGTTCCAACCTCGGGCCGACCAATCCGGCGCTTGTGGACGCGGTCAAGGCACGCGTGGCAACGCTGCGCAAGGCCGATCCGGACAACCACGCGCCGGTGCCGACGGACCTTGTGACGACGTCCGGCAGCGGCTTGGATCCGCATATTTCGGCAGCGGCGGCGGCATTCCAGGTCGCGCGCGTGGCGCGTGCGCGCGGCGTGCCCGCGAGCGCGGTGGAGGCGGCGATTGCCGGTTGCAGTCAGGCGCCGATGCTCGGCATGATTGGCCCGGCGCACGTCGATGTGCTGTGCGTCAACCTGGCGCTGGACCACCGGACGGTCCACCTGTGAGCGGCCCACATGCCAACCCAATCGCCTGATTCCGCGACGCCGCGGCGCCCGGATCCCGACGCGCTGCTGGCGCGGATTCAGGCTGAAAGTGCGCGGGCCGATCGCGCCAAGCTCAAGATTTTCTTTGGCTTTGCCCCGGGCGTCGGCAAGACATTCCGGATGCTGCAGGTCGCGCGCGCCGACGCAGCGCAGGCCACCGACGTGCTGGTCGGCGCGGTCGAGACGCATGGCCGCAGCGACACCGCGGCGCTCGTCGAAGGCTTGCCGATGCTGCCGCGGCTGGAGATCGCCCGTGGCGCGGCGACGCTGGGCGAGTTTGACCTGGACGGCGCGCTGCAGCGCCATCCGAAGCTGCTGCTGCTCGACGAGTTGGCACACAGCAACGTGCCCGGCGCGCGCCACGCCAAGCGCTGGCAGGACGTGCTGGAGCTGCTGGAAGCCGGCATCGACGTCTACACGACGCTGAACGTGCAGCACGTCGAGAGCCTGAACGACGTCATCGCGCAGATCACCCACGTGCAAGTGCTTGAAACAGTGCCGGATTCAATCCTGGAGCGGGCGGACGAGATCGAGCTCGTGGACATCTCCGCCGACGACCTGCTGCAGCGGCTGCGCGAAGGCAAGGTGTACCTGCCGGAACAGGCAGCGCGCGCGGCGCAGCACTTTTTCTCGCGCGGCAACCTGCTGGCGCTGCGCGAGCTGGCGCTGCGGCGGACGGCGGAGCGCGTGGACGCCGACGTGCTGGCGCAGCGCGCCGATCAGGGCGTGGACGCGCCGTGGCGGACGACGGAGCGGATTCTTGTGTGCGTGGGACCGGCGCCGGCGTCGGCGCGGCTGGTGCGGACGGCGCGGCGGCTGGCGGCGGGGCTGCACGCGCCGTGGGTGGCGGCGTACGTCGAGTCCCCGCTGCACCCGACCTCGGCGGCGGACCAGCAGCGGGTGGACGCGCACTTGCGGCTGGCGGAGGCGCTGGGCGGCACGGTGGTGCGGCTGGCGGGCGCGCAGTTCAGCGGCGCGCTGCTGGCGTATGCGCGGACCAACAACGTGACGCGCATCGTCATCGGCAAGCCAACGCATTCGCGGCTACGCGACTTCGTGCGCGGCTCGCTGCTGGATGAGGTCGTGCGCGGCAGCGGCGACATCGATTTGCACGTGATTTCATCCGATTCCGATGAATCGCCGCCGCCACCCAGTGCGACCGAGAGCAAGCCCGTGCCGGTGGGACCGTACGGCGTGGCGCTGCTGGCGGTGGCGCTGGCGACGGCGTTCGCCTGGGCGGCGCACACGACGTTCGCGGCGCCGGACATCGTGATGCTGTACCTGCTGGCGATCATGGTCGTGGCGGTGCGCACGGACAAGGGCCCGGCGCTGCTGGCAGCGGCAGCGTCGGTCGCAGCCTACGATTTCTTCTTTGTGCCGCCGTACTTCACGTTCGCCGTGAGCGATGCACGGCACCTGCTGACTTTTGCCACGATGTTCGTCGTCGGCGCGGCCATGAGCACGATGATGGTGCGGATCCGCCGCCAGGAGCAGGACGCGCGACGCCGTGAAGCGCGGACGGCGACGCTGCTGGCGCTGAGCCGCGACTTGAGCGGCGCGCGCGATGAGGCGGCGGTGGCCAGCGTGCTGGCCGAACACGTGGCGCGGGCGTTTGGCGCCGCGGTGCAGATCGTCACGGGCCGCGGTGCGGCGTGGCAGCAGCTGGCGCTGAGCGGCGTGTGGCCGGCCGATCCCGCCAATGACGGCCTGCTGCGCTGGGTCGTCGAGCATGGCCGCGAAGCCGGTCTGGGCACCGAGACGCTGCCCGGTTCGCAGGCGCTGTGCCTGCCGATTCCGGTGGGCGAAGGTGCGCGCACGGCGCTGGCGATGCTGCCGGAGCAGCGCCAAGCGTTGGATGGGCCGGGGATGGCGTCCCTGCAGGCGTTCGTGCGGCAGGGCGCGCTGGCGCTGGAGCGCGCGCGGCTGGCGGGCGTCGTCAACACCGCGGAGCTGCGGGCGCGGACCGAGGAGATGCGCAGCTCGCTGCTGTCGGCGGTTTCCCACGACTTGCGCACGCCGCTGGCGGCGATCACCGGCGCGGCGACAACGTTGCGCGACGACGGCGCGTCGTTGGCGGCGAGCCAGCGCACGGACCTTGTCGACGCGATCTGCGAGGAAGCGGAGCGCCTGGAGCGCTTGGTCGTCAACCTGCTGGACATGACGCGGCTGGCGGCGGGAGAGATGCCGGTCAAGCGCGAGTGGGTGCCGCTGGAGGAGATCGTCGGCTCGGCGCTGACGCGGCTGGAGGAGCGGCTGGGCGATCGCCAGGTCGGTGTGACAATTCCAAGCGATTATCCGCTGTTGCACGTCGATCCGCTGCTGTTTGAGCACGTCTTCGTCAACTTGCTTGAAAACGCCACGAAGTACACGCCGGCGCATTCACCGCTCGAGGTCGTGGCGACGCAGACCGCGGACGCGCAGCGGATCGCGATCATCGACCACGGACCGGGGCTGCAACCGGAGCTGGCGGCGCGGGTGTTCGACAAATTCGTGCGCGGGCAGCACACTGGCGTCGGCGGCGTCGGCTTGGGGCTGGCGATCTGCAAAGGCATCCTGGACGTGCACGCGGGCAACATCGCGGTGCAGGCCACGCCCGGCGGCGGCGCGACTTTTGTCCTGGAAGTGCCGGTTGCCGCCAGCCCGCCGACCATCGCCCCGGAGGAGCCGCGCCCATGACAGCTGCCGATCCGCTGAGCCCGCTTGTGCTGATTGTCGAGGACGAGCCGCAGATGCGGCGGTTCCTGCGCGCGTCACTCGGTGCGCACGGCTATCGGGTGCTGGAGGCGGGGACGGCGGCGGAAGCGGTAATGCTGACGACGAGCCACAATCCCGCGATTTTGCTGATGGATTTGGGGCTGCCGGACGGCGACGGCATCGCCGTGACGCGCGGCCTGCGCGAGTGGACCGAGGTGCCAATCGTCGTGATTTCGGCGCGCGGCCGCGAGGACGACAAGGTGGCGGCGCTGGACGCGGGCGCCGACGACTACCTGACAAAGCCGTTTGGTGTCAAGGAGTTGCTCGCGCGCATGCGCGTCGCCCTGCGCCACGCCACGCCGGGTACACCGCAGCACGAGCTGACTTTCGGCGCGCTGTTCATCGACCTGACCCGCCGCGTCGTGCTGCGCGACGGCGTGGAGATCCACCTGACGCCGATTGAGTACAAGCTGTTGACGCTGCTGGCGCGCCACGCCGGCAAGGTGCTGACGCACCGCCAGATTTTGAAGGAAGTGTGGGGGCCCTGGCGCGGTGGAGCAGGCGCACTATGTCCGCGTCCACATGGCGGAATTGCGCAAGAAAGTGGAGCGCGACCCGGCGCGGCCGGAGTGGCTGCTGACCGAGCCGGCGGTGGGCTATCGCCTGCGCGAGCCGTAAGGCGCCGTGCAGCAATCACCCGTCGCGTGGGGTGCTTGTCGCTGGGTCGCCAAGTGCGCCCGCTGCGCGATCCGCCCGGCGACACACTGCTGGGACTTGATCGATTTGTTCCTGCACGAGCCCTCAGGGCAGCTACTTGGGCTGGATCTGCGCGAACGGCAGGTACGGCAGCAGCGCCTTGGGCATGGACACCGAGCCGTCGGCGTTCTGGTGGTTCTCCAAAATCGCAATCAAACCGCGGGACAAGGCGATCGCCGTGCCGTTGAGCGTGTGCACCGGCCGCGCCCTGGCTTGTTCCTCGGGATAATGGCGAATGCCCAGCCGCCGCGCCTGGAAGTCCGTGCAATTGCTGGTGGAAGTCACCTCACCGTACAGCCCGCGGCCCGGCATCCACGCCTCGATGTCAAACTTGCGGTACGCCGGCGCGCCGAGGTCGCCCGAGGCGATGTCCAGCACGCGGTAGGGAATCTCCAGCGCCTGGAACAGCTCTTCCTCGATCGCCACGAGCTCGGCGTGGTGGCGGTTGGAGACCTCCAGATCGCCGTCGCAGAAGATGAACATCTCGACTTTGGTGAACTGGTGGACGCGGTACAGGCCGCGCGATTCGCGGCCGCCAGCGCCGGCTTCTGTGCGAAAACAGTGGGAAATTCCGGCGATGCGGATCGGCAGCTCGCTCGGGTCAAAGATGCGGTCCTGGAACATGCCGCCGATCGTGATCTCGGCGGTGCCGACGAGGCAGAGGTCGTGGCCGGCGATGGAGTAGACCTGCGTCTCCTCGCCGCGCGGGTTAAAGCCGATGCCTTCCAGGATCGCCGGACGCGCCAAATCCGGTGTAATAACAGGCTGAAAGCCGTGCGTCAGCAGGCGGTCGATGGCAAAGCGCTGCAGCGCCAGATCCAGCAGCACAAGCTCGTTCTTCAGGAAGTAGAACTTCTGCCCGGCGACCTTGGCGCCCGCCTCGAAGTCGACCAGATTCAGCTTCTCCGCCAGCTCGACGTGGTCCAACGGCTTGAAATCAAAGGCGCGCGGCGTGCCCCACGTCCGCAGCACCTTGTGGTCGCCGTCGGTGTTGCCAATCGGCACGTCCGGGTGCGTCATGTTCGGCAGCGTGCGCAGCGCAGCGTCCAGCTCGACCTGCAGCACTTCGGTCTCTTTTTCAAGTTCCGCGACGCGCACTTTCAGCGCGCGGCCGTGCTCGATCCGCCGCTGGCGCTCCTCGGGCTCCATCTTGCCCTGCATCGCCTTGGCCGAGGCGTTGGCCTCCGCGCGGGTCGTCTCCAGCTCGTTCAGCGCGCTGTTGCGGCGCTTGTACAGCGCCACGGCGCCAGCGACATCGGCCCGCGCGTTGCGGTCCACGACATTTTGCGCCACCGCGGCTTCGTTGTTGACGACGTATCGAATATCCAGCATCACGCGCTCCAGCAAGGCCAGCAAAGGCCGCGCAGTCTAGCGCGGACCGAGCGCGACGAACAGCCAGCCGGTGACATCTGACTGGAATTGCCCAGGCATCGCCGCGCCAGCCGCCAGCGGCAGCACGCGGACGTTGTGCAGCCCCGCGAGCCAGGTCGGCGTCGGCGGCACCGGCAGCGCGACGAGCGCAAAGCGGTCGACGACGTCCAGCGGCAACGGCTGTGGCGGCGGCTGCTCCGGCGCGATCACCGCCAGCGACAGCGGCCGCGGCTGTTCCGTCACCGCCCACACCGCGTCTGCCGCCTCATGCGCCGCCACAAGCGCCAGACGGCCCTGCGGCGCCCGCGTCTGCAGCCACGCCAGGCCCGCGCGCCAGCGGGCCAGCGCCCGGGTCGCGCGCGCGGTCGCGTCCGGGTGACGCAGCTGCACATCGTCCAGCCACAGCACGTGCGCCGGCCGCTGCGCCAGCAGCGCTTGCACGATCACCTGCCACGGCCGCAGGTCTTGGCCAGCGCCGACGTCCAGCAGCAGCACCGGCGCGTCCGGCTGCGGCGCGGCATACCAGTGGGCCCGCAGCGGGTTGCCATCGGCCATTGGCAGCGACAGCGCTTCATCCGGCGGCAGCGGCTGGGACGGGTGCGGCGCCGGATCCGGCACGACGCGAGGCGGCGGCAGCGGCGCGGGCGGCTGTGCGACCGGCGCGGGCACGACCACCGGCGGCGGCGGCGACGGCAGCACCAGCCAGACCGCGGCGCCAACCACCAGCAGCACGCCCCCGAGCACGCCGGCCTGCGACCGCGTCATGGCCTGTCCTCCGCGGCGCCCGTCGCCCGCCGGTCGCTTGTAACGCCCGGGGCGCGGACTCGCAAGTTGCCGCTGTATCGGCTACTGTTTGTGCCCGTGGAGGCGCTGCCGATGACCCGCGCGAAGTTGCTGCTGCCGGTGCTGATGCTGCTGACGGCGGCGTGCGGTCAAGCCAAAGCAACCGCGGCGGCGCAAGCCGGCACGCTGACCGATTGGTACGCTGACGCCGCTGCCGCGCCCGACGCGCCCGCTGACGCCGCCGACAGCGCGCCAGACGCCGTGGCCGATGCCGCCGACACCACCGTTGCCGATGCGCTCCCGGACGCCGTTACCGCCGACGCGCTGGCCGATGCCGTGACCGCGGATGCCGCGGCTGAAGTCGCCGATAGCGCTGAATTTCCCGACGTTGCCGATGTGCAAGACGTCCCGGACGTGCCCGATGTGCCCGATGTGCCCGATGTGCAAGACGTCGACGCCGGCCCACCGGGCGTCTGCTTCAAGGGCGCGCCGCCCGACGGCGATGCGTTCGTCGCCGACATCCCCGCCGTCGATCCCAACACCTGCCCGACGCTGGCACCGCCGAGCACCTGGTTCTCGCCCGTGCCGGCGCCGTCCTTGGTCGTCACGCCGGGCTTTCTCGCCGCCGACAACACTTTTGCGCCGTACATGGACAACCAGTGGGTGCCGATCATCTACGGCATGCAAGGCTCCTTCCACGTCTGGGCCGGCTTCACCGTCGATGGCATCCCGGACGCCACGGCGACCACCTTGCCGCTGGACGTGCAGATCTGGGGCGACAACGCCTGCACCTCGGTCGCCAGCGGCGTGGCCAGCAAAGTCTCCACCGTGCCCACCGGCGGCGGCCAATACAGCAATATTTTCGTAGGCTCGAGCGGCATTCCGACGCAGTTTTACGTGCCCGCCGCCAGCTCCTGGCTCTACTGCGGCATCTGGATCAGCTTGCATATCCGCGTCCACGACCCGGCGTCGGGCAAGTGGGGCGAAGCGGTCCGCACGATGCGCATCTACGACAGCAAGCCTTGATTTGACGGCAGGAAAAGCGCGATCTACGGTGTAGCTGGGTTGAGGGGCGATGGCAGGCGACTTGCACAAGCTACGGATTGCGGCGCTGGTCTTGGGCCTTGCGCTGGCGGCGTGCGCCGGTCATGGCACCTCGCCACCGGGCGGCGACGGCCTGGACGCGACCGACGACGATGCCGACGCGGCGCTGGCGGACGTTGACGCCAAGCCCGACACGGCCAAGGACGCGCCGGACACCGCTGACGCTGTGGACGTCGCCGACACCGCGACAAGCGATGCCAGCCCGGACACCGACGCCGACGTGGCGCAGAACTGCCCCGGCAGCTCATTTTGCGCCTGCACCTCGGACAGCGACTGCGACAGCGGCAAGTGCTTGGAGACGCCCGAAGGCCACACCTGCGCGCCGACGTGCGTCGAAGCCGGCTGCCCCGCCGGCTACCAATGCAAACCGCTCGGCAGCGGCGACCCGGTCAACTACTGCGTCTCCAGCCACCTGAGCACCTGCGCGCCGTGCAGCACCAACAAGGACTGCCAGACCCAGGGCGTCACCGACAGCTTGTGCATCGATTACGGCGACGTCGGCCACTTTTGCGGCGGCGCGTGCAAGGTGGACACGGACTGCGGCGGCACGTTCGCCTGCGTGGACGTCCCCGACCCGGTCGGCGGCGGCAAGACCGTCAAGCAGTGCAAGGCCAAAAGCAACAGCTGCGACTGCTCGGTGTGGGCCAAAACCGCCGGCACGATAACGGCTTGCAGCAACGCCAACAGCGCCGGCATCTGCACCGGCACGCGCACTTGCACCGCCACGGGCTTGACCGCCTGCAGCGCCAAGACGCCCGCCGCGGAGACCTGCAACAACCAGGACGACGACTGCAACGGCACCGCCGACGACCTGCCCGCCGACGCGACCTGCGCCAACCTCGCGTGGAGCCCCGGCAGCGGCACGGCGTGCACGACAAACGCCGACTGCACGATCGCCGGCGAGCGCTGCAAGCCGGGCGACGGCACATGCCAAGGCTTTGTCGGCAGCTGCGTCGGCAAGCACGTCTGCGTCGGCGGCGCGGACGTCTGCCAAGCCAGCGCGCCCAAGGCGGAGGTCTGCAACGGCGCCGACGACAACTGCGACGGCGTCACCGACGAGGGCTTTGCCTGGAGCGGCTTGGCCGTCGGCAGCGCGTGCGGCACAGGCGCGTGCGCGGGCGGCAGCGTCGCGTGCGTGAGCTTTGCCGCCGCCGGCTGTTCCAGCAGCGCCAAGGCCAGCGCCGAGGTCTGCAACGGCCTGGACGACGACTGCAACGGCACAAGCGACGAGGCGACGTGCGGCGACGCCAACCCCTGCACCGCCGACTTGTGCGAGGGCGCCACCGGCACGTGCCAGCACCTCGCCGTCGAAGCCGCGTGCGACGACGGCAACCCGTGCACGCTCGCTGACGCCTGCTCCGGCACCACCTGCGTCGGCAGCGCCAGCATCTGCGACGACGGCAACCCGTGCACGACGGACACCTGCGACGGCAAGACCGGCGCCTGCAGCTTTGGCAACCAGCCCGGCTCGTGCACTGACGGCAACGCCTGCACAAGCGGCGACAGCTGCGGCGCCATCGCTGGCGGTGGCTGGGGCTGCTTGCCCGGCGGCGTCGTCAACTGCGACGACAGCAACCCGTGCACCGACGACAGCTGCGATCTCGCCAGCGGCTGCACCTACACCACCAACAGCTACACGCAGACCTGCTACGACGGCGCGGCTGGAACCGCGGGAAAAGGCTTGTGCCAGAGCGGGTTGCGCTACTGCGTCGGCGGCGTGCTGGCCAGCACCTGCCAGGGCGAAGTGCTGCCGGTGATCCCCGAGCCGTGCAACGGTCTGGATGATTCCTGCAACGGATTGACCGACGAGGGGTGTGCAGCGGCGACAGTCACGCTATCCTTCGCCGCCGCGCAGGTGACCGGGTCGTCCGGCACGCTGACGGCAAACCTGCAAGTGGCTCCCGATCGGCCAGCGCTTACGCTGCAAGATCCGGGAGTTCCGCACACGATGGCGCTGGGCGTGCTGGCCTGGTTCATCCATCTGGTGACGGGCAATTAGCCAAGCATCCGGCGCCTGAGAGCCAAGGAGCGACCCGCAGCAGCTGACGCGCGGTCGGGAGGAAGTGCGTATGTGGACCCGAGAACAGCTGGAAGCCCTGCTGGATGAGCGCGTGCTGGTCTTTGACGGCGCGATGGGCACCGAGCTGTACGAGCACGGTTTTGGCTTTGAGCGCGCCTTTGACGGCCTGAACCTGACGCATCCGAACGTGGTGCGGCGCGTGCACCGCGATTACGTCAACGCCGGCGCGCACGTGCTGACGACAAATTCCTTTGGCGCCAATGCGTTGCGGCTGGCGCGGTCGCACTTTGCCGATCAGGTCGCGGCGATCAACGCCGCCGCCGTCAAGCTGGCGCGCGACGAGTCTGAGGCGCGGCCGCCGCACAACCGGCCGTACGTCGCCGCGTCCGTGGGGCCGCTGGGCCAGCCGCTGGCGCCGATTGGCCGGCTGACGCGCGAGGCCGCGGCCGACGCATACCGCGTGCAGTTCACGGCGCTGCTGGCGGCCGATCCGGACTTCATCCTGCTGGAAACATTCAGCGATTTGGAGGAGTTGAAGGTCGCCGCGGGCGTGCTGAACGAGCTGATGGCCAACGCCGCGTTCATCGCCTCGGCGACGTTTACCGAGGAGGCCAAGACGCTGTTTGGCAACAAGCCCGAGGAGATCGTGCGGGTGATGACGGGGCTTGGCGCCGCGGCGGTGGGCGCGAACTGCTCGACCGGGCCGCAGGCGCTCGATCCCGTGCTGGAGCGCATGCTCAAGGTGCCCGGCGCGCGCGTGATGCTGTCGCCCAACGCCGGCATGCCGCGGCTTGTGGACGGCCGGTACGTCTACGTCGCCTCACCCGATTACTTTGCCGACTGGGCCGTGCGCGTCGCCGATCTTGGCGTGCGCGCCGTGGGCGGCTGCTGTGGCACCAAGCCGGCGCACATCCAGCGCATGGCCGACGCCATCGGCATCCGCGCGCCGCAACGGCTGGCAGCCGCCAAGCGCCGCGAGGTGGAAGTGTCAGTCGCCGTGGAAGCGGCGCCGGAGCTCAGCGCGCACGCCGCGCACGGCCAGTCCTCGAGCTTCGAGCGCAAGCTGGCGGCCGGCGAGTTCGTCGTGTCCGTGGAGCTGGATCCGCCGCGCGGCGTCGACGGCGATCGCTTGGTGCAGGGCGCGATCCTGCTCAAGCAAGCCGGCGTGGACGCGATCAACATCGCCGACTCGCCGCTGGCCACCGCGCGCATGAGCCCGCTGGCGCTGGCGGTGCTGATCAAGCAGCAGATCGACATCGAGATCCTGCTGCACGTGTCTTGCCGCGACCGCAACGTGCTGGGGCTGCTGAGCGAAGCGATGGGCGCGCACGCCTTGAGTATCAGGCACTTGCTGTGCGTGACCGGCGATCCGCCGTCGCTGGGCGACTATCCGGGCTCGCGCGGCGTGTTCGAGGTGGACTCGATCGGCCTGCTGCAGACGCTGCACCGCGTCAACGAAGGCGAGGACGCCAACGGCAAGCCGCTGCCGTTCCGCACCGATTTTCGCTTGTCCTGCGCGGTGAACCCGACGAGCGAGGACTTGGATCGCGAGATTGAACGCTTCCACCGCAAAGTGGCCGCCGGTGCCACGTACGCGCTGACGCAGCCGCTGTATGACCCCACGGATTTACAGCGTTTTGTCGAGCGCGCCAAGCCTACCATCCCCTTGCTTGTCGGGGTGCTGCCGCTGCGCAATGCGCGCCACGCGCACTTCATCCACCATGAAGTCCCGGGGATGGCGATTCCATTGGCGATTCGCGAGCGGATGAATGCCGCCGGTCCCAACGGTCCAGAGGAAGGCGTGGCGATCGGCCGCGAATTCCTCGCCGCCGTCAAGCCGTACGTGGCGGGGACGTACTTGATGCCGCCGTTCAACAAATTCGAGATGGCGATTGAGCTGTTGCGCTGACCGGACTTAGCTGCCGGCGACGCGCTCTGGCAGCATCAGCGGCTGGCCGACCTGGAACACTTGCCCCTCGGCGACGAACCGCGCATCGCGCCGGTGCGCCAGCAGGGTGCGGGCAATCTGGTCCAGCTGGTCGTCCGTCCGCGCCGAATCATGGTGGAAAAGCAAGGTGTTGCGCGCGCCAGCGGCCAGCGCGTGCGCCAGCGCGGCCGGGTGCGTAGCGTGACCCCAGCCACGGCGCGCCGGGCCAAAACGCCCGGCATATTCATCGTCGGTGTACGTCGCATCAATGCTCAACAAATCGACGTCGCGGACCAAGTCGACAAGCGTCGAATCCAGGCCTGTGTCTGGCTGTTCCCAGTCGCTACAGTGGGCAAAACTGCGACCGTCGTAGTCCAGCCGGTAGCCCACGGCGTCGCCCGGATGGTGCAGCAAGCCGGTGCGCACGGTCACGTCGCCCATTTGCAGCGTGTCGCCGGGCTGCAGCGTGTGGAAATGCAGATCCGCTTTGAGCATATCCATTGAAATGGGGAATGCCGGCTGATTGAACAGCTGGCGCATGATCTCGGCGACGCCGATGCCATTGTGCTGCGCCGACCAGATGTCAAAGCGGTTGCCAGGCACCAGAAATGGCGCGAAAAACGGAAATCCTTGCACGTGATCCAAGTGCAAGTGCGTCATCAACAACGTCGCGCGCACCGGACCTGCGCGCATCAGGGACTCGCCCAGCAGGCGAATTCCAGTGCCGCCGTCGATGGCAAACAGCTTGTCGCCGCAGCGAATTTCCAAGCTCGTGGTGTTGCCGCCGTAGCGTACGGTGTGGGCGCCTGGTGCCGGGATGCTGCCACGCACGCCCCAAAACTTGACGGAAAAGTCTTTGGCGACGCTCATGAATCCGTCAATCCTCGGCGAACTGGCGCCACCGCGTGGCCGCCGCTGAAATGCACTTCTTGCCTGCAGGGACTGTACACGGATTTCGCGGCGACCGGCAACTTTCTTTTGCCTCCGCCTCTCGCGAATGGCGGGCGCTAAGGCGCCGATGCGGGCGTCGCTTCCGCAGCGATGGCGGCGAGGCCCAATGCCGGCACAATCGGGAAGCGGAACTGCCGATCGACGCCGTCGCGCTGCACGGCAATTTCCAGCGAATCCGCGGTCTTGAGCCGCTGGAACACCGCCAGCAGGTCGCTCGGCGTGACGATCTTTTGGCCGTTTACGGCGCGGACGATATCGCCGGGCAAGATGCCAAATCGCAGCACCTTCGGATCGTTGCGAAAGACGGACAAGAGCTTGAAACCATTGAACTTGTGCTTGGCCAAAAACGTCGGCTGCAGCGGCACTTCCGCCAGGAGCCAGCCCGGACCGGCGGCCAGCACACGCTCCAGCATCGCGCGGTCGATCGCGCCCTCGGGCACCTGCGTCCGCGGCGGCACGTAGGCGGTGGCACCACTGGCGCGTGGCTGCACCGCGGCTTCGTCCTCGGCGGCTTCGTCGGTAGCGGCAGGTTCCGTCGGGCGCGGCTGCGCGGCTTTGCCACCGCACGCCGTCAAAACGAGCAGCCAGGCGAGGGCGCGCGCGGTGGTCATCGGCGTCATTCGGCCGGCGCAACGCCGCAGAAGGATTTGGCTTCATCGCTGCAGGCCTTCAGCACGCCGGTGCCGGTCGCCTCGCCGGAGAGCGGGCACGCCTCGACGCCGCGGCAGACAAGGCCGCTGCGGCAGTCGCCCGTCTTGGTGCAGATGTACATGCAGTAGGTCTGGCTGTTGCCAAAATCGACGCACGTGGCTTCCGGCGGGCATTCACCCGGCCGGCACGGCGTCTTGGTGCAGTAGCCGTTTTGCGTCGCGAGATCGCAGATCAGCCCGGTGGTGGTGCCGCACTGCTGGTCGGTGGTGCATTGGTCACCGACGACGGGCGTGCACGCGCAAAAGGCGAGGAAGCCGGCCAAGAGCCAGCGGCAGGACAAAATCACGGTGTATTCCCCGTCGAAGGTGGCGCAGGTGCAGCAGCGGGCGTCGCGGCGGCGGGAGGTTCAACGCACGGCTTGGCCAGCGCTTCCGTGGTGACCTTGCGCGCCCACGACGGGTTGGCTTTGGCCTGGACCTCAAAAGACTTGAAAAATTCCGTGGCGTTGGCAAAGCCGGCGTCGGCATACAGGCTCGCCACGGCGTTCTGGTTGGCCGCCAGCGCGCAGCGAATTTTGGGATACGCCGCCGCCAGCTTGGCCGCCAGATCGTCGTCCTGCTTGAGCGCCGGACCGCCTTGGGCATCCACGGCGGCCGCCACGGGCTTGGGCTTGTCCTTGCCGCAGGCGGCGAGGGCAAAAACGGCGACAAAGAGGAGGGGCAGGTGCTTCATGGCTCCGATCGTAGGCGCAAAGGCTGGAAGGCTCAAGGACTATCGACGCCGCAGCGCCTCGCGACCCGGATACACCGCGGACGCGCCCAGCGCTTCCTCGATGCGCAGCAGCTGGTTGTACTTGGCCGTCCGCTCGCCGCGGGACAGCGAGCCGGTCTTGATCTGCCCGCAGCTCGTCGACACTGCCAGATCGGCGATCGTCGCGTCCTCGGTCTCGCCGGAGCGGTGCGACATCACGCAGCGGTAGCCGGCGCCATGCGCCAGATCGACGGCGTCGAGCGTCTCCGACAGCGTGCCGATCTGGTTGACCTTGATCAGCACCGCGTTGGCGATCTTGTCCTGGATGCCGCGGGCGATGCGCTTGGGGTTCGTCACGAACAGGTCGTCGCCGACCAACTGGATGCGGTCGCCGCACAGCCGCGTCAGCTCCGCCCAGCCACTCCAGTCGTCCTCGGCCATGCCGTCCTCGATGCTGACGATCGGGTAATGATTGGGCAAGTCCGCGAGATAAGCCGCGAATTCTTTTGAGCTGAGCGAACGTTTTTCGCTGTGCAAGTCGTAGCTCTTGGTCTCGGCGTTGTAGAATTCGCTGGCGGCGACGTCCAACGCGAGGCCGATCTGCTCGCCGGGCTTGTAGCCGGCCGCTTCGATCGCTTCGGTCAACAGCCCCAGCGCGTCGCTGTTCTTGGCCAGGCTCGGCGCAAAACCGCCTTCGTCGCCGACGGTCGTCGGCAAGCCGCGCTTGGCGAGGATCTTCTTCAGGGCGTGGAACGTCTCGGCACCGGCGCGGAGCGCGTCGGCGTAGCGCTCAAAACCCAGCGGAACCACCATGAATTCCTGGATGTCACAGCCGCCCGGCGCATGCGCGCCGCCGTTGATCAGGTTCATCAGCGGCACCGGCAGCACCCGCGCCTGCGCGCCGCCGAGGTAGCGCCACAGCGGCAGGCGATACGCGTCCGCCGCCGCCTTGGCCGCCGCCAGCGACACACCGAGGATAGCGTTTGCACCAAAATTCGCTTTGTTTTCAGTACCATCCAACGCCAGCAGCAGCGCATCGAGCGCCCGCTGATCCGCCGCATCCTTGCCGATCAGCGCCGGCGCGAGGTCGGCGAGCACGTGGCCGACGGCTTTTTGCACGCCCTTGCCGGCGTAGCGGCTGCCGCCATCGCGCATTTCCAACGCCTCGTGGGTGCCCGTGGACGCGCCAGACGGCACGATCGCGCGGCCATGCGCGCCGCCAACCAAGGCGACTTCGACTTCCACCGTGGGATTGCCACGGGAATCAAGGACTTCACGAGCATGGACGCGGGAGATGGCTGTGGACATGGGGACTCCAGGGGTGCCCGGCGTTGGGCGGCGAAAGGGTAAACCCGGCGGCCGCGGGGGTCAAACAGGGCTTGCGGACGCGGGGCGGCTCAAGCACAGTACGCCCGCCCATGCCGGGCCAGAGGGTACCATGCAACGCCAGAAAGTCGCCGTCATCCAGACCCGTTCGACCGAAGACATTGACGCTAACCTGAAGCAAGCCGCGGAGTTGTGCCGGGCCGCCCGCGCCGATGGCGCCCGGTTCCTGGCGCTGCCGGAGAACGTCGGCTTCTTGCGCATCGCCACCAAGGAAAATTTTGGCGAGACCATCCCCGGCGGCAAAATCACCTCGTTTTTCCAAGCCTTGGCCAAGGAAATCGACGCGGCGATCCTCGTCGGCTCGATCCAGGAGCTGGCGGGCGACGGCTACAAGGTGTTCAACACCTCGGTGCTGATCGGCCCTGACGGCGCGCTCGTGCAAAAGTACCGCAAAGTCCACTTGTTCGACATCGACATCCCCGGCACCGTCAGCCTGAAAGAGTCGGACTACATCGTGCCGGGCGGGGACGCCGTCGTCGCCGATCTGTTCGGCACCACCTGGGGCTTGAGCATCTGCTACGACCTGCGCTTCCCGGAGCTGTACCGCAAGCTGCTCGACAAGGGCGCGGAAGTGCTGCTGATTCCCGCGGCGTTCACGCTGCAGACCGGCAAGGACCACTGGGAAGTGCTGCAGCGGGCGCGGGCGATCGAGAACCAGTGCTACGTGCTGGCGCCGGCGCAGTGGGGCTTTCACGGCGGCATCCGCCACTCGTACGGCCACTCGATGATCATCGACCCGTGGGGCCATGTGATCGCCCGGTGCTCCGACGGCGAAGGCTTTGTCACGGCGTGGCTGGACCCGGAAAAGTTGGCCAGCGTGCGGCGCAACCTGCCGTGCGGCCAGCACCGCCGGCTGGGCTAGCGCCTACGGCCGGTTGAAGCCCAGCCGCTCGCGCAGCCGGCAAGCGTCCCGGCGGCGAAGACCTGGAGCCGCGAACCGCGCCAGCGGTTCAGGGACGCGCGGCAGCTACGGCCGGTTGAAGCCCAGCCGTTCGCGCAGCCACTTCTCCACGCGCAAGTGGATCAGCTCCGGGAATTCCAGCGGCGTGTAGTGCGTACCGCTTGGAATCACAAGCAATTCAGCGCCGGCGATCGCCTTGACCATCTCGCGGCTCTGCGCCACCGGCGTCAGCAGGTCGTGGTCACCCGTCACCACTAGCACGGGCACGGTGATCGTCGCCAGCACGTCCACCGCCGAGTGCTCCGCCAGCGCGTTCAGCGTCGCCATGTAGCGCGGCATATGCAGCCCGGCGACCTCGCCCGCCAGCGCCATGAACATTTTTTCGTCCAGCGCCTGGCTCGCCAGCCCGAGGCCCTTGACGACGTTCAGCGCCAGCTTGGTCTTGGTGACTTTTTGCGCCATCGGCTGAAACGGCTCGGCCAAATGTGCCACGGATTCCAAGGCCTTGGCGATCGCAGGCAGCATGTCCGCCAGCGGCGAGCCCTGCAGCATCGGCGAGAACGCGGTCTTCAGCGGGCTGCCGTACGTGCCGTTGATCAGCACCATGCCGCGCACGACGCTGGGCATCTGCCGCCACGCCTCGAACGCCACCTGCACGCCCATCGACCAGCCCAGCAACACCGCGTTATCGATGGCAAAGTGCGCCAGCACGTCGCGTAAATCGCGGACCTGGGTCGCCACGTCGTAGCCGGTGCCCGCCGCCGCCGGGCCGGACTTGTACAAGCCGCGGTAATCCCACGAGACGATGCGGTGGTGCGGGCCAAAATCGTCGATCAGGTAGCGCCACGCGTCGATGTTGCCGCCGAGGCCGTTGCACAGCACGAACGTCGGGCCAGGACCGCCGCCGCACTCAAAAGCGGTGAGCGCGGTGCCGTCGGCGGCGCGGACAGAAGATGGCTTGATTTCCAACATGTTGACCTCAAAACGTTTTGTGGGAATCGAGCAGGATCGTCACCGGCCCGTCATTGGTCAGCGCGACCTGCATGTCCGCGCCAAAACTACCTTGCTGCACCGGAATCTGCAGCGCCCGCAGGGCCTGCGCGCAGCGATCGACCCACAGCCGCGCCTGGTCCGGCACCATCGCCGCGGTAAAGCCCGGGCGCTTGCCGCGGCGCGCGTCGCCGTGCAACGTAAACTGGCTGATGAGCAGCACCGCGCCGGCCACCTGCGTCACGTCCAGGTTCATCTTACCGGCGTCGTCGGCAAAGATCCGCAGCCCGGCCAACTTGTCGACGATGTAGCGCAGGTCCGCCTCGCCGTCGCCCTCGCCCACGGACAGGAGCACGCACAGGCCGCGGCCGATGGCGCCGACCGTCTGGCCCGCCACGTCCACCTGCGCCTGACTGACCCGCTGCACCACCGCCCGCACGTTGCCCCCGTTCTCCCGTGCCTCCATAATCCAACTCGGCCGCGAAGACCAGTTCTTGGCCCGGGGAAGCCGATGCCGTTTGCCGTCCACCAAGCCGCTGAGCGCCTGCACCGCGTGCACGGCGACGCGCTGGCCTTTCGCCGGGCGCTGCTGGACGTGGCCTTTGCCGCCGGTTGTCCGCTGAGCGAGCAGGCCGTGGCGCTGGAGCACGGCGACGCGGTGACGTTGCGGATGGCGGCGCCGGGCGCGGGCCAGCCGACGCTGCAGCTGGCGGTGCTGGACCTGGATCCACCGGGGCGCTTGCCGGCGTGGCCGCCGCAGCTGGACAGCCTGGGCGGGCCGGCGCTCGTGCAGACCTGGCTGCTGGCGCTGCATACGCTGCTGCGCGAAGCCGCCGGGCAGCCGTGGGAGCTGCTCTACACGCGCGGGCCGGCGCTGGGCGTGCCCGCCTACGTGCGCGAGCGGCTGGGTCCGACGCCGGCGACGGTGCAGCTTGTGCCGTGTCCGACGCTGCCGAGCCACGGGGCGGCGCTGGACGGCGTGGCGCTGACGCTGCGCCGCGCCGAGACGCTGTGGCGACTGCCGGCGTGCGACTGGACGGCGACGCTCGTGGCCGCTGGGCCGGACGCGCTCGGGCGGACACGGGCGTGGCTGCAGGCGCTGCCGGGGCCGTGGACGCTGCACCAGCCGACGCTGGCGGCCGATGGCCAGCTGCAGGCGATTGTCCGCGCCGCCGGGCCGCTGCTGGCGCCCGCCGGTGTGACGCTGCACGAGCTGCAGGACGTGCCGCGGCTTGTGTTTCCGGTGAACGACGCGCTGCTGGCCTGGCCGGCGCAGTGGCTGCCGCAGCCGCTGGCGGTGCGGTCGCTGGCCGATGGCCTGTGGCTGGCGGGCCTGGTGCCGCCGGTGGCTGACGACGCGCCGCTGCCGGAGCGCGCGGGCGGGCTGGCGCTGGACTGGCAAGTCGAGCCGGTGGCGCGGGCGGCGCAGGACCAGCTGCGGCTGGGCGTGACGGCGGCGGAGGCGCTGGGGCCGGTGGCGGCAGGGCTGGACGGGCCGGTGTGGCGGCTGCCGGGTCGCGGTGAACTGGCCGTGGCGGCGCGGGCGCTGACGCCGAAGGTGGTGGCGGCGCTCAGCGCGCGGCAGGCGTAAGCGCGATCGGCACTTCAACGCCACCGACCGGGGTCGCGGCAACCGGCAGGGACACATCCTGCGGCAAACTGACGGCGGCGTGCTCCGGCGGCAGCAGCGTCTTGTCGTGCGGCGCGTAGCGGATTGCCAGAAACGGCCGGTAGCCCGGTACGCCAGCCCCCGGCCAGAGGCCAAAGCCGCTGCCCAGGCTGCCGTAGAGGTCCTCCCCTAGCGGCCAGCCGACGGCCAACGTCGCCTCCAGCCGCTCATTGGCGCCGTTCTGGTAGGCGTTGGCCAGCGGCGTCTCGTGGACAAGCGTCGCGTCCAGCCACCAGCCGTCCGGCACCCACTGGCCCAGCCAGCTGTCCTGCGCCACCGCGGCGTTGAGGCTGGCCGCCACCGCGATGCGCAGCGCCGGGCCGTCCGTCAGGTTGAAAAGCGTCTGCGTGCCCTGGCCGCGCACGCCTACATTCGCCGCCACGCGCCACGGACCCAGCGCGGTGGACGCCACAGCCGTCGGCGTCGCCGTCACGAACGGCCGGCCCATGTAGAGGTTCGGATCGCCGACCGGAATCGTCACCGGCACCACGAGCGCCAGGCCGACGCGCTGCTGCCGCTCCGGCAAAAACACGTACTTCAGCGCCACGGCGATGTCGCCAATCGCCGTCGCGCTGTCCAGCGGCCCCGATTGCGGCCCGTACAGCGACGGCTGCGACCCCGCCTGCCACAGCGACACCGGCACCGCCACGCCCAGCGTCAGCCCAGCAAACAGCCGCGCCGCCAGCAGCGCGTCCGCCTGCAGCCGCTGGTCGACGAGGCTGCGCAGCACCCGCGTCTCCGTGCCCACCACCAGCGGCCGCCACAGGTACTGGCCCTGCACGCCCGCCGACAGCGAATGCTGGTCCAGCTGCAGCGCCGATTCCACGCCGAGGATGCCCACGCCATCGACATTCGGCCGGCCCGACGTCACGTCCAGCGGCGTCAGCGCCAGCGCCGGAACCGCCAGCAGCACGAGCAGCACCACGCCCGCGCGCCGCCGCCGCAGCAGCACCACGCCAGCCAGCAGCAGCAGCCCGAGTGCGCCCGCTTGCGGCGCCGGCGTCGCCTGGCAGGACAGCGGCGTCGTGCCGCGCAGCCGCCCGCCAAACTCGATCACTTCCGTGTCGTCGCTCGGATCCAGCGGGTTCGTGTGGGTCTGCAGCACCTCGATCGGGTCGCTCAGGCCGCCAAAATCGGTGTCGGGCAGCCGCGCGTCGGTGTGGTATTTGAAGACCTCGTCGCCGTCCGGCAGCGTGTCGTTGTCGCTGTCCGTGTCGCGGCAATCCGGCTTGCCGTCGCCGTCCGAGTCCACAAGCTTCTGCTGCAGCGACGTGTCGCCCGGCTTGATGCCCGATTCATACGCGTCCGGCACCGTGTCGTTGTCGCTGTCGGTGTCCAGCGCGTCGATGATGCCATCCTTGTCCGTGTCCAGCGGCTGGATCGGGTCCACGACCTCGGTGGCGTCATTGATGCCGTCGCCGTCGCTGTCGCGCTTGAGCGGGTTGGTGCCCAGCAGCAGTTCGGTCTTGTTGTCCAGGCTGTCGCCGTCCAGATCGCCGTCGATGTTGCCGTCGTCCGCCGCCACAAGCGGGTCGGTTTCGCCGACGTCGACCTTGCCATCGTGTGAAAAATCCTCGACGCCATCCGGCAGCCCACCGCGATCCGTGTCCGCCGACGCCGGCCACGTCGTGTGCGTCGGATCTTGATCGGGCAAGAACACGCTGGCCTTCAGGTTCGTGTCCTGCGGGAACTGCAGCGTCGCCAGCGTCAGGCCGATCTCCAGGCCGTCAAACAGTCCGTCGCCGTCGCTGTCCTCGTCGTTCGGCGCGTTCTGGCCGTCATTGTCGAGATCAATCGCCGGGTTGCACTCCTGGCCGTCGGGCACGCCGTCGTCGTCACTGTCGGCGTCCTGGGCGCGCGAGCCGATCGTCACTTCCATGGCGTCGCACAGCCCGTCGCCGTCGCTGTCGACCGCGGTCGAGAGCACCGTCGGGTCGCTCGGATCGCCCTCCGCCAAGTCCAGCCGGCCGTTCAGGTTCGCGTCCTCCCAGCCATCGGGCTGGCCGTCGTGGTCGCTGTCCTTGGCCAGCGGCGAGGTCGTCGTCTTCGGGTCCAGATCGCCGACAAACCGGCCCTGCGACAGGTCAGTCTGCGGATCCGCCACCGTCAGCCCGCGCTCCAGGCCATCGCCGAGACCATCGTCATCGCTGTCCGGGTCCAGCACGCCGGGCAAGCCGTCGTGGTCGTAGTCAAACGCCGCGTTCGGCTCGTCGCCGTCGATCACGCCGTCGTCGTCGCTGTCGCGGTCGTGCGGGTTGCTGCCGGCGCGCAGCTCCTCGGCGTCCGCCAGGCCATCGCCGTCCTGGTCGATGACAATCGTCTGCGTCAGCGCCGCGTTCGGGTCGCCCTCGCCCGGATCGACCTGGCCGTTGCCGTTCAGGTCCTCCAGGCCATCGCGCTGGCCGTCGCCGTCGGTGTCCGCCAGCAGCGGGTTGGTCGTCGTCGCCGGGTCCAGGTCCGGCAAAAAGCTGAAGGCCAGCAGGTTGGTCGCCGCCACCGGCGCGCCCGCGCCGCGCTCCAAGCCATCGGGCAAGCCGTCGTTGTCGCTGTCGGCATCGGCAGCGTTGCTGGCGCCGTCCAGATCCGGGTCGCAGGACATGTTCCATTCCACGCCGTCCGGCACGCCGTCGTCGTCGCTGTCGGCGTCATTTTGCGCCGTGCCCAACGTCTTTTCCTCGGCATCGGGCACGCCGTCGCCGTCCTGATCGCCCAGGTACAGCGTCTCGCCGGCCAGGAACGGGTCGCGCTCGCCCGCATCCACGCGGCCGTTGTGGTTGGTGTCCTCGGCGCCATCGCGCTGGCCGTCGCCGTCGGTGTCGGCCTTCTGCGGGTCGGTCTGCGTCGTCGGGTCGGCGTCGGGCACAAACGCGCGCTTGGCCAAATTCGTGTCCGGATTCAAGTTGTTCAGCGTCTTGCCCGCCTCAGTACCATCCAAAATGCCGTCGTTGTCCGCGTCCGGGTCCAGCGCGCCGATCAGCCCGTCGCCGTCCAGGTCCTGCACCGACTCCGCGCCGTCCAGCACGCCGTCGTCGTCGCTGTCCATGTCCAGCGGACCGGTGCCGGCTTTGACCTCGATGCCGTCCGCCAAGCCGTCGCCATCGGTGTCCGCCAGCAAGCGGCTTGTGCCGTATTTCGGCTCGTCGGCGTCGTTCAGGCCGTCGCCGTCGCTGTCCAGGTCGCGGTAATCGGCCACGCCATCGCCGTCGGTGTCGATCGCCGGTGTCTTCCAGTTGCCATCGCCGGCTTCAGTCGCGTCCGGCACGCCGTCGCCGTCGCTGTCCAGGTCCTTGGCGTCGACGATGCCGTCGCCGTCCGTGTCCACAACCTGGCCGTGGTTGGATTCCTCGCCGTCGGAGATCGTGTCGCCGTCCGAGTCCGGATTCTTCGGATCCAGCCCCAGCTTCAGCTCCACCTTGTTCTTCACGCCGTCGCCATCGTTGTCGCCGTTGGCGTCATCGCTCGGATCCAGCGGATTGGTCAGGTCCGTCAGCACTTCCACGCCGTCGGCCACGCCACCGCCGTCGCTGTCCGGCTTGGCCGCGCTCGTCTCGCCGGTCATCAGCGTCGGGTCAAAATCCTGCTTGCCGTTGTGGTTCACGTCCTCAAAGCCGTCGTTCAAGCCGTCGCCGTCGCTGTCCTTGCTCAGCGGATTTGTCGTCGTCGTCGGGTCGGCGTCGCCGGCTTTGCCCGCTTCCACGCCGTCGGCGATGCCATCGTTGTCGGTGTCGGCCTTTTGCGGGTTGGTTTCCTTGGCGTCGATCTTGCCGTTGTGGTTGAAGTCCTCCTCGCCGTCCTTCAAGCCGTCGCCGTCGCTGTCGGCGTTGACTGGATTTGTCGTTGTACTCGGGTCGCTGTCGCCCTTTTTGCCGACCTCTAGGCCGTCCAGCAGCCCGTCACCGTCGCTGTCGATAAGCAGCGGTTTGGTGCCGTACAGGCGCACCTCCACGCCGTCGTTCAGGCCGTCGCCGTCGCTGTCCGGGTTGGCGGCGCCGGTCTCGCCGAGCACTTTGTCCCAGGCGCCGTTGGCGTTCTTGTCCTCGGCGCTGTCGCTCAAGCCGTCGCCGTCGCTGTCGGCCTTGCGCGGGCTGCTCTCGCCGGGATCGGTCAAGCCGTTGTGGTTCTTGTCCTCGATGCCGTCCAGCAAGCCGTCGCCGTCTGTGTCGGGCACGTTGGGATTGCTGCCGGTCGGCGTTGCGGCCTGGTACAAGCCGTTGACCTCGACCTTGTCGCTCGCGCCGTCGCCGTCGCTGTCCTTTTTGCGCGGATTGGTGCGGTTGGCCTGCGCCGCGCCGGTCTTGTCCGGCCAGGTCTGGCTGTATTCAACGAGGTTGGACAAGCCGTCGCCGTCGTTATCGCTCTGGCCGTCGCTGCCGTCCAACGGGTTGAGCGGCTTGCCGTCGCTGCCGTTCGCGTCGTTGGCGTATTGGACCTCCCAGCCGTCGTCCAAGCCGTCGCCGTCCGTGTCCTTTTTGGTCGGGTCGGTCTCGCCGAGCTGCGGCTCCCAGACGCCGTTGTGGTTCTTGTCCTCGTCGCTGTCCAGCAAGCCATCGCCGTCGGTGTCGGCCTTGAGCGGGTCAGTCGTCGTCGTCGGATCCTGGTCGGGCAAAAACGGCGGCT
>CAIPXZ010000114.1 GCA_903869075.1 uncultured Myxococcales bacterium | reverse complement strand
CACGCCCGGAGCCGTCGATGGCGTTGGCGCAGCTGCGCGCTTCAACCACCCGAGTGGCTGCGCCTTGGACCGTGCGGGCAACCTCTATGTGGTTGATTCTTGGAACTACCGCATTCGGAAAGTCACCCCCGGTGGCCAAGTCACGACGGTTCTGGGCACCGGCGCGCCCGCGACGTCAGCGGTGAGCCAGGTCTCGGTGGATGGCTCTTTGGCCTTGGCGGCGTTGGCGCTGCCGCTCGGCATGGATGTTGGCTCAGGTGGCGAACTGTGGTTCGCGGACAGTCATGCGGTCCGGGCATACGTCCCGGCAGCGACGGATTGCAATGACGGTCGTGAGTGCACCACTGACGTCTGCGACGCCAAATCTGGCAAGTGCCAAAACATCACCGTGAAGGACGGGACTACCTGCTCGGACGGGAACGCGTGCAGCACCGGCGATGCATGCACGGCTGGCGTCTGCGCTGGCAAAGTCGTGCCATGCGACGATGGGGATCCATGCACCCTTGATGGCTGCGACGCGACCGGTGTGTGCTCGTTCACACCCAACGCATTGAGTCAATGTTGCACGCCGACGGAATCAACGCTGAGCTTTGACAGCGGGCTTCCGGGCACTTTCACGAGCGCCGCGGTCGGGACCGGCAACGCCGTCGCGCTCGCCACAACCCCCGTCTATGCCGGGGCAGATTCGCTCGGATTCACCCTCAGCGCGGTGGGCTCAGCTACGGCACAGGTCACCATCGGCCCGTTGCCGCCCGGCGCCACTTCAGTGACCTTCCATTGGTACTACACGAGCAGCGTGCCGGGGACAAAATGGGGTGCGAACACAGACACATTCGTGGTGACCAGCAATGGCGCCACGGTTGCTTCGCTTTCGTCGGTGTACCAGGAAGGCGCCTGGCTCAGCGTGCAAACAAGCGGCCCCACCCCTTCGTCGATCACACTTCAGTTCGCGCTCACCCGCACCGCCGCACCGGCGACGGCGCTGACGTGGATGGTCTATGTCGATAGCATCGACGCGGTGACGCAGTGTCCATGACGGCCATTCACTTCAAGCTGAGCGAGCGGTCGGTCTCGCCGGTGACCGCCACTGCCGCCGCCCGTCCCGTCCCGGTCGTCGCAGCGTGAGCAGGCCGGTATCGCGCGACCCGCGTGCGCGGCGCCGCGTGGTCATGACGGAATGACGGGCTACGAAGCTGGGCCCACCGTCGCCATTGACGCCCAGCCGCCCACCCTTCGATACTCCAGCCATTCCAGTGCCGTCGCCCGGCGCTTGACCGCGTCCCGTTCTGCCCCTCCCGGTCGCCCTTGGCGCCAGCCCGGAGTTCCATGTCCACCCGCACGCTTGACGTCTTCGACCTCCGCCAGCACGTCATCGCGGACTATTCGCGCTTCGCCACGTCGTTCACGACCATCCGCGCGCCGGACATCAAGGAGCAGGTCGAGCGCATCTACGCCGACAACCGCTTCTGGCCCGACCCGCTCATCCAGATCAATCCGAGCTACAAGCGCACGACCACGGTCGGCAAGCTCGTCGACCAGGGCGTCCTGCAGCCCGCGTGCGCCAGCCTGTTTCGCACCGAGGTTGTTCCCAACGGCGAGCCGCTGACCCTCTACCAGCACCAGGAAGAAGCCATCGCTTTCGCTGGGGCGGGGCACAGCTACGTCGTCACGACCGGCACGGGCTCCGGCAAGTCGCTGTGTTTCTTCATCCCGGTCGTCAACGCCATCCTCGCCGAGAAGGCCAACGGCGGCGCCAAGCGCACCCGCGCCATCGTCATCTACCCGATGAACGCGCTGGCCAACAGCCAGGCCGCCGAGCTGAAAAAGTACGTCGAGCGCGCCGGCGGGAGCGAGCCAATCACCTTTGGCCGCTTCACAGGCGAGGTCGATGCCGAAAAGCGCGAAGGCATCGCCGACAACCCGCCGGACATCCTGCTGACCAACTTCATGATGCTCGAGCTGCTGATGACCCGGCAGGACGAGATTGACCGCAAGGTCATCGCCAACTGCCAAGGGCTGCGGTTCCTCGTGCTGGACGAGCTGCACACCTACCGCGGCCGTCAGGGCGCGGACGTGGCGCTGCTGGTGCGACGCGTGCGCGAGCGGCTGGCGCCGGAGAAGCTGCAGTGCATCGGCACGTCGGCGACGATGGCGAGCGAAGGCACGCAGGAGTCCAAGAATCAGGTGGTTGCGAGCGTTGCGTCGAAGCTTTTTGGCACGCCGGTGGCGTCGGGCAACGTGATCAGCGAGACGCTGGAGCGCGTAACGGACCCGACGCGGACGGCGCAGACTGTGACGGCCGTGCTGGGCGCGGCGGTTGACGCGGCGATCCCGGCGACGGTCACCGACGCGGCGCTGCGCCAGCATCCGCTGGCGATCTGGGTCGAGACGACGCTCGGCGTGATCCAAAAGGGCGAAAATTCGCGGTGGCAGCGCGCGGTGCCGCAGTCGATGACCGACGCGGTGCAGTTGCTGGCAATGGCCGCTGACCGTCCACCGGCGGCCTGCGAGGCGGCGCTCAAGCAGCTGCTGCTGTTGTCGAGCATCCCCGAACGCGAACGCCTCGGCTTGCCGTCGGACGGCGATCGCAGCCTGTTTGCCTTCAAGCTGCATCAGTTCATCTCCGGCGCTGGCCGCGCGTACTGCACGCTGGAGCCGGCGGGCGTGCGCACCGTGACGATTGACGGCCAGCTGTACCTGCCCGGCGCCGAGACCAAGCGCCTGTACGACCTGCACTTTTGCCGCGACTGCGGTCACGAATACCACCCGGTCAAGCTGCTGCAAACGACCAAGGGACCGGAATTCCATGCGCGCACCATCGATGACGCGCCGCCGGGCAAGCCGGAGGATGAAGAGAGCGCCGGGCCGGCGATCCCCGACTGGCACGACGAAGAAGAGGCCTTTGGTTTTGTGACGTTGCAGTTTGACGACGGCGAAAACACGTTCGACGGCAGCATCGACAGCTATCCGGAGACCTGGCTGGAAGAGGACAAAGCCGGCAACAAGCGGGTTGCGCGCCATTACCACCACGCCCAGGTCGCGGCCTTCAACGTCGGCCCAGACGGCCAGGTCGGCGGCGACCAGCAGCTCTGGTTCATCCCGGGCAAGTTCCGATTTTGCCTGCGCTGTGGCGCCACGCAGACGGGCGCGTCGCGCGACCGCAACCGGCTGGCGTCGCTGTCGGCGGAAGGCCGCAGCTCGGCGACGACGGTGCTGACCAACAGCGTGCTGCGCTGGATGCACGGCCCGGAGTCGGGGCTCAAGCCGGAGACGCGCAAGCTGCTCGGCTTCACCGACAACCGCCAGGACGCGGCGCTGCAGGCGGGTCACTTCAACGACTTCCTGTTCGTGAGCCTGGTGCGCGCGGCGTTCCTGGCGGCGCTCGACAAGGCCGGCGCGGCGGGGCTGCGCGCGGACGAGCTTGGGCTGGCGCAGCAGCGCGCGCTGTGTTTTGACCAGCCGGACCTGGACCTGCGCGCGGAGTGGCTGCAGGAGCCGGCGCTCAAGGGCTTCAACCTGCAGGAAGCCGAAAAAACGCTGCGTGAGGTGCTGGCCTACCGGGTGTGGTTCGACCAGCGGCGCGGCTGGCGGTACACAAACCCGAACCTGGAGCAGCTGGGGCTGCTGGAGGTCGAGTACCTCGGTTTGGACGAGCTCGCCAGCGACGAATCGCTGTTCACCGAGGCGCCGGACATCCTGCGCAACGCCTCGCCGCGGGCGCGGCGCGCGGTCTACGTCCAGCTGCTGGACTACCTGCGCAAGGCGATGGCGATCCGCTCCGACCTGTTGGAACCGGCGGGCATCGAGCGCCTGCGGTCGCGGTCGCACAGCGCCTTGCGCGCGCCGTGGGGCTTTGCCCAGGGCGAGTCGCCGCGGACGGCCCGCTGGATGATGACCAAGGCCCCGTCGCGCAAGCAGGTCTCGCTCAAAGACGAGGATTTGCTGGCGCGCGGCAGCTCGCGCTCGGCGCTGGGCAAGACGCTGCGGATGAGCAAGACCCGCGACGGTCAGCGGCTCTGGGACGAAGGCGCCAACGCGCGGCTGCTCAAGGCCAAGGACCTCGACGCAGTCATCGAGTCGCTGCTGCGCGCCGCGGCCGTGCACGGCCTGGTGTCCGAGGACGCCACGCCGTTTGCCGACTTCACCGGCTGGCGCTTGGTCGACCAGTGCATCTGCTTCAAGCTCGGCCGAGCTGGCAACGCCGAGGCCAAGGCGAGCGGTAACGCATTTTTCCGCGACTTTTACCTGAGCCTGTCGACGATGCTGCGCCGCCCAGGCCACCCGGTGTTTGGCTTCGAGGCGCGCGAGCATACGGCCCAAGTCGACAACACCAAGCGGCAGATCCGCGAGGACCGCTTCCGCTATGGCGACGCCGACCGCCAGCGTCTGGCGGAGCTGCCCAAGGACCGCGTGCCGGCGGACGAGCGCCTGCGCTTCCTGCCCGTGCTGTTTTGCTCGCCGACGATGGAATTGGGCGTCGACATCTCCGAGCTGAACGTCGTCTACCTGCGCAACGTGCCGCCAACGCCGGCGAACTACGCCCAGCGCAGCGGTCGCGCCGGCCGCAGCGGTCAGGCCGCGCTGGTCCTGACGTATTGCGCCGCGCAGGGCCCGCACGACCAGTATTTCTTCCGCGATCCCAAGGCGATGGTCCACGGCGAAGTGCGTCCGCCGCAGCTCGACCTGGCCAACCGCGAGCTTGTGGAGAGCCACTTGTTTGCCGTCTGGCTGGCAGCGACGCAGCGGCCCCTGGCGGGCTCGATTTCCGAACTGCTGGTGCTCGACGACCGCGACAAGCGGCCGCTGCAGCCGGACCTCCAAGCGGCGGTGACCCAGCCGCACGTCCGCGTGGAAGCGCGCAAGCGCATCGTGCGCGTGCTGGACCTGCTGGACGGCGACCTGCAGCCGGTGCTGGCGCCGTGGTTTCCGGGGCGCGACAAGTTCGCCGACGACGTTGTGGACTGTGCCGCCATCCGCTTCGACAAGGCGTTTGACCGCTGGCGCGACCTGCTCAAGGCCGCCGAGCACCAGCGCGACACGGCGCGGCGGACGATGGACGACTACGCGGCCCCACAACGCGAACGTCAGGCGGCAGGTAGCCGCCACGCGCAGGCGATTAGCCAGATCAACCTGCTGCAAAAGGGCACGAGCAGCCTGTCCAGCGACTTCTACACCTACCGCTACCTGGCGACCGAGGGCTTCCTGCCCGGCTACAACTTCCCGCGCCTGCCGCTGATGGCCTACGTGCCCGGCTCCAGCGACGGCAAGGGCACGCAGACGTACTTGCAGAGGCCGCGGTTCCTGGCGCTGTCCGAGTTTGGTCCGCGCAGCCTCGTCTACCACGAGGGCCGCGCGTACCGGGTCGTGCGGGCGATGTTGTCGCTGGCGCACCAAGGCGCGAGCGCAGCGGATACCAAGCTTGCGACCCAGACGGTCTACATTTGCAAGCAGTGCGGCGCCGGCCACTTCACGGACAAGGCCTCGCTGTGCCACGCCTGCGAGGCGCCGCTGGGCGACGCGGTTGTCATCAAGGAGCTCTACCGCATCGAAAACGTGGCCACGCAGCAGGCCGAGCGCATCACCGCCAACGACGAGGAGCGGCAGCGCCAGGGCTTTGACATCCAGACCACGTTTGAATGGGCGTCGCGCGAAGGCCTGATTGACCGCCGACGCGGCGCGGCGCGCGACAGCGACGGCGACATCGTGGTGCTCACCTACGGTCCAGGCGCGCAGATCACGCGTATCAACAAGGGCTTGCGCCGCCGTGCGAACCGCACGACGTTTGGTTTCTACATCGACCCCGTGTCCGGCTACTGGGCCAAGGCGCCGGACGAGTCCGACGCCGAGCCGAAGGACCCGACCGACAACCCGCGACAGTGCATCGTGCCGATTGTCCAGGACCGCAAGAACGCGCTGCTGTTCCAGCTGGCGGCGGATGCCGGTGACGGCGACCTGACGCTGCCGACGCTGCAGCACGCGATCCTGCGCGGCATCCAGGGCGTGTTCCAGCTGGAAGAGGGCGAGGTGCTGGCCGAGCCGATGCCCGCGCGCGACGAACGCCACGGCTTTCTGCTCTACGAGGCGACCGAGGGCGGCGCCGGCGTGCTGACCCAGCTGGTGACTGACCCGACCAAGATCGCCGAAGTGGCGCTGACGGCGTTGCAAATCATGCACTTTGACGTGCCCAACCAGGCGGCACTGGCCGACGTGGGCGCGCTGCAGGACACGGCCGGCACGACGTGCGTTGCCGCGTGCTACCGCTGCCTGATGTCGTACTACAACCAGCCCGATCACGAGCTGATCGACCGACGGGACGCCCGCGTGCAGGAACTGCTGGTGCGGCTGGCGCAGTCGACGACGGTTGGCCTTGCGACGCCCGTCGTCGAGAGCCCAGCGGGCGAAACCGGCATTCCCAGCGACGATCCGATGGCGCGCTGGTTGACGTTGGCCGCAGCCCGCGGCCTGCCGGCGCCTGACGCGAAGCCGCTTGTCGTGGCTGGCGTGGCCGTGCAGTTGGCCTGGGTCGACAGCTACGTGGCGGCCTCGCTTGACGCGCCCCCGGCGGAAGTGACAAGAGGCCTGAGCGATCTTGGCTTCGCGTTGGTCCAGTTTGGCGCGGATGAGGCGGCTTGGGGCGATAGCTGGGACCAGCTCGCCAGGGCGCTGGGGCGGTAGCACGATGACGATGGGAACCTACAGCGCCGGCAGCCTCATCCGCGCCCGCGGTCGCGAGTGGATCGTGCTGGGCGGCAGCGATGCCGATACGCTGCGCGTGCGGCCGGTCTCGGGCACGGAGGACGACCAGACGCACATCTACCTCGGGCTGGAGCTGGAGCCGGTGACCGATGCGTCCTTTCCGGCGCCGGGGGCCCAGCAGCAGGCGGGCCACGACGCGGCGCTGCTGCTGCGCGATGCCCTGCTGCTGTCGCTGCGGCGCGGCGCCGGGCCGTTTCGCAGCTTTGGACAGATTGCCGTCGAGCCGCGCGCGTACCAGCTGGTGCCGCTGCTCATGGCGCTCAAGCTCGACCCGGTGCGGCTGCTTGTCGCGGATGATGTCGGCATCGGCAAGACGATTGAGGCGGCGTTGATCGCCCGCGAGATGCTGGACCGCGGCGACATCCAGCGCACGACGGTATTGTGCCCGCCGCACCTGGTCGACCAGTGGGTCGGCGAGCTGGAGTCGCGTTTCCACATCCCGGCGGTGGCGGTGACGGCGGCGAGTGCGTCGCGCCTGGAGCGCAACCTGCCGCCGAGCGAGAGCATTTTCACCACGCACGCACACACGGTCGTCAGCCTCGACTACATCAAGAGCGAGAAGCGCCGCGCCGAATTCCTGCGCGCTTGCCCCGACTTTGTCATCGTCGATGAGGCGCACACGTGCGCTGCGACCGGCGCCGGCCGGCACCAGCGGTTTGAGTTGCTGCGCGGGCTGGCGGAGTCGCCGACGCGCCACCTGGTGCTGCTGACGGCGACGCCGCACAGCGGCGACGAAGAGGCGTTCTACCGGCTGCTTGGCCTGCTGGACCCGTCGTTTACCACCATTCCGACGCAGCTCGAGCCGGAGCGGTCCCGCCTGCGCGAGCAGTTGGCCAAGCACTTTGTGCAGCGGCGGCGGCCCGACATTGCCGAGTGGAAGGAAGGCGAGCTGTTTCCCAAGCGCGAGACCAAGGAGATTACCTACACGCTGACCGGCGCGTGGGGCCGGTTCTTTGAAGCCGTGCTGGACTACTGCGCGGACATCGTGGCGGCGGCGGAAGGCGACGTCCGGCGCCAGCGCATGAACTTTTGGGGCACGCTGGCGCTGATGCGCTGCGTGGCGTCCAGCCCTGCGGCGGCGGTGCAGGCGCTGCGGACGCGCGCGGGCATCGAGACGGACGCCGATGCCGAGGAGACGCTGGCCGAGCGCGTGTTTGACGGTCGCGCGGATGCGCTGTCGGATGACGACGTGGAGCCGCCGGTCGGCACTGACGATCCGGCGCTGGCGGCGCTGATCGACCAGGCTGAGCACCTGATGGGCCAGTCGGGCGATCCCAAGCTCAAGCTGCTGACGGAGCACGTCGGCGAGCTGATTGCGGACGGTTTCAGCCCGGTAGTGTTCTGCCGCTACATCGCCACGGCGCACTACCTGGCGCGGCACCTGCAGGGCAAGTGGAAGGACGTCGCGGTGGGCGTCGTGACCGGCGAGCTGGCGGCCGACGAGCGGCGCGACAAGGTCGAGGCACTGGGCGACGCGGAACGGCGGATCCTTGTGGCGACCGATTGCTTGTCGGAAGGCATCAATCTGCAAGAGCATTTTGACTCCATCGTCCACTACGACTTGTCGTGGAATCCGACCCGGCACGAGCAGCGCGAAGGCCGCGTCGACCGTTTTGGCCAGGAGCGCAAGGTCGTGCGCGCGACGCTGATGTACGGCGCCAACAACCCGGTGGACGGCGCGGTGCTCAACGTCATCATCCGCAAGGCCGCGAAAATTCAGGCAGAGCTTGGCGTGCCGGTGCCGATGCCGGATGACAGCCAAACGCTGACGGACGTGCTGCTGAAGTCGGTGCTGCTCAAGCGCCGCGGCGGCACTGGCGAGATTGCCGGCAAGCAGCTGGAACTGTTCGAGGCGACGTGGCAGAACGCGGCGGACAAGGCCAAGGCCAACCGGACCGTGTTCGCGCAGCGCAAGCTCAAGCCCGAGGACGTGCTGCCGGAGTGGCGCAAGACGCTGGCGGCGGTCGGCGGGCGCGACGACGTGCAGCGGTTTGTGACGCGCGGGCTGGCGCGCATGGGCGGCGCGCTGGAGCCGCTGCGCAAGGGCTTCAAGGCGCCGCTGGGCGCGCTGCCCGACGACGTGCGGGAGCGGCTGGACGCCGAAGGGCTGGCGGGCACGACGCTCATCGATTTTGCCTATCCGCCGGCGCCGCGCTGCCGGTCGGTGCAGCGCAGCCACCCGCTTGTGTTCGTGCTGGCGGAGACGCTGCTGGAGCGCACGCTGAGCGCCGATCCCGACGCTGAGGTCGCGGGCGATCCGGCGGTGCTGGGGCGCGTCGGCTGCTGGGTCTCGGCGGACGTCACGGCGCGCACCACCGTGCTGTTGCTGCGGCTGCGGCATCAGCTGGTGACGCAAAAGGCCAGCGGCACCTCGACGCTGCTGGTGGAGGAGGCGACGGCGCTGGCCTGGTCGGGCTCGGACGCCGTGCCGCTGGAAGGGCCGGACGCGCTGGCTCTCTTGGTGCCGGCGCCGGTGGCCGATCCGCCTGCCCACGTGCGCGATCGCATGGTCGCCCAAGTGCTGGCGCAGCTGCCCGAGCAGCGGCCGGCGCTCGACGCGTACGCGGAACGGCGCGCGCAGGCGCTGCT
>CAIPXZ010000113.1 GCA_903869075.1 uncultured Myxococcales bacterium | reverse complement strand
CCGGCGGACATCTCGAACAATAGCCCGGGACTTCAGTCCCGGGTGCACGAGGTCAAGCTTGCGACCGCCCTGCGATTCCCGCGCCGTGCGATTGACGGCGCTTGGCGATCCGGGCTAGCTTGCACGCGCTCGCGATGCGTCTCCACGGAGACGCCGGATGCGCAAGGCGACTCACATCTCCTTGACATCACGAGGGAAGCCGGGATGGGCCGCGAGGCTCGATCCGGCACGGACCCGCCACTGTAGGCAGCACATCGGTCAGCCACAAAGCCACTGTCCGCCGCCGGTTCGCCGGCCGCGATGGGAAGGCGGCTGGACCCGCGCTGCGAGTCAGGAGACCGGTCGCGCGCGTTGACTGCCATCCACGCTGCTGGCGCGGATGGCTTGCGTCCCCGGGGTTTTGGGACGCGAGGCTGCAATGGCGTTGCGTGCGTATCTCCTGTCGTTTTGCCTGTTTGCGTTCGCGCCTGCCGCGGCGTGGGCGACCGATCTGGCCGAGCCGCCGTCGCCAACCGCCCTGCCCACCTGGCGCCTGCCGGCGACGCGCGTCCACGGCCGCAAGCCGGAGCTGCCGGCCGCCGAGCTGGATCCGACCGCCGCGGCAAATGTCATCACCGGCGAGGACTTGCGCGAGAACCACCTGTCGCTGGCCGAGGCGCTCGACGCCCAAGCCGGGCTGCGGGTGCAGCAGCTGAGCGGCTTCGGCGCGCCGGCGCTGCTGACGGTGCGGGGCTGTTCGTCCGAGCAGGTGGACGTGTACATCGACGACGTGCCGCTGCAGTCGCTCGACGGATCGCCCTTGGATTTGGCGGACTTGCCGTCCGGGCAGATCGAGCGGCTTGAAATCTACCGCGGCATGACGCCGGCGGCGCTGGGCGGTCAGGCGCTGGGCGGCACGCTGCGGCTGACGTTGCGGCAGCCCAACGGCGTCGGCGGCGAATTCAACGCGGGGATGGGCAGTTACGGCGCGCGGCAGACCGAAGCGGCCGCCGCCTGGCACTCCGACACGCTGCGCATTTCCGGCGGCATCCGCTACGTCCACGCCGACGGCGACTTCCCTTTCCGCTTTGACAACGGCACGTTGTACAACACCGCCGACGACGCGACGCGCACCCGCCAGAACAACGCGCTCGACCGGCTGGGCGGCACGCTCGGCGGCCAGTGGCAGATCAGCCGGCGCTGGTCGCTGCAGGGCCGCTGGTTTGGCGCGGGGCTGAGCCAGGGCATCCCGGGACCGGCGCTGTTCGAGTCGGCGACAGCGAATCTGCAGCGCGATCGCCAGCTTGCGGCGCTGTCGCTGCTGGGCCAGAACGTCTGGCGGCAGGACGACCGGGTGCGCGTGTCGCTGCAGGGCTCGTGGCTGGGCACCAACGTCAACGATCCGCGCGGTGAGTTGGGCGTTCCTTGGCAGACGACGCAGGCGATGCGCACGCTGGGGCTGCAGACCGTGTGGCAGACGCCGATCGCCGGCGTGGTGAGCGCGGTGACGCGCGTGGCGGCGATGGCGGGCGACGTGGCGACGCGCGACGTGCTGGCGGGCACGGATCAGCCGACGTCGTCGCGGCAGACGCTGCAGGCGGGGCTCGGGCTGCCGCTGGCGTGGCAGGAGCTGGGCGTGCAAGTCGTGCCGTCGGCGAGCGTAGAGATGCAGCACAGCCGGCGTACGACCGACGACAGCTACCCGTTCACGGTCCGCGACGTGGCGGTGGCGGAGAACGCGCTGTGGACGGCGCGGCTGGCGGCGTCGTGGCAGGCGCTGCCGTGGCTGCAGCCGCGCGTGGCGTGGACCCGCGGCACGCGCGCGCCGACGCTGATGGAGCTGTACGGCAACGACGGCGTCGTGCACGGCAATGCGACGCTGGCGCCGGAGACGGCGATGACCTGGGACGCCGGCGTGGCGGCGCGCTACGAGGCGGAGCAGTGGACGGTGGCGGTCGACGCCAGCGCGTTCTACAAGCAGGTCGACGACCTCATCCAGCTGGCGTCCGTGAACGCCCACGAGGCGCGGTTTGACAACATCGCCAGCGCGCGGCTGATGGGCGTGGAAGTACAGGCGGCGACTCGGCTTTTCAAGCAGCTGCGGCTGATCGCCCAGCATACGACGTTGATCGCCGAGGACACGTCCGGCCGGCCGGTTTACGACGGCAAAGCGCTGCCCATGCGCCCGCGCACGCGCTGGTCCCTGCGCGCGGACTGGCTCAAGCGGACCGGACCGCTGACGTGGCGGCCGTTTGTCGCCGGGCAGTGGCAGGCGGGGCACTTTCTGGACGCCGCCAACCTCGTCGTGGTGCCGGCGACGACGCTCGTCGGCGGCGGGCTGCGGCTGGAGCACAAGCCGTGGCAGGTCTATCTGGAGGCGCGCGTGGACAACGCGCTGAACGCCTCGGTTGTCGATTTGGTCGGCTACCCGCTGCCGGGTCGCACCGTCTGGCTGCAGCTGGGCTGGCACATGTGGCGCGACGACGAGACGCCGCAGCCGGTGGAACTGCAGGCAAAACCTGGGGAAGTTGCGGAGGTACTGCGGTGAAATGGTCGATCCTGGCATGCGCGTGGCTCGCCGCCTGCGCCGATGACACGAGCGCGGCCAAGCCCGCCGGAACGTATGAGACCGCCCTGCCCGCCGCCGGCAATCGCCTTGCCGTGCTCGGTTCGGACTACAAAAGTTCGGCCCTGTCGCTCTTGGCAGCGGACACACAAGTGCGCGTCGGCGCGGCGCTCTGGCATTCCGGTTCGCAGGTTTCTGCGGCGACGACAGCGCTCTCCGGCGACGCCGCGCTGGCGCAAACGCCGTGGGACGACGGTCGCATCGTGATCATCGACCGCGGCAACGCCGTCATCACGTTTTGGCAGCCAACCGACCGCAGCATCAGGCAAATTCCGGTGAGCACCGGCTTTTACAGCAACCCGCAGGACGTCATCCCGATTGACGCCCACAAGATGTACGTCGTGCGGATGAAACGCAATCCGGCGCCGACGGCGGACCCGGCGGATTTCGATGAAGGCGACGACGTGCTGATTGTCGACCCGACCGACGGCAAGCTGCTGGGGCGGATCGACTTGGCGCCTTACGCGAGTGAACCGGGTCTGGTCGCCGCGGGGAGTCGCGTGCCCTGGGCAGGCATTCGCCTGTGGCTGCCGCTGCAGTCGCTCGCGGCGGATTTTTCCCACCAAGGCGACGCGCGGATTCTGGAGATTGATCCGGTCACAGATTCGATTATTCATCAGGTTGACATACCCAACATCAAGAACTGCATCGCGATGAGTTGGCAGCCCGACATTCAAGGTTTCGTCGCGGTGTGCCCCGGCGCGTATTCCGACAAAGCCGACCAGGGCGCGCACGCCGGCATCGTTTTGCTCACCCCCGGCAACGCGATGCCGTCGGCGCAAGTGCTCTTTCATGCAAGCGACTTTGGCGGCGCAACGACGCTCGGCCGCGACGTCGCTTGCGTGCCCGGCGGACACTGTCTGGTCGTCACGCCCGGCGATCCCGACAGCAACACGCCCGACCGCATCTGGCGCTTTGAGACCGCCGGCGGCAAACCCGTGCAGGTCGGCGCCGGCAGCGGACCGTTCAGCGTCAGCGGCATGTTCGCGGGCGCCACGACCAACGGCAGCATCGTGATCGGCGACCGCACCAACCCCAGCGGCGACGTGCGCGTGTTCGCGTTGACCGCCACGACGACGACCGAACGCCCCGCGACGACGAGCAATCCAGGCGGCCTCGGCGCCATCGATTTTGGAGTTTTCTGATGCGACGGCCATGGCTTATACCGCTGATCGCGATGGCGTGCACGCCACATTCGTCGCCAATAGCTCAGGATACTTCGGCAAATGTCGCGGATGCTGTCCAGACCGTCGTCGATCAGCGCGGCCACGCTGTGGCGTTGGCGGCGCCGCGGCTGCGCATCGTCTCGCTGTCGCCGGCGCTGACGGAGACGCTGTTCGCTGTCGGCTGCGGCGATCGCATCGTGCTGCGCGACGGCTGGAGCGACTTTCCGCCCGCCGCGCGCGCGATTCCGGCGGTCCAGGGCTTTGCGCCGAGCGCCGAGGCGATCCTCGCGGCGCGTCCGGATCTGGTGCTCAGCCACTTCCCACCGCCGGCGCTGGCGGCGGCGCTGGACGCGGCGCACGTGCCTTGGCTGGCGTTCGCGCCCAAGCAGATTGCCGACGTCGCGCAGGCGCTGCGCGCGGTCGGGCAGGCGTGCGGGCGCGCGGAGGCGGGCGAGGCGCTCGCCACGCAATTTACCAAGCGGATCAAACGGATTGAGCAGCGGGTGCAAGGCACCACTTCACCCACGGTGTTCTACGAAATGGACGCCGGCATCGGCGGCCAGCCGTACACGATCGGCGCCAAGACGTTTGGCCACGAGGTGCTGACGCGCGCCGGCGGTCGGAACGTGTTTGCCAGCGAGCCGCGCGAGTGGTTCCAGGTCTCGCCCGAGGCGGTGCTGACCGCCGATCCGGACGTCGTGCTGCTCGGCGACGCCGACGTGCAGGACCAACCGCAGTCGCTGGCGACGCTGCGACACCGACCGACGATGGCGCTGCTGCGCGCCGTGCGCGGAGGGCTTGTGTTTCCGCTGCACGCCGACCTTGTGGCGCGTCCGGGGCCGCGACTGGCGCTGGGCGTGGAGGAGGTGGCGCGGCTGCTGCACCCGCTGGCGCTGCTGGATCTGCCGATTCTTGAGCCGTTGTAGGGAGTTGCCGTGCCGTTGTCCCGTCCTTCCCGCGCTTGGCTGTTGGGCTTCGCCGTGCTGCTGCTGGCCGGTGCCGTGACGCTGTCGCTGGGCGCGGGGCACACGCCGGTCTGGACGCTGCTGCGCCAAGCGCAGGACGGCGACGCGGTGGCGCTGGCGATCCTGCGCGATGTGCGGCTGCCGCGCGCGTTTGCGGCGCTGCTCGTCGGCGCGTCGCTGTCGCTGTCCGGCGTGCTGCTGCAGGCGGCGACGCGCAACCCGGTGGCGGATCCGTACCTGGTGGGCACGAGCGCGGGCGCGACGACGGCGGCGGTACTGGCGGCGCCGCTGGCGGCGTGGCTGGCGGCACGGCTGGCGCTGCCGTTCGAGCAAATCCTGCCGTGGCTGCAGCCGCTGGCGGCGTTTGGCGGCGCGGTGGCGGCGGTGTCGCTGGCATTTGCCATCGCGCGGGCGGGCGGTCCACTGCGGCCGGAGCGCGTGCTGCTGGCGGGGCTGGTGCTGACGGCCTTCGCCGGCGCGGCGACGTCGTTTTTGCTCTACCAATTCAGCGACATGCGCCTGCGCGCCGCGACTTTATGGCTAATGGGCGGCGTGTCCCTGCCCGACTGGCGGCTGGCGGTGCCGATGACGGCGCTGCTTGTGGCGGCGCTGCTGTGGGCGCTGCGGGCGGCGGCGGGGCTGAACGCGCTCGGGCTGGGTAGCGACGCGGCGCGCGGCCTGGGCGTCGACGAAGCGCGGCTGGCGCAGCACGCGCTGTGGTGGTCGAGTGCGCTTGCGGCGATTGCCGTGTCGCTGGGCGGGATTATCGGCTTTGTCGGCCTGCTGGTGCCGCACGCGCTGCGCGGCTGGCTGGGCCGCGACCACCGCGCGCTGCTGCCGGGCGCGGCGCTGTTCGGCGCGGCGTTCCTGATGCTGTGCGATGCGCTGGCGCGCGTGCTCGTGGCGCCGGCGGAGCTGCCGGTGGGCATCCTGACCGCGCTGGCCGGCGCGCCGGTGCTTGTCGTGCTGCTGGGGCTGCACCGGCGCACGCCGCGGCTGGTG
>CAIPXZ010000112.1 GCA_903869075.1 uncultured Myxococcales bacterium | reverse complement strand
ATTTTCAGGTCCCGCGTCACCGTGAATTCGCACATGAATTTGGCGACTTGCTGCGGACTTGGATACAGGTCGTGCAACACCTTGACGACGACCTTTTGGCCGTCATCGGTGGCATCCTGATACAAAGTCGTGCTGGCGCGGCGCGAAAGCAGCTGACGCACTGGATCCCGGATTTTGGAGAGGCCCCGCAGTGGAACTCGTGGCGAGTCTGACAGGCAGCCCGCGGTGGGTCAAGCCAAGTTTCCGGCGGTCGCAGGGCAAAAAACGCCACAGTTCGGCCGGTGTGCGTCGGTCGGAAGCAGCGAGGGAGGCAAGGAGGAGTGGTGTGGTGGCGGGTGGCGCGAACCTCGGTGTTGGAAAATCCACCTGTGTGGTGAAAATCAACACTCGGCGCTGGGAAGCTGGCGTCAGCGCTGGCGCAATTGCCCAGCCAGGACAGGAGGTTGCAGATTTCTTGACGGCTGGCATTGCCCTTGCATTCCCTGAAGCCGGCGTCGCTGACGCTGCTTCCACCCTGACGCGAGGTTCCCATGCTGCACACCCCCACTCCTTTGCGTCTGCTGACGCTTGCCGCCGCGCTGGTGGCGCCACTTGTTGCGACGCCGGCGCTGGCGTGCGGTGGTTGCTTTTCCCCGCCGGCGCCGGACGTCGCGCAGACGGTCGTGCAGGATGCGGAGCGCGTGCTGTTCCTCCACGATCCGGCGACGGCGCTGTCGACGGTGTGGGTCGAGGTGCGCTATTCCGGGCTGGCCAAGGACTTTGGCTGGGTGCTGCCGGTGCCCAAGGTGCCCAAGGTCGGCGTCGGCTCGGTCGCGGTGTTTGACGCGCTGGATCAGGCGATGGCGATGCGCTACGCGCTGCAGACGCAGCCGCCGGAGAACTGCCGCAACGCCTATGACGGCTGCACGGAGCAGTATTATTACGGCGACGGCGCGATGGCCGAAGACGCCGCGGCCGGCGACACGTCCAACGGTGCCGACAGCGGCGCCACGGACAGCGGCGGCCCCAAAGTGCAAATTCTCAGCCAAGGCGCCACCGGACCGTACGACTATGTCGTGGTGCAGAGCGCGGACGCCACGGCGCTGTACAACTGGCTGACCGGCCACGGCTACGCGCTGCCGGACAAGGCCAAGCCGATCATCCAGAGCCACATCGACCAGGGCAACGTGTTTGTCGCCGTGCACTTGCAAAATGGCCAGGGCGTCGAGGCGATCCGGCCCATCGCGCTGCAGATGCAGGATTCCGAGCCGTGCGTGCCGCTGCGGCTGACGTCGATCGCCGCTGCCCAGGAGCTGAGCGTCGTCGTGACGATCGCCGGTGCTGGCCGCGCCGTGCCCAAGAACCACTTGGCCGTGGAGCCGAATCCGCTGCGGATGACGCTGGGTTCCATCACCTACGCCAACGGCTACCTCGGCCGGCCGAGCAATTTTGACCAGGTCGTCGCTGGCGCCATCGATGAAGCGGGCGGCCGCGCGTTCGTCACGGAAGCGGCCATGAGCGGCGCGAGCGCGGCGCAGGGCATGGCGACCGGTGGCACGCAGGGCCTGGAGCCGCTGTTCGCGCCGGTGACGAACCTTGACCAGTTTACCGCGGCGCTGGCCGACATCACGCCCAACGCCGAGCTGGCCGACACGATGGCGCCGCTGCTCAAGCTGGACGGCGTGCTGCCGGGCGTGTCGACGCTGCAGGCGCTGGCGGACCTGAAGTCCTGCGCGATTTACTGGACGATGCCGTTTGGCCCGGCGGAATGCGACCTGCCGGGCGTGACCACCCCGCTGACCCACGCTGCGCTGCAGGCGATCGCCGTCGATGGCGCGGCGCTGGCGAAGGCGATTGAGGACAACCTCGTCAAGCCGATGGCCGACGTCATCACCCAGCTGCAAGCCAGCGCGGTCGTGACGCGGCTGACGATGCGGATTTCACCCGATGAGATGGATCGCGACCCGGTCTTTGCCTTCAACCCGCAGCTGCCACTCGTCGACCCGACGCGGCAAATCCGCACCAACCAGGTCTGCAGCACCGGCTGGTATGACGCCAGCCAGGGCTACGGCTACTACGGCGGCTACGGCAGCGCGGACTCGGTGCGGTACACCATCGACGGCCTCGGCTCGTGGGTCTTCCCGACTGGCGCTGAGCCGCCGCAGGACGCGCGCTTTAAGACCGCGCCGCTGGCGCTGGCGGTGCAGGTGCTGGAGGAGAGCGGCAAGCCGATCGACATCGCCGCGGGCGACGTCCCGGTGGTCAGCGTGGCCATCGCCGGCGCCAAGCCGGGCAAAGCGAGCGTGCCGGCGGACCTGGTGCTGCAGACCGGCAAGCCGTGGCTGCCGCCGCCGTCCGATCAGCTTGTGAACAAGGTGACGCCGTGGCAGAAGCCGCAGCCGCAGTACAGCTACGGCTACAAGTGCACGCCCAAGCCGTGCTGGGTCGAGGGCCAGCTGCCGCCGGACGTCAACAGCAAGGCCTGCGGCGGCGACAGTGACGCCAGCTACGGCGACACCGGACCCGACGTAACGAGCGGACCGGTCCCCGGCGTCGACGCCGCCAACGGCTGGGTCGGCTTCAACGGCAGCAACGCTGGCAGCGTCCAGGGCAGCACCGCGACCGGCTGCACCGCCGCGTCCGCCGGCACGTCCGCCGCGCCGCTCAGCGTGCTCGCCTGTGCCGTCCTGCTGGTGATCCGCCGGCGCCGCCGCCTTGACAGCTGACAGCGGCGGACCAGAATCGTCGGCCGCCCGCGCCTTTTCCGCTGGCCGCGACGGGGGCAATCGTGCTCGAGCGGCTCTTTCCCGCGATCAACGACTGGGCGCTGGCGTCGCTGGCCGCCGAGCGCGCGCAGCTGGTGCGGCAGGCGCGCGGCGACGTATTGGAGCTGGGGCTCGGCACTGGCTTAAACTTGGCGTATTATCAGGAGATTAGCGCGCTGCACGGCGTCGAGCCAGCCGCCTTCATGCGCGCCCGCGCGGCGCAGCGTCAGCGCGAGCTGGCGTTTCCGGTCACGGTGACGCCGGGCTTTGCCGAGCAACTGCCGCTCGACGCCGGGCGGTTCGACACGGTGGTGGTGACGTTCGTGCTGTGCTCGGTGCGCGACCCGCAGCAGGCGCTGGCGGAGGTCGCGCGCGTGCTGAAGCCGGGCGGTCAGCTGCTGCTGCTGGAGCATGTGCGCTCGGACGATCCGGCGCTCGCCCGCTGGCAGGATCGCGTGACGCCGCTGTGGCGCGTGCTGCTGGGCGGCTGCCACCCGAACCGCGCGCTGGATGCACTGCCGGAACAGGCGGGGCTGGCGCCGATCGACGTGACGCGCTTTCTCGCCGATCAGGTCCGCTTGGCGGCGCCGCACGTGCGCGGCGTTTGGCAAAAACCCTAGCTGTCCAGTCGCGTTTTCGCCGCAGTTGCGTTGCCTCGGCGCGTCGTGTACGCTCCTGACTGACCGGTCAGTCTGACTGCGCGGTCAGGAGATAAAGCCGATGCCTTTGCAGCCTTTTGGCCAGACCACCCCCTACGACGCCGGGCTGATGTCGCTCGTGCCGTGGAAGCTCGATCTCGACCGCGAGAGCGCGCCGATTGCCGGCATCCTCTCGGCGGCGGAGACGTGCTTTGCCCGCGCCGGCTACGAGGGCGCGTCGATGCGCGAGATCGCCGAGGCCGCGGGCGTGTCCAAGAGCTTGCTGCACTACCATTTTGACTCAAAAGAGCACCTGTTCGTCGAGGTGCAGATCCGCGCTTACAACCGGCTCGCCGCGCGCGTGTTGGCTGCGGCGGCGTCGGTGGCGAGCGGCGCCGAGCGCGGGCTACTGGCCTTTGACGCGCTGTTCGCGACGCTGCGGGAAACGAACGAGCTGGCGACGCAGGCGGAGCTGTGGGCCGGCGCGCTGGCGAATCCGCGGCTGCGGGTGCACGTCGTGCGCCTGCGCGAGTTCTTTCACAGCCTGCTTGTGCGGTCGTTGGAGCAGATCCTCGGCGCGCAGACGCGCGTGATGCCGGTCACGGCGGAGGCGCTCGCCGACCTCGTTTGGGCGACAGTGAACGGGCTGGGCATCTTGTCGGCGTTTGGTGAGCCGGCGGAGCGCGTCGACCGCGGCATCGCCACGTTGCGGACGCTGGCGGCGTTGATGCTCGGCGTCGGGGAAGAAGCCAATTCCGCGGCTGTCGCGGGCGTCGTTGGGGGGTAACCATGCATTTTGAAAAACTGCCGCACAATCCGCGGGCTGCGCGTGCCAATCAGGTTGTGGAAGAAGCGACGAACCGCGCCGTCCGCGGCTGGGACGGGCTGCTTGGCAAGCTGCATCTGGGCGGTCGCGCCGCGGAGTATGACGACCTGCACTACGAGTTCATCGGCGGGCCGTCCGAGACGATGCGCAAAAAGCACTACGACAAGAGCCTGCATTTGCTGTGGAAAGCCGAGCAGATGCTGCCGTGGTCCAGCTTTCACGACGCCACAGACGACGAGCGCGCGCTGATGGCGATGGCCGAGACGGCGCTGCGTGACGACGAACGGGCGGCGCGGGAGCGCATCTCCAGCGCCGAATTCCGCGCGCTGCTCGACCGCGAATACACGCCGGCGCAAAAGCGGGCGATCGTGGCGATCCTCTCGGCGATCGGCCACGGTGAGGCGTACGCCTGGCTTGTGTCAGCCAGCATGCTGCCCGAGGTCAAAAGCACGGGCGCCAAGGCCGCGGTGACGATGCAGGTCATGGAAGAGGCCAAGCATTTCGTGGTCTTGCGTGAGCTCGTGCATGCGTTTGACGTCGAGGTGCCGCGGCTGCGGGTGTGGGAGTACCTGATCCTCGAGGCGTCGCTCAAGGCCAAGGGGCTGGACCGGTTTTTTGGCATGAACGTGCTCATCGAGACGATCGCGCTGAGCATTTTCGGCCTGCTCGCCGACAAGCCGGGCCTGGAAGTGCTGCGGCTCTTCCACCTCGACGAGTCGCGCCACACGGCGCTGCCGACGAATTACCTGAAGGAATTCCCGCTGTCGCGCTGGGACCGTGTCAGCCCAGTCCGCCGAATGCGCCGCCTGAACATGGTGCTGCCGGCGCTGCCGTTCGTGATGAGCATGGAAGCGGAGCTGTGCGAGCTGGGCATCGAGCCGTTTGACTTCGCCGGCTCCGTGATGCGCAAGGTCATGACGCTCGCCGACCGCGCCGGCTTCGATTTGCCAAGCTCGTCCGAGTCCCTGGCGCGGTTTTTCAACGAATTCTTCAACGGCTACTGCCGCGCCACCCGCACCGGCCACGTTTGGCGGGATTTCATGCGCGCCGAGACGACAAAAGGTGCCGAGACCGCTGCGGTCGAGCGCAGCATTTTCGGCGTTCACTGAGCGCACCGCACCCGGCGCAATCGCCCGGTGAATCCCAGCTTTCAGCGTCTGGATCGTTGCCGCGCGGCGGTCGATCGGCCATGCTAGCGCCGACGGCACGCCAAGTGGCGCCCGCGTACGTCCAGCGCGCTCGCCGCGTTTTTTTTTCGGGCAATTCTGCGGATTTTCGCCGTCTTGCACCCCGCGCGTTGTGGTCAGCTGGCTCTCAGGAGTTTCCCGT
>CAIPXZ010000111.1 GCA_903869075.1 uncultured Myxococcales bacterium | reverse complement strand
TCAAACCGGCGTTGGCGCGCGGCGAGCTGCGCTGCATTGGCGCCACGACGCTGGACGAAGACCGCAAATACCTTGAGAAAGACGCGGCGCTGGAGCGGCGCTTCCAGCCGGTGCTGTGCGACGAGCCGAGCGTGCCGGACACGATCTCGATCCTGCGCGGGCTGCGCGACAAGTACGAGGTCCACCACGGCGTGCGCATCCAGGACGCGGCGCTGGTGGCGGCGGCGACGCTGTCGGATCGCTACATCACCGACCGGTTTTTGCCGGACAAGGCCATCGACCTCGTCGACGAGGCGGCGAGCCGTTTGCGCATTGAAATCGACAGCTTGCCGACCGAGATCGACCAGATGCAGCGGCGCCTGCAGCAGCTGGAGATCGAAGCCGCGGCGCTGCAGCGCGAAAAAGACGCGGCGTCGGTGGACCGGCTGAAGGACATCCAAAAGCTGATGGCGGAGCTCAAGGAAGAGACGGTGGGCAAAAAAGCCGAGTGGCAGCGGGAAAAGTCGCTGATTGACGGCCTGCGCACGCAAAAAGAGCAGCTGGAGGAGCTGAACCACCAGCTGGAGGCGGCGGAGCGGCGCTACGACAACGAGACGGCGGCGAAGCTGCGCTACGGCGAGATTCCGACGCTGCAGCGCGCAATCCAGGACGCGCAGGACAAGCTGGCGGAGGCGCAGAAGACCGGCAAGCTGTTGAATGAAGAGGTGTCGCCCGACGAGATCGCCAAAGTCGTGGCGGCGTGGACCGGCGTGCCGGTGACCAAAATGCTGGAAAGCGAGATGCAGAAGCTGCTGCGCCTCGAGGAGCCGCTGCGCAACCGCGTTGTGCATCAGGAAGAGGCGATCGCGGCGATCGCCAACGCGGTCCGGCGGTCGCGCTCGGGGCTGCAGGATCCGAACCGGCCGATGGGCTCGTTCATTTTTCTGGGGCCGACGGGCGTGGGCAAGACCGAGCTCGTCAAGGCGCTGGCGGAGTACCTGTTTGACGACGACCGCGCGATGATCCGCATCGACATGAGCGAATACATGGAGAAACACACGGTGGCGCGGCTGATCGGCGCGCCGCCGGGCTACGTCGGCCACGAGGAAGGCGGCCAGCTGACCGAGAGCGTGCGACGCAAGCCGTATTCCGTCGTGCTGTTTGACGAGATCGAGAAGGCGCATCCGGACGTGCTGAACGTGCTGCTGCAGGTGCTGGATGAGGGCCGGCTGACCGATTCACTGGGCCGAACGGTGGATTTTCGCAACACGATCGTCCTGATGACGAGCAACGTCGGCTCGGCGGCGATCCTGGATGCGGCGGACGCGAACGACGAAGGCGTGCGCGCGATTGTGCAGGGCGAATTGCGGCGGCATTTCCGTCCGGAATTCCTCAATCGCATTGATGAAATCGTGTTCTTCAACCGGCTGCGGGAAGAGGACATGGAAAAGATCGTCGACATCCAGCTGCAGCGCTTTCGCAAGCGCCTGGACGACCGCAAGCTGGGCCTGACCGTGACCGACGAGGCGCGCAAGCTGCTGGCGCACGAGGGCTATGACCCGCAGTACGGCGCGCGACCGCTGAAGCGCGTGCTGCAGCAGCGGCTGGAGAACCCGCTGGCGCTGCAGCTGCTGGAGGGCCGCTATCCGCCGGGGAGCCACATCGTGGTGGACGTCGTCGGCGGCAAGTTCGACTTCCGCTATGCCGACTGACGGACCCGCGCCACGCGCCAACGCAGCAGCGGCGGCGTGAGCAGCGTGCTGGCAACGACCATCGCCAGGACGGCGCCGTAGGCCTGCGCGCTGATGACCGGCTTGCCGTTGATGTGCAAGCCTTGGCCGACACTGGCAAAAATCAGCCCGACCTCGCCGCGCGGGATCATGCCGAGGCCGACCGTCAGCTTGTCGATGCCGCGGCCAGCGCCGACGCCGGCGACGACCTTGCCGAGCACCGCGACCGCCGTCAGCGCCACCGCCAGCAGCGGGACGCCCGGCATCGCAAACGCCGCCACATCGGTGCGCATTCCCATCAGCACGAAGAACACCGGCACGAACAGCTCCCCCAGCGGCGCGACGAGCCGATCCAGCCCCAGCTCACCACGCGCGGTAAAGTCGCGATAATGCGCGTCTTCCAGCACCAGCCCGGCGGCAAAAGCGCCGACCAACGGCGCCAGCCCGGCCAGCGCCGCCAGCCACGCCAGGGCGAAGCACAGCCCCAGACCGGCCGCCAGCAGCGTGCCGCTGGCCCGCAGACGCGAGGCGGCGCGCATGACGTACGGCGCGCTCCAGACGCCCCAGCTCAGTGAAATCACCAGGAATGCCAAGGCCTTGCCGCAAATCCACAGCACCTCGCGCGGCTGTGGCGCGCCGCCCGCGGCGATCGCGCCGGTGACGACCGCCAGCAGCACGAGGCCCAGCACGTCATCGATCACCGCCGCGCCGAGGATCAGCCGCGCCGCTGGCGTCTGGCTCGCGCCCAGATCGCGCAGCACGCGCGCGGTGATGCCGACGCTCGTCGCCGACAGCGTCGCGCCGAGAAAGGCGTGGACCGGCATCGGCTCGTTCGGCAGCAGCAGCCCGGCCACAAGCCAGCCGAGCGCCAGCGGCAACAGCACCCCGATCAGCGCCACGCGCACCGCCGCCCGGCCGACCGACAGCATTTGCCGCACCGTCGACTCCAGGCCGACCTGAAACAGCAGCAGCAGCACGCCGAGCCGCGCCAGCAGATCGAGACCGACGTCCGTGCGCATCGCGTGCAGGAACGGCAGCGGCAGCTGGCCGAGCAGCATGCCGACCACGAGTTCGCCCAACACCGCCGGCTGCGCGAGGCGGATCGCCACGTGCCCGGCCAGCCGCGCCGCGAACAGCACCACCGTCAGGTGCAGGCACAGCAGGATGACCGGATCCTCGCTTGGCATTTCAGGCCGCAGCTTGCAGGCGCGTGACGTCGATCGCGCCATCAAAAACGTGCACCGCCGGGCCGCGCATCGTCGCCTGGCCGTCATCCGCCACGGCGATGGCCAGCCAGCCGCCGGGCAGCTGCACGCCGATCTCGCGGTTGCGCGGCATCAAGCCCGTCTCCACGGCGACGATCGCCGCCGCCGTCGCGCCGGTGCCGCACGCCTGGGTCCAGCCGCAGCCGCGCTCGTAGACGTCCACTTGCAGCCGCGGCGTTGCGCCGGGCAGGACCTGCGCAAACTCGATGTTCGCCGACTGCGGAAACAACGGATGCTGGCCGAGCAGCGGCCCCAGCCGCGCACGTTCAGCGGCGTTCAGCGGGTCAAAAGTCACCGCGTGGGGGTTGCCGAGGCTGAGCGCCGTCAGCCGCACCGCGCGGTCCGCAACGATGACCGCCTGGTCGAGCAGCGGCTGCGTCTGCGCCAGCGGAATCCGCTCCGGCGCGTGGCTGGCGACGCCCATGTGCACCGCCACGGTCGCCACATCGCCATCGCCATCGCGGGTCACGGCGCAGGGCAAAAGCCCATTTCCTGTCAGCACTTCCAGCGCGTTCACGTGCCGCAAGTGGCGGTCCAGCAAGTGCTTGACGAAGCAGCGCACGCCGTTGCCGCACATCTCGGCGACGCTGCCATCGGCGTTGACGACGGTCATCTGTGGCCGCGCCACGCTGCCGGTCCAGACCAGCACGCCGTCGGCGCCGATGCCGCGGTGGCGGTCACAGAGCGCTGCGCCAAGCGCGCCAGGAAACGTCAGCTCCAGCGCGCGGGCGTCCACTACCGCAAAATCATTGCCCAAACCGTGGTATTTGCTAAACGGCAGCAGCATGGCTCACTTCAGGACCGGCAGCAGGAACAGCAGGCCATTCAACGTCATCCCCACCGTCCACACCGTGGAGCGCAGCGCGGCCAAATCCGCAAGATACAAGCCAATGTAGACGCAGCGCGCGGCGACGAACGCCACCGCCAGCTGCGTCGCGCGCGTCGGATCGCCGCCGCCCAGGTGCGCGACGAGCACGCCGGCGGCAAAGCCCGGCAGCGCCTCCAAGCTGTTGTAGTGCGCCGACTTCGCCCGCTGCGGAAAGCCCTGCAGCTGCAGCGCCTGGCGCCGTGGCAGGTGGTTGTCAAACCCGCCATTTTTCAGCATCCACAGCACCGCCAACCACGACGGCGGATAGGCCAGCAGCCAGGCGATGAAAATGCACCAAAAAGGCGTCGTCACGGGAACCTCCAGAGCCGCGACTGTAGGCGGCTGCCGCGGGTTCTACAAGTCCAAGCGCACCTGCGCGCGGGCGTCGCCCAGCACTTCCAGCGTCGCCCGCCGGCTGCCTTCGCGCTCCAGCCGCTTGTCCAGGTCGTCCGGCAGCGGCACGCGCGCCACGCCGGTCGCGTCCACCGCCGCCTCCAGCTGCGCGCCATCGGGCAGCGTCAGCCGCACCTGTCCGGTTGTCGCCGGCAGCGCGCCACACACCTGCTCCGGGCCTTCCTTGCGCAGCGTGCGCTCGCCCAGCGGCTCATCATGGCCGCCGGTCTGCAGCTGGTCGTACAGCGCGCCCGCCAGCAGTCCGGCGCCCAGCGCGGTGATAGCCGCACCGTAGCCGTAATTCGCCGGCGCGTTGTCCGTGCTCGTCGTCAAGTCCACCGGCGACACCGCCGTCCAGCCGATGAGCGCCAAGCCGCCCGCGGTAAACAGGCCGCCAAACAGCCACTCCGCCGTCAGCGACTTGCCGTCCGCCTGGCGCTCCACATGGCGAAAACCCGCCGCGCGCTGCTCCTGCACGTCCGCGCACCGCTGCACGCGCGTCACCTGCGCGCGTACGGCGTTGCCGTCGCGGCTCCCCACCACCGCCAGCCGCTCGCCCAGCTGCACCCGCACGATGCGCGGCGGTTCCAGCGGCTCGGCGCGCAGCGTCACCTGCTCAGTCAGCCGGGCGCAGCACGCCAGCACGAGGCACAAAACTACAACCAACTTGCGCATTTACAGCCGTCCAAGGCGGAGCGAGAGGTCCGCCAGCACCATCGCCACCGCCGCTTCCACAACCGGCACCGCGCGCGGCACCACGCACGGATCGTGGCGGCCCGTCACCGTCAGGGGCGCCGGCGGACCGTCGACGCCAATCGCCTGCTGCGGCTGCGGAATCGTTGCCACCGGCTTGAACAGCACGTCCAGGCGCAGCGGCATGCCACTGCTGATGCCGCCCAGCGTGCCGCCGTGGTGGTTGCTCGTCGTGGCGATGCGGCCGTCGGCCAAGCGCGTAAACGGGTCGTTGTGCTGGCTGCCGCGCAGCGTCACCGCCGCCACGCCGTCGCCAAACAGCACGCCGCGCACCGCCGGCAGCGAGCCCAGCGCGTGGCCGAGCAGCCCGGTCAGCTTGTCGAAAACCGGGTCGCCCAGGCCGGCGGGCAGGTCGAGAACCACGCAGCGCACAACGCCGCCCAGGCTGTCGCGGTCGCGCTGCGCCGTCTCGATCGCCGCAACCATCGCTGCGCTGGCGTCCGCATCCGGGCAGCGCACCGGGCTGGCGTCCACCTGCGCGCGGTCGATCGGCGCGCTTTCCGCGGCCGTCACCGCGCCAATCTGCTGCGTCCACGCGAGGATCCGCGGCACCGGCCGGCCATCGCGCTGCGCCAACGCCGCCAGCAGCGCCTCCGCCACCGCGCCCGCTGCCACGCGCCCCACCGTCTCGCGCGCGCTCGCCCGCCCGCCGCCGCGAGGGTCGCGATGGCCGTAGCGCGCGTGCCAGGTAAAGTCTGCGTGGCCGGGGCGAAACTGGTCCTGCCACGCCGCGTAGTCCTTGCCGCGCGCGTTTGTGTTGTCCACGGTGATGGCGATCGGCGTGCCCAACGTCAGGCCTTCGTACACGCCGGAGAGGATGCGCGGCTGGTCCAGCTCGCGCCGCGGGCTTGTCAGCGCGTTTTGGCCGGGGCGGCGGCGCTCCAGCGCGCGGGCGATGTCCTCGCTGTCCAGCGGCACGCCGGCGGGGCAGCCATCCACAACGCAGCCGACGGCGGGGCCATGCGACTCGCCAAAAGTCGTCACGACGAAGCTCTGGCCAAAGCTGGAACCGGCCATACTTAGTACACCTTTTCGATTTTGACGGCCTGGTAATACGCCTGCAGGATCTGCCGGAAGTCCTGGCCGGCCTTGGCGCGGCCAAACGCGCCGGTCTGGTCCATGCCCACGCCGTGGCCAAAGCCGGCGCCGGTGAAGATCCAGCTCTGCGGCGCGCCGTCCGCACCGAGCGGACCGGGCTTGACCAGGAAAAGGGACGAGCGCAGGCCCTTGGGCCCCGCCGAGCCGCCCAGCGCTTTGCGGATGTGCAGCTCCCCGGAAAGTTTCTTCTTTTTGCCGTCGACAAGCGTCAGCTCGATCTCGATGGCGCGGCCCGACACGCCGCGCTGCGTCACGCGCATCGCCTGGACCGACTTGGCGAGCTGCGCGCTCTCGCGGATGTCCGCCGCGCTCTTTTCCGTCCGCCAGCGGCACGCTTCGCCGTTCAGCCCGGACGCCGCCGCCCAGCTCTCGTCCTTGCCTGCCAGCAACGCCGCCACGGCTTCGTCGGTCGCGCCTGCTGCCAGCAGGTCCTTGCCGCCCGGCACCAGATCCGCCACACCGCGCAGCGCGTCCTGCGGCCGACCGGGCCAAACCAGCTCGTTGTTCTCGGTATGGCCGCCGGAAACCGCGTGATAATACGCGTCAATCAGCCGACCGTCGACGTTGACCATGACCAGCCCGCGCGTGTCCTGCACCGCCTGGGCGATGCGCGCGCTGACCTTGCCGGCGCCGGTGTAGGCTTGGCAGTGGACCTCGCTGCAGATGGCGAACGGGTCGGTGGCGTGGCGGGTGCCGACCTTGGCCAGCATGTCCGTGCGCGCCGCGACCGCCTGCGCCCGCAGCGTCGCCTCCGGCGCCGAGTGAAAAATCTCCGACGCCACGACGCCTTCCAGGATCTGCTCCAGCGCCGCCTCGCTCACGACCTCCAGACCGTGGTCGTTGCTCGGCACCACATAGACGCGGCCGGGCAGCTCGCGCTCGATGCGCTGGCCTTTGCGTGTGCCGATCACGTGCAAGTTGCCCTTACCGGCGCTCTCAAACCACAGCACGTCCGACGCCCGCACTTCGCCGGAACCGCTTTTGACAACCAACGTCGCGCTCGGCGGCTGCCCGACCATGGCGTGCGTCTGCAAATCCTCGCCAAACTGCGCTTCCAGACCCTGCGCTGTCGATTCGGCGGCGGCGTGGTCGGCAAAAATCGCGTCCAGGCACAGCAGCGTCTGGCGCGTGTCAAACGACCGGCCCTTCAAGCTGTACGTCGCGCCGCTGGTGACGGTTTTGATGGCCAGCCCGCGCTCTTTCCACAGCGTGCGCTTTTGCCGCAGCACGTCGAAGTCCCAGTCCGGCGCCTGCGCCAGCACCACATAATGCTGCAAAATCGCTGGCTTGGCGTCCTGCGCTTGGACCTCGGCCGGACCCTGCACGCGCATCTCCACCTGGCCGTCACCCGTGCCGAGGATGCGCAGCCCGCCGGGCGCGGCGATCTCGATGCGCTCCAGGTTGCCGAGCACGGACAGCGGCACCAGCGGCTCGCCATCGGCGCCCAAGCGCAGCACGTCGCGGTACAGGCTCGCCGTGCGGTCCGTGTGGCCCAGCGGGTCGCCTTGGCCCAGCGCAAGGCTGGGCAGCAGCAGACCGATCAACACAAGCAAGACGCGCATCAGCACCACCCGTTTCCGCGCCGGAGAGTGCCCGCACGGATCGGGCTTGTCCAGAACCGGTTACGACTGGACGACGTTCAGCCGCAGCGCCAGCTTCACCAAATCCGTCTTGTTGTGCAGGTGCAGCTTTTCCATCAGGTTGGCGCGGTGGCGGTTAGCGGTGTGCGCGGAAATTCCAAGGATCTTGGCAATTTCCGGCCCGGTCCGGCCCTCGGCAATCAGCGTCAGCACTTCGCGCTCGCGCGGCGACAGCCCGGCCAGCTCCTGGTCCTCCGGCGCGGTCTCCGGGTGCAACGCCGCCTCGACGACCAAGTCCGCCACCGACGGATCCAGCCACGTCCGCCCTTCAAGCACGCTGCGCAGCGCCGCCACGAGCTCGCGCGCCATCACGCCTTTGGGCAGGTAGCCTTTGGCGCCCAGCTTCAGCGCGCGGATCACGTACGCCCGATCGGTGTACTGCGAGACAATCGCCACCTTCGTGTTCGGGCTGACCGTGTGCAGCTCCGCCAGTACGTCCAGGCCGCTCAGGTCGGGCATCGAGATGTCCAGCACCAGCAAGTCCGGCTGATGCCGCGCGCACTCCCGCAGCGTCTCGCGGCCGGTCGCCGCCTCCGCGACGATGAGCGCCTCGGGCATCCGCACTTCCAGCAGCCCGCGGATGCCTTCACGCACCAGCGTGTGGTCATCGGCGAGAATCACTTTCGGTTGCCAGGCCATAGTCCCCTCCGGTCACGCGTGAAACGGCACGTCGAACACGATGCGCAGCCCGCCGCCGGGCGACGTCTCAAACTCCACTGTACCGCCCATTTGCACGATGCGCTCGCGCATGCCCAGCAGGCCCCAGCGCGGCCGCGGCGCCGCCGTCGTCAACAGCGCCGGGTCCATGCCCTTGCCGTCGTCCTCGATCCAGCCCATCAGCCGCCCGGGCTGGCCGCGCGCGCCCGGCTCCACGTGCAGCCGCATCGTCACTTTTTTGGCGTGGGCGTGGCGCACGATGTTGGTCGCCGCTTCCTGGAACACGCGGTAGACAGTGCTCTCCACGTCCTTGGGCACCGCGATCTCGCCGCCGACGACGTCCAGCGTGAACTTCAGCCCCGCCGCCGTCAGGATGTTCTGGCCGGTCGCCCGCACCGCTTCCACCAAGCCCATGTCGTCCAGCACCGCCGGCCGCAGCCGCCGCACCAGCCGGTTGATGCCGTCCAGGATGCGCTTGACAAGCAGCTTGGCCTTCTCCAGCTGCGCCTCGACTTCCGGCAGACCGTCGGTCGGCACCGTCTCCAGCTGCAGCGCCAGCGCCGTCAGCTCCTGCGCCGTCTCGTCGTGGATCTCGCGGGCGATGTGCTTGCGCTCCTCCGACTCCGCCTCAAAAAGATGGCGCAGCATCCGGTTTTTGTGCTCCTGCTCCAGCCGCAGCTGCTCGTACAGCAGGCTGCGCTCGACAAGCGACTGCACCTGGCCGCCAATCACCGCCATCGTCGGCCCCAGCAGCCGGCCCAGCGCCTCGCTGGCCTCCGGCACGCCGATCCACAGCTCGCCCTGCAGCGCGTCCGGCACGACGATGCGCTGCACGTAGAACAGCCGCGTGCCGTGCGCGTCCTCCAGCGCCACGCCGCGCGCTTCCAGGTCGGCGACCGGCACCTGCACGCGTCCCGCCGCCACCGACTCCAGCAGCTCGCCCATCGCGCCTTCCGCCCGCAGCGTGATGCCGTGCGCGCTGAAGAAATCACCGCCCAGCGGCCCGCCGCGCAGGTGCAGCAGCACGGAGCTGACCGCCTTGCTCGCCGCCACGCCCTCGGCCAAGCCCATCAGGTTCTGGCGGATGTCCAGCAGCGGCTGGATCGGCTGCGACGCCCGCAGCGGCACGACCTGCGCATCCGGCTTGGCTGGCGCCAGCTGCGTCGACCGCGCGCGGATCGCCTCGAACGAGTGCGCCAGCTGGCTGAATTCATCGTGGCCATGCACCGCTGCGCCGTGCTCCAACGCCAGCGCGTTGGCGGTCTCGGTCAGCTGGCGCATCGGCCGCAGCACACGGCGCGACAGCAGCAGGAAAAAGCCGACAAAGCAGCCGAAGATCAGGCAAACGAGCGCCGTCGACGCGTAGACGGTCTCGACCATCGGCGCGTACAGCCGCTGCGTGCCTTCGCGCACCGTCACGGTCCAGTTGGTGCCCGGCACCGGCGCGACGGTCGTGATCTCCGCCTCGCGCGAATCCTCGTCGTGCGCCGCTTTGGCGCCGCCCTTTTGGTGGCAGGAGTGGCACTGCATCTGCGCCTCGCCGCCCAGCCGCACCTTGTCGGTAAAGTACGTGCCGTGCACCGCCGAGACATACCGCTCGTCTTTTTGCGTCGAGAACAGCGCCACGCCGGTCGAGTCCAACAGCTGCAAGCGCGACTGCTCGTTGACGAGGAAGTAGCTGAAAACGCGCTGAAAATTCGCGGCATCCAGCCGCAAGTAGACGACGGCGGCGCGCCACTTCTTGTCCTTGCCCTCGCCGACGGTCCGGCCCTGGGCGATCGCCACGCGCGGCCGCTTGTCCAGGCCACGCCACAGGTCCGTCACCACCGGCGTCGGCGAATTCTCGGCGCGCCGCAGCAGCGCCAGCAGCACGTCACTCGGCGGCAAGCCCGCCGGGCTGGCATCGGCGGCGATCAGCTGCCGCGTCTGGTCAAACAGCGCCACGCCGTCGTTGTCCAGCGTCTCGGCCCGCACTTTGGTCAGCTGTGCGGCCAGCGCTTTGCTGTCCTGGTCGGGCTTGTCGACGGCGTCCAGCAGGTCCTTGAGCTGGACCTTTTCCGCCTCCACGAGCCCGCCGACCACCCGCGCCACGCTGCGGGCGAACAGCAGGTTCTGGTCCAGCGAGTGGTTGATGGCGCGGCGGAAAGACCACGACTCGAACGCCACGGTGGCGACGATGGTGATGGCGGACAAAATCAGGAAATAAATGAGGAATCGGCGGCGAATCATGGCTATTCCTCCGTACCCGTGGTGGCAGCCGGGACCGCGATGGCGGGCTTCATGCCCGTGCGGTCGTACTGCTTGGTTTCGTCATCGTGGCAGGCGCCGGTGCAGCTGCCGCCCGTCGGTGTGGCCTGGAAGACGCCGGGCTTGGCGTCCTTGTCCGGCGCCTTCAGGTGCACCATGGCGCGCTCGGCATCGGAGCCATGCGCGGCGTGACACTTCAGGCACAGCCCCGGCGAATGGCCAATGTCATCGGCATGTTGGCGATGGCGATCTTCCGTGCCGTCGGCGAACTGCGTCAGCGTCGTCGCGTCCGGCATCGCCAGCGCGCCGGCGACGTCAGCGTGGCAGCGCAGGCAGAAATTCTCGTCGGGCTTGGGGCCAAAGCGGAACAGGTAGGCCGGCGCCATCACTTTGTGGCACTCGCCGCACTTGTTCTGCACGAACGGCTTGTGCTTGGACTTCAGGTCCTCCGGCGGGTCGTGGCACTTGGCGCAAATCGCGCCCTGGTTCTGCTTGTCCATCTGGAAGTGCTTTTGGCCCTTGGCGACTTCGTGACAGTCCAGGCACTCGCTGCCGCCGCCGTGCTCTTTGCCAAAAGCCGAGTCCGGATGGCACTTTTGGCACGATTCCTTGTCGGTCGCGGCGAACGCCACTTTGGCCGGCGCCGCGCCTTGGGTGTGCTTGCCGTCGTGGCAGTCAAAGCAGGTCTTGGTCTCGACGAGCCCCGCCAGCGGGTCCTTGGCTTGCGCCGCCGTCGGGTGCGCAACGGCGCCGGTGTGGCACGTCACGCACGCCAGCCCCAGCTCGCCGTGGCGCTTGTGGGCCATCACGCGGTTGTGGCGATCGGCGGCGCGCGCCGTCTCGGGATGGCACCGCTCACAGTTGGCGCTGACGATGTCCTCGTGGCGCTTTTCCAAGTGAATTCCAGTGATTTTATCGGCCGTCAGGTGCGTGTACAGCTGCGCGACGCCGGCGAGCTTGGCCTGCGCGTAGCCGGAAAGCCCCGGCCGCGCGTGGCAATCGATGCAGCGGATGGAGCCGTGGCGGGAGCCTTCCCAAGTGTCGAAATTGTGGCCCATCTCATGGCAACTATTGCAGAACTGCGGCATCTCCGTGCGGTGGTACACGTCCATGCCCGACGCCGCGACCCACAGCGTGGCCATGACGAGCAGCAGCAAGTACACCCAAAAAAAGCGCAGGCTGATGCGGGCGATGAGGCGCGCGCGCCGGCGCCATGGCGGCTGTTGCAGCACCGCCGGGTCGCGCGTGCGGGCCAGTCGTTCGAGAAATGAATCAAAGCGGGTCATGGGCGAAATCCTCCAGCGCACGTGGCGCAGGGCGGGGCCAAAGAGGGTTGCCCGGCGCGCGCCGCACCGACGGGGCGGTGGTTGGCGGGGCATCCTGTGGCACAAGGTACGTCAGGCAATTGGCGGCCAACATGCGGCGAAAATGCCATTCGCGGGGCAGCAAACCAGCCATTTCGCAGTGGCATGAATGCATCATGGTCGGCTGGTAGGTTCATGCCATGTCCGACCACTCGGCCGTGGTACAGCCCGCAGCGCCAGCTCCGCCACGTACAACGTGCCGATCGCCGCGCCGGGCAGCTTCAGTCCGGAAAATCCAGGGGTTGCCGACAAATCGAAGGCCGGATCGACCTCCACGCCGCCGCCATGCGCCGCCGCGACGGCGCGCGCCAGGGCTGGTGCATCTGCGGGATCGAGCACCGCCACACCGCCAGGCTGGCTGGCCCAGGCGGCCAGGAAGACCTTGCCTGCCGCCTCATGGGCAAAAACCACCACATGGCCGTCGGCGCCGGCTTGCTGCGCCGCGGCGCGCGCCAGCCGCTGCATCAACTCGCGCAGCTGGTAGCGCACGCCCAGCGTCTGGGCGGTCGTCGCCTGCAACGTGTGCCAGCGGACCTGCGGCGTATCGCGCTTGAGGTCCCACAGCAGGATCAGCGCCAGGGATTGCAGATCGACGTCCTCGCGCTCCTCGTGCGCCTCGTGGCCCATCGCCGCCAGATCCGTCGCCAGCCGCCGCACGCGGCCCAGCCGCGCGTCAAAGCGCAGCACCGTCGAGCCCGTTTGCGGCGCCGGAGTCACCGACTCCGCCAGGACCGTGCCATACAGCTGCCACGCCGCTGTCGTCGGCACCGGCACCAGCCGCGCGTACTCGGCCGGCACCACGCCGTCCTCGGCAGCCATCCACAGCGCCAGCACAGCCACGCGCTCGCCCGCCGGGTCGCACAGCGCCATCAGCGCTGGCCCCGCCACATCCGCGTCCGGCAGTGCCCAGCCGTTCTCCCGCGCCGCCGCCAGCTGCGCCAACGTCACGCCCGGCACGTGCGCCGCCCAGCAGCCGGCCAGCGATGCTCCGTCCTGGCCAAACCGCGCCGTAGCGACGCGGTTGGCCGCGACGATCCAGCCGCGGCTGTCGATCAGCAGCACCGGCCCCGGCTGCCGTTCCAGCACACCCGCGAGCCGCCGACCGGCGCGCTCCTGCGCCACGCGGCCGTCGAGGTCCAGCGTCAGCGCCTGCACCGCACGCGTCACTTCGTCGATCTCGTCCGCCGCGCCCACCGACAGCACCGTCGCCCGCGCGCCGGTCCGCAGCAGCTCCAGCAGGTGCCGCAGGTGCCGCAGCCGGAACACGACGGTGCGACCGAGCAGCGCGGCGATCAGCGCCAAAATCACCAGCGTCGCCAGCGCGCCCGTCCAGATCGTCCGCCGGCTGTTCGCTTGCTGTTGGCCGGTCAGCGCGTCGTCGTCCAGATCGATGAGCAGCATGCCGATCGTGCTGCCCTCCGGCTGGTCATGGCAGCGCAGGCACGCTTCGTCCAGCAGGATCGGCTGCACCGCGCGGTAGATGTGCTCGCCGGCCGCCGAGTCAAACCGCAGCGCCCGCGCGCGTTTTTGCGGCGCGACGCCCGGCTGGTGGCATGCGGCACAGCTCGGGTCGGACTTTTGCATGGTCGTGCCGAGCGCCGTGGCGTCCGTGGCAAACACGACCTTGCCGTCCTTGTTGACGATGCGCAGCGACTTGATGGGCTGCATCCCGGCGAAACGACTCAGTTCGCTCTGGATGCGGTCGCGGTCCTTGGCGAGCATCGCCTCGCGCAAGTCGCTGAGCACCATGCGGTTGACGAGCTCAGCGTAGACGTCCAGCGTCGCCGTCGCCTGCTGCGCCGTGTCCCGACGTTCCAGGTAGTACAGCCCGCCAACCAAGGCCAAGGCGACGACCACCGCGGGAATCGCAATCCGAAGGCCAATCCGGCTGTAGGCAAACGCCATACGGCACGTCCCTGCAGCGCGGCGGTGAGGCGCGGGGGAAGTCGCGCACCGCAGAACTGCATCGGGTAAGGTAGCGCCGCATGGGGACCGCCACAAGGTGACTGGGCGCTTGGCGCCGGCTGTTGTGTCTTGTTTGTGTCACACGCGACGGGTCGGCGGCCAATCGCGGACGGTGTGCGGCAACACCCACGGCTGCAGTTGCGGCCGCGCCAGCACCCGCGCGACCGCCCAGCCGATCGCCAGCGACAGCGGCACCGCAGCCAGAACCACCGCCAGCTTGGCCGCCGGCACGCCGTACCACGCCTGACGCGACGCCCAGATTTCAACACCTTTGAGGACGAATTGGTGGCTCAGGTACACAACGAGCGAGTCGCGCCCCAGCTGCGCCAGCCCGGGGATCCGCGCCAACGCCGCGCCAAACTGCACGATGGCGAGCGTCGCC
>CAIPXZ010000110.1 GCA_903869075.1 uncultured Myxococcales bacterium | reverse complement strand
TCACCCCGACGGCGGCTCCGGCTGGCGGCACCGAGAACCTGACCAAGGCGAAAGCGATGGTCGACAAGATGGCGGACGCCCTGAACAAGATGGTCGCGGACGTGGAAGCGGCCGGCAACGACACCGCCAAGATCAAAGAGATCGGCGAGAACTTCAAGAAGAACGGCGAAGCGATGAAGACCGAAGGCGAAGCGCTGCAGAAAGTGCTCACCGACGACGAGAAGAAGCAGCTCGAGGCGTATGGCCGCGAGAAGATTGGTCCGCTGATGGGCAAGCTCATGGCGGCGATGATGAAGGCCCAGGCGGCGCAGGCCCCGGGCGGCGTCACCCCGACGGCGGCTCCGGCTGGCGGCGCGGCTCCGGCCCCCGCGGCGGCTCCGGCGGCGGCTCCGGCTGCCAAGTAAGCGCAGCTCCTGCTCTTTTGCACGAGGCGGTCGGGTCAAACCGGCCGCCTCGTGTGCGTTTTGCCGACAGTCAGCGCCGCGTCCGCCGAGGCGTGTGCGAATGTGAAAGGGTGAGGCACGCGCGCAGCGTGTCGCGTATCTTCCCCGCGCTTTGCCCGAGGTTTTCATGTGGAATCGCCCGCTTGTTGCTGCCCTGCTCGCCCTGCCGTTGGCGTTGAACGCCCTGCCCGCTCTGGCCAAGCACAAGCCCAAAGATCATGTGGAAAAGCACGCCCGTGGCGGCAAGCACGGCGGCCATGACGGTGCCTCGCTGTTCGACGCCATGGCCCAGGCCAACCGCGCCGGCGAGATGCTGGAGCAGATGATCCTGGACGTGCAGGCGGCCGGCGATGACTCCCGCAAAATCAAGGAGATCGCCGAGAATTACCAGACGCTGAGCGCGGCGATGAAGGACGAGTCCACAGAGCGCGAGGCGGCGCTGACCAAGCCGGAACGCAAGCAGCTGGACGCATACCGCGAGAGCAAGCTGGCGCCGCTGGAGCACAAGTGGGCGCAGATCATGGCGAAAGTGGAGGCGGCGGTGGCCGCGGAAGTCGCCAGCCAGATCAAGCAGTTCCACAACCAGATCGAGGACCTGCTGGCGGAGACTGAGGCGATCATCGCGCAGACGCGCAGCGCGGGCGCGGACTCGGCGCGGCGAGCGGACCTGCTGCAGCGGCTGGCGCGGCTGGATGCGTCGACGCATTCGCTGTACCACGACGCCGCCAAGGTGCCGGGGCGCAAGAATGCTGAGGCGCTGACGGCGGAAATCACCGAGAAGCTGGAGCCGCAGGTGCGCCGCGCCGACTGGCTGCTGCGGACGGCGGTGCTGCCGCCGTGCCCGGACTTTACGGCGCAGATGCAGCGCGTCCACAAGCAGATTCAGGAGCTGGATGGTCTGGCGGCGGACATCGGTCTGGCGGTGAACCGCGCTGGGCTGGCGGAGCTGATGGCCAAGCGGGCGCGGCTGATGGCGACAATCGCGGCGACGGTGAAGGCGCCGCTGACGCCGGAGGAGGCGTCGGAACTGCGCGCGGTGACCGCCGAGCTGCTGGTGCCGGTGCAGGCGCACCTGGACGAGGCGCAGACCGCCGCCGAAGCGCGGATGACGACAAAAGGCCGCGGCGAGCGTTGACCGAGCCAGCACGTCATGCTATCGGCAGACGCGAGCCGCAGCGCTCAGGCGCCGGCGCGAGGTCAGCATGAACAAAGTTTTCGCCAACGCCACGGAAGCCATCCACGACCTGCCCGACGGCGCCACGCTGCTCGTCTCCGGCTTTGGCCTCTCCGGCAACCCGGAACACCTGATCCGCGCCGTCCACGAACGCGGCACCCGCGACCTGACCATCATCTCCAACAACTGCGGCACCACCAACGACGGCCTGGGCGTGCTGCTGCAGGCGCGGCAAGTGCGCAAGATGGTGTCCAGCTATGTCGGCGAAAACAAAGAGTTTGAGCGGCAATTCCTCGCCGGCGAGCTGGAAGTCGAGCTGAACCCGCAGGGCACGCTGGCCGAGCGGATCCGCGCCGGTGGCGCCGGCATCCCGGCGTTCTTTACGCCGACGGGCGCCGGGACGCAAGTCGCTGAAGGCAAGGAGCAGCGCGAATTCAATGGTAAAATGTGCGTACTCGAGACGGCGCTCAACGGCGACTTCGCTTTTGTCAAAGCCTGGAAGGGCGACCGCCACGGCAACCTGGTCTATCGCAAAACGGCGCAGGCGTTCGCGCCGATGATCGCCACCGCCGGCAAGGTCACCATCGCCGAGGTCGAGCTCTTGGTCGAGCCGGGCGAGATCGACCCCGACCACGTCCACACGCCGGGCATCTACGTCCAGCGCATCTTCCAGGGCCACGAGTGGCGCAAGCCCATCGAACAGCGCACCACGCGCAAGCGCCCAACATGATGCGTATTTTCTCGCTGCTGTTGGCCTTGGCTCTGATGATGGCGTGCAAGCCGCCGGCCGTACCTGTGGCTGCGCCCGCGCCGGATGTGCACGTTACCCGCGCGCCCCTCGCCGCGCCGCAGGCGGTGCCGCCGCCGGTCGAGCCGACAGTCAGCGTGCTGGAACAAGCGCCGCCGGTGCCGGAGCGACCGGGCTACGTCCGCCCGCCGGTCATCGATTTCCACGCCCACTTGAGCCTCGATGGCCAGGACCGCATCCAGCGGATCATGCGCGAAAACGGCATCGAGCTGATGGTCAACCTGTCCGGCGGCTCGTATCGCCGCGGTCCGGAGCAGTGGCTGCAGGCCAAGATCCTGGCCGACGCGCTGGGCGGCCGGGTGGTCAATTTCATGAACCCGGACTGGACCGGCTACGGCGATCCGACGTGGGCGAAGCGCGAAGCGGACAGACTGGAC
>CAIPXZ010000109.1 GCA_903869075.1 uncultured Myxococcales bacterium | reverse complement strand
GCTCGTGCACTGGGGCAGCCCGACGACCGATAAAACCATCCACTGACTGACCCGCGCGCCGGCGTGGGGGTGTGAGCGGCTCCGCAAAGTCGGCGATCGAACGGCGAAAATCCAAAAACCCTGTTGACGTCACCGCCGGTGCTCACTAGCTTAGCGAAGTATCTTCTGGTTCCGCTCCCTCGTCCGGTTGGCCCACCAACTCGCTCAGGAATTTGCCATGCGTATGCCCGCTTTTGTCCCCAGTGCCCTCGCCGTCACGGCCCTGCTCGGTTGCCAAACCGTGACAAACACGGTGCAGGTCGACACGCCCTGCGCGTCGGGCACGATGTGCACCTTCGCCGGTTCGAACCGCAGCGGCTACAACGGCAACAAGCTCGACCGCCGCTCCAGCTGGCTCAGCTTGCCGGTCGACCTCGCGTTCGACTGCGACGGCCACGCCGTCATCGTCGACTTCAACAACTACCTGATTCGCCGCGTGAATGCCGACGACACCTTGGAGAACATCATCGGCACCGGCTTTCCCGGTGACGGCGATCCGCTGCAGCAGGACAAGTCCGCGGCTGGTGCGGCAGGCCTGACGGTCGCGCTGAACCACCCGGCGGATCTGTTCTTTGCCCAGGGCACGACCGCGCTGGCCAGCAAATGCCAGGGCGTGCTGACGGCGTGGCACAACCACCGCCTGCGCGTATGGGATCCGGCGACTGGCACCGTTTTCGCGCACTGTGGCGCCAATCCGGGCTTTGGCGGCGACGGCAAGGTCGTGGCGCCGACGACGCAGTTCAACCAGCCGTCGCACTCGGCGCAAGACAAGGACGGCAACGTCTACGTCCTGGACTCGCGCAACTGGGCGATCCGCAAGATCGCCATCGACGGCACGATCACAACCATCGCCGGGCAAAAGCCCAAGACCGGCGCGCAGACGTGGTCGGGCTTTGACACCGCCTCGGACACGGCGCCCGCGCCGCTGCTGGGCACGCCGCCGGCCGGCAACTCGCCGTTTTTGTTCTTTGATCTCATCGAGTTCAGCAACCCGGTCTCGCCCGGTGGCGGCCTCGCCGTCAGTGCCGACGCCAACACGCTCTACGTCGCCGACACCGGCAACAACCGCATCCGCGCCATCGACTTGAAGGCCGGCACCGTCGTCACCGTCGCCGGCTCCGGCCCCTCGGGCTGCACGGATTTGTCCAAGAATCCAACGGCTTGCCAGCAGGATGTGACCGAAGCTGTGGCCGGCGACTTTGGCGGCGACGGCGGCCCGGCGAATCAGGCCAAGCTCAACCGCCCGCACGACCTTGCGTGGGGCCCGGACGGCCGCCTGTACTTTGCCGACACCGGCAACAACCGCGTTCGCGCCATCGAGATCGACGCCACAACTGGCAAAGTCGGCAACATCACAACGGTTGCCGGCAATGGCCAGGGCGAATTCAACGAGGCGGAGATCGGCGACGGCCTGCCCGCCACGCAGGCGCGGCTGGCCAACCCGACCGGCATCGCGTTCGACCCGGCCGGCAACCTGTACATCGCCGACATGTACCATTCGCGCATTCGGATTGTGCCCAAGTAGGCAAATCGTCAGCGTATTTTCGTTTCCTTCGCGTCCCGCAGGAGTCTTCGATGGCCCACTTTTCCCCGACCGCCCCCCGCGCCCGCGTCGCGCTCGCTTGGCTGGTCGCGCTCGCGCCCGCGTGCACGACGACAAAGACCGAGTCCGTGCCCAAGGACTACACCGTCGCTGAAGTCGTGACGCAGCCGCCCAGCTGCACCGGCCAAAAGGGCTGCATCACCACAGTCGCCGGCACGGGCTACCACGCGTTCGGCGCCGACGACGTCCAGGGCTGGCAGAGCGACCTCGAGTACCCGCAAGACGCGGCCGTCGCCGCCAACGGCGTGCTGTACTACATCGACTGGAACTGCCACCGCATCCGCGCGCTCGACTTCACGACCGGCATCACCAAGACGATCGTCGGCAGCGGCGTGATCGGCGACGTCGGCAAAGGCGAAATCCCGACCGACGCGGCGCTCAACCACCCGACCGGCATCACTTTTGACGCCGCCGGCGTGCTGTGGATCGCCGCGTGGCACAACTCCAAGATCAAGAATGTCGACCCGGCGAAGAACGTGCTGGCGGAATTCGCCGGCACCGGCGGCCGCGCGTTCGGCGGTGACGGCGGTCCGGCGGCCAAGGCGGTGTTCGATTTGCCGTCGTCGCTGGACTTCGACTCCGCCGGCAACATGTACATCTCCGACCAGTCCAACCAGCGCGTCCGCAAAATTGACATGAAGACCTTGACGATCACGACGTTCGTCGGCTCGCGCTGGGTGACGGACACGGGCCGCAAGGCCGGCGCGCCGCTCAAGCTGCCCGACGGCACGACGTATGGCACGTATGCCTGCAAGTTTGGCGGCACGGGGCAAGGCCATGAAGACGCGCTTGTGCCGTGGGCGGTCGACCTTGCGACGCCGTCGACGACGACCGTCTGCCAGTACGACGCCACGCAGAAAGATTTTTGCAAGAAAGACGCCACGGGCGCGCCCGTGCCGCTCAAGCTGCCGGCGCCGGACCTCTGCGGCGGCTACGATCCCAAGGACGAAGGCGCGCCGGCGCTGACGGCGTACCTCGCCGGTCCCAAGCTGCAGTTCTCGTACCCCGCGAATCGGCTTGTGATCCGCAAGGACAAAATGTACATCGCCGACACGTATAACCACCGGATTCGCCTGGTGGATCTGTCGACCGGCGCGACGCCGACTATCAGCACGATCGTCGGCAACGGCACCGCGGGCTATGCCGGCGACGGCGGCGATGCGCTGGCGGCGCAGTTGAACGGTCCGACGGATGTGGACGTGCTGCCGGACGGCTCGATCCTCATCGCCGACAAGGACAACCACTGCATCCGCGTCGTCAAGGACGGCAAGATCGCCACGTTCGCCGGCACGTGCGGCACCAAGGGTTTTGCCGGCGACGGCGCTGCGGCGGAAAAAGCCTTGCTGAACCAGCCGTTCGGCATCGGCGTCGCGCCCGACGGCACGGTCTACATCGCCGACACGCTCAACGATCGCGTCCGAGTGGTCACGCCCAAGTAGCGCAGCAGCCCGGGCTGTTGACCCGGACGCGGATCAGTGGCAACCCACACGCCAGGCTGGCCATCGCCCAGCAGGAGTTGCCGATGCGCCAGACCATTTTCGCCCTCGCGCTCGCCGCGCTGGGCGCCTGCACGCCCACGCCCGACACGACAATCCAAGCCTGGCAGACGGTGTGGGACGAGGACTACCTGGCAAAACAGGCGGGCATCCCCGGCGCGCTGCTCTCGGTCTGGGGCGACAGCGACACCGACGTCTGGATGGTCGGCGGCGCCCAGGAAGCCACGCCGACAACCCACGTCACAATCCTCAACTGGAACGGCAGCAGCTGGGCCCGCTTGAAGCTGCCGGTGCCCGGCACGCTGTGGTGGATCACGGGCGACGGCAAAGGCGTCTACTGGATGGCCGGCAAGGACGGCTTGGCTATTCGCTGGAGCAGGCCCGACAGCAAGTTCACCGTGCAGAACATCCCCAGCAAGCTGCAGTTGTGGGGCATTTTGTCCTTTGCCGACAATGACGTCTGGGCCGTCGGCGGTGAGCCCGCCAAGTGCACAGGCAGCAACGTGTGCGGCGCGATTTGGCACTTTGACGGCACCTACTGGACCGCGCCGACCGGCCTGCCCGACGGCTGGAACACCTCGCCGTGGTTCAAAGTCTTTGGCCGCGGCGCCAACGACCTCTTCATCTGCGGCGCCAGCGGCCACGTGTTGCACTGGAACGGCAGCACCTGGACCGATGACGCCGTCGTCAACACAACCTTGCTGACCGGCACTTGCAACGGCAGCCTCTGCGTCGCCGTCGGCGGCACGGGCGGCACCGGCGTCATTGCCGAGCACGACGGCACCAAGTGGCAGCAGGTGCAAAAAACCACGACGCTGGACATGCTGAACGGCGTGGCGGTGCGGCCCGATGGCAGCGCGATCGCCGTGGGCTATCCGTACCAGACGGCGATGGGCATCTGGCGGCGCTCGGTGGACGGCGTGTGGAGCGCGGACGCCGAAGCGCCGACGACCTCGAGCGTGCCGGCGCCGGATCACGACCTCGACACCAGGCAGGCGTACCACGCTGTGTGGATCGACTCGGTGGGCAACGCGTGGGCGGTCGGCGGCGACCTGTTGCAGCCCAGCTTCAGCCGTTCCATGCTCGCCCACTACGGCGTGACCATCCCGGCGCCCGTCACCGCGACGCAATGAACCGGCCGCGCACGACCGCCGCTTGACACCATCCGCCGTCCAGACGACAACGCGGGCAGCCTCAACGGGAGTTCGCCATGAAGTCGCTGCGCCAACTGACACGCAACCTTGCCCTCTGCCTGACTTTTTTTGCGCTGGCCACGGCCTGCGAAAAGAAGCCCTTGGACAAGAATGACCCGATGGCGCAGGCCTTTGCCAAGCCGGAGCACATCGACCTCGACATCGGCAAAATCGAAGCGGTGCCGGAGGAAAAGCCGGTGGAGATCGCCCACACGTGGGCGGCGGCGATCAAGGAGCAGGTCAAGCTGGCGGAGGCCGATCTGCAGTCGTGCCGCAACGACTACCTTGTGCCGTTCCAGTTCGAGAAAATGCGGCGCCGCAACGTGGAATTCGTCAACATCACGGAGATGGACGAGGTCTGCATGGACGGCAGCCCGGACAAGAAAAAGCGTGGCCCGCTGAAGATTTTGCGCAACCTGGCGCAGGAGCACATCGGCAAGAACCCGCAGCTGGATCGCTTCATCGCGAGCGGCATGGAACAGCTTGAGTTTTTTCGGGTGTTCTCGTTCATGACCAAGAAAGTCGGCGCGCCGGAGATCCAGCTTGTGACGGACCTGGCCAAGGCGAGCGCGGATCGCGTGCGGTTGGTTGGCATGGACGTGGACAAAGCCGCGGCGGCGATTGCCGAATGGCCCGACGGCACCCTGCCCGACGACGATCCGACCGCGGTCGCCAAGGCGCTCGATGCGGCGGCGTTCAAGGCGCAGCTCGTCAACGAGTACGGCTGGCTGGTGGACGATTTCACCAGTGCTTACGACCGGTTCGCCAACAAGTCGTGGGAGGGCTACGACATGCCCAAGCTGACGGCGCTGCGGACCTGGGTGGCGATCCCGCGCAAGCGCCTGCAGCAGGACCGCGCGCGGCTGGCGACGGTCGCGGCAGATGCCAAGCAGAAGACTGAATTTGAAGGCTTTTTCAACGGCGTAGACGCGGCGCTCAAGGCGATCGAGGCCGGCTACGACCGCTACGAAAAGACGCCGAAGGACGAGCGCGGGCCGAAGGACCCGAACCGCGGCAACGTCGAGAAGACGCAGAAAGCCGCGCAGAAATTCCTGGCGACGTGGCGCACGCCGGCCAAATAGCCAGCGCGTATGCCGGTTTACCTCCTGAACGACGATGACTGCGCGTTTCCCGACCCGTGCCATGCCGACCGCAACGGCGTCGTGGCGGTTGGCGGCGACTTCCGCCCGGAGCGGCTGCTGGCGGCCTACGCCCACGGCATTTTCCCATGGCCGTGCGAGGGCTATCCGCTGCTGTGGCACTCGCCGCCAGAACGATTTGTCTTGCGTCCAGCGGAGTTGCGGATCAACCGCTCGCTGGCCAAGGCGATCCGCCGCCGGCCGTTTGAGATCCGCCTGGACACAGCGTTTGCCGACGTCATCGCCGCGTGCCAGAGCGTGCCGCGACCCGGCCAGCCGGGCACCTGGCTGACCGATGAGCTGCGGGCCGCTTTCACCGAACTGCACCGCCGCGGCTGGGCGCACAGCGCCGAAGCGTGGCAAAACGGCGTGCTCGTCGGCGGGCTGTACGGCCTCGCGATCGGCGGCATGTTCTGCGGCGAGTCGATGTTCGCCCGCGCCGACAACGCCAGCAAGATCGCCCTGGCGACGCTGTGCCAGCAGCTGGCGCGCTGGCAGTTCACGCTGCTGGACGCGCAAGTGCCGACGCCGCACCTCGCGGCGCTGGGCGCCAAGCCGATGCCGCGCGCCCGGTTTTTGCAGGAAGTGGCGCGGGCGACAGCGCTGCCGGTGCCGCCGGGGCCGTGGCGCCTGGACGCGGCGCTGCAGGACGGTCCGGTGCTGGCCGCGGCTGCGACAAAATAGCTTCAGAAATTGAACACTTGGGACGCCGCGCCGATGGCGGCTGCATGTTGACCGCGCTCAGCGCGCGAGGAGCTCGTGGATCACGCCCATCCGCAGCCCAGCCATCGACACGGTCCACAGCGGCAGGTCCAGCAGGTCAGTCAGCGCCTCGTAGATCAGCGTGCCGCCCAGCAAGATGTCGGCGCGGCTGGCGTCCATGCCGGGAATCCGCAAGCGATCCGCCAAGGTCGGCGCCGCCTGCATCGCCGCCACAACCTGCCGCAGCGCCGTCGCCGTCAGTTGCAGCCCGTGCACGTCCGCGCGCGGATCGCCCGCCTGCACGCACGCGATGCGCGCCACGCGCTGGATCGTCCCCGACGTCGCCACCGCCCGCAGCGCCGGCCGACCGCGAAACGCGCCGACAACCGGCGCCAGCGCCGCGCGAATCTGCGCCCGGGCGTAGGCAACTGCCTGTGGCGACACGGGATCCGGCCCAAGCCAGTCGCGCGTCACCGTCAGCGCGCCCAACGGCTCGCTCATCGTCTGCACGGCGCGGCCATCCAAGCCGAGCACGAGCTCGGTCGAGCCGCCGCCGATGTCCGCCACCAGCGTATCGCCGTCCAGCTCGCCCAGCCCCGACAGCGCGCCGAGAAACGCCAGCCGCGCCTCCTCATCGCCGGTGACGATCTCCACTTTCAGCCCGGCTTCCGCATGCGCCCGGTCGATGAAGCCCTGCGCATTGCGCGCCGCCCGCAGCGCCGCCGTCGCCACCACCCGCGCGCGGGCGTGATGTTGGCCAATCACCTGCGCGAACAGCCGCAGCGCCGCCAGCGTCCGCGCCGCGCCAATCTCCGAGAGCATGCCGTCCGGACCGATCTCATCGCGCAGCCGCGGCGTGTCCTTGAGCTTGTCGAGAATCGTCACCGACCCGTCGCGCTCGCGCCGCGCCACGAGCAGACAGACCGAATTCGAGCCGATATCGACAACCGCGACCGTAGCCATGCGCCCCTGCACCCACCCGCAATCGGGAGGGCCATTTTGCGGCAAAGGGGCCGATCCGTCCAGCGGCACCTGCGCATTTCACGGCGCCGTGACGGGGGGCTTCCGTTTCGCGCAAAATCCCTGCACCATGGCGCCGATGAGGCAGGATTCACCACGCTTGCCAGCCAGTTGGGTGCCCCGTTGCGCCGCGGGCGTGCTCTGCGTTGCGCTCGCCGCTTGCGGTTTGGACGGGGTCGGCGGCAATTTGCCGGTCCCCGATGCCGCTCCGGCCGACGATTCGGCCGCCACCGACACGACGCCCGATGACACGCCGCCAGCCGACGCCGCTGCGACCGACGCCGCCGGGACCGACGCCGCTGGGACCGACGCGGCGGCGACCGACGCGGTGGCGACCGACGCCGACGCCGCGCCCGATGCCGTCGACACAGATGCCGGGCCAGCCGACGCGCCCGATGCCGATGGCGCGCAGACCGACGCCAGCGCCGACAGCGGCTGCAGCCAGGCCAGCGATTGCGACGACGGCAAGGCCTGCACCACCGACAGCTGTGACCCGCAAAAAGGCTGCATCCATGTGGCCTTTGCCGCCGACGCCTGCGCCGACGGCGATGCCTGCACCGTGGACTTGTGCGACGACGCCACGGGCTGCGTCCACACGCCGCAAGCCGCCACCGCTTGCGACGACGGCAACGCCTGCAGCGTCGACTTGTGCGAAAGCGCCACCGGCTGCACGCACAGCGCGTTGAACTGCGCCGACGCCAACAAGTGCACGCAGGACGCCTGCGACAGCAAAATCGGCTGCACGCACACGCTCTTGGCCGCCAACTTTTGCGACGATGGCAGCGCGTGCACCGTCGACGCCTGCGACGGCACGCTGGGCTGCACGCACGCCACGGTCAGCTGCGAGGATGGCAACCCGTGCACCGTCGACAACTGCCTGCCGGCCAGCGGCTGCGTCTACCTCCCGCTCACCGCCACCGATTGCAGCGACGGCAACGCCTGCACGACGGATTCATGTGTCCCAGCCAGCGGCTGCGTCCACCTCGCACTCAGCGCCACCGATTGCAGTGACGGCAACACCTGTACGCTGGACGGCTGCGACAACGCCAGCGGTTGCACGCACTTGGCCCTGGACGGCACGCCGTGCGACGACGGCGATGTGTGCACGAGCGCGGACGCGTGCGCGGGCGC
>CAIPXZ010000108.1 GCA_903869075.1 uncultured Myxococcales bacterium | reverse complement strand
TGGCCAGGGCGTGCTGGAGCTGTTGGACCGCCAGCGGGCGGATCTCGCGGAGCGCTTTGGCGTGGCGTTTCATGTGGTTGCGGCATGCGTACGCGACCCGCAGCGCGCGCGCGGGCCGCATGCGCACGGGCTGGCGTGGGAGTCGGAGCCGCTGGCGCTTGTGGCGCGGCCGGACGTGGACATCGTCGTCGAAGTCGCTGGCGGCCAGGCGATGTGGCCGGCGCTGGAGGCGGCGCTGCGCGGCAAAAAGCCAGTGGTGACGGCCAATAAGGCGCTGATCGCCGCGCGCCTCGGCGAGCTCGTGGCGCTGACGCACGCGACCGGCACGCCGGTGCACTGTGAAGGCGCGGTGGCGGCGGCGCTGCCGATCCTGCGGTCGCTGGGGCGGCGCGTGGACCGCATCACGCAGGTCCAGGCGATCCTGAACGGCACCAGTAATTTTGTGCTGACGCGCATGGAGCAAGACGAGATGCCGCTGGACAAGGCCGTGGCGCTGGCGCAGCAGAAGGGCTTTGCTGAGGCGGATCCGTCAGCGGACATCGACGGCCACGACGCGGCGGCGAAGCTGGCGATTCTGGCGCACCGCGCGCTGGGCATCTGGAGCAAGCCGGGGACGTTCCCGGTGCGCGGCATTCGCGAGCTGACGCCGGCGGATTTTGACCTGGCGGAGGCGATGGGCCACCGCATCCGCCACATCGCCCACGCCGAACAGCTGGTGGACGGCACGGTGGAGCTGGCGGTGGCGCCGATGTTGCTGCCGGATTGGCACCTGCTGGCGAGCGTCGAGGAGGAGTACAACGCCGTGTACCTGACGTGTGAGTCCGCGGGCGACCTCAGCTTTTTTGGCAAGGGCGCGGGTGGGCTGCCGACGGCGACGGCGGTTGTCGGCGACCTCGTCGACGTGGCGCTCGGCACGCCGACCTGGTGGCCGACGCCCAACGACCAGCAGCTGGCGGATCCGGCGCAGCGGCAGCGGCGGCACTACGTGCGCGTCCACGGCAGCCGGCAGCTCGTGGCGCGGCGCATCGAGGATCGGCTGCGGAAGTCCGGGTTTGCCGTGCAGGATCGCGCGACGGTGCTGTCAGCGGGCGAGACGCTGGACTTGGGCTTCATCATCGGCCCGTCGCAGGCGGCGCCGCTGCAGGACGTGGCGACGCAGCTGACGGAGCTGGACAAGGTCGCGTCCGTGCTCGTGCTGCCGGTGAGTTGACGCGATTTGCGCCCGCCCGGCCGCCAGTGGTATCGTGCGGGGCATCGGCAGCGCCTGCCCGCGCGCGCGCGCAGCCTGGTCGACAACCTCTTGCCATGGATGGGTTTCCCATGAATCGCAGCGCATTTTCCTGGCGTGCCTTGTTGGCCTCATGCCCGGTGCTCCTCGGCGCGACAGTGCTGGCGGTGGCGGCGTGCAGTTCGACGCCCGAGACGCACGCCGATGAGGACGCTGTGGCGGACACGGCGATCGACAGCACCGGCGATGCCGTCGACTCCGGTGACGCCGTCACGCCGACCGATGCGGTGGCGGATACCGCGGGCGGCGCGGACGTCGAGGTCGTCGCCGTGCCGCTGACCTACACGCCCGTCTGCAAAGCCGACGGCGACTGCACCGCCGGCAGCTGCGTGACCGGTGTGTGCGTGCTGACGCCGAGCGAGGTCGGCAACTTGACCGACCCTGCCAACGACTACGAGCCGTCGACCGAGACGCTGCAGACCGGCTGCGCCGATCAGCCGGTCGCCGACCAGATCAAGGGCCTGCCGGACATCAAGACAGTG
>CAIPXZ010000107.1 GCA_903869075.1 uncultured Myxococcales bacterium | reverse complement strand
TCGTGTGGGGGTGCCGCGTCGTCTTCAGCCGGCGGTAAAACTGGCCTTCCATCGCGGAAACATTGACGATGTGCTTCTCCCGCCCCGGCGTCGCCAGCATCAGCGGCTTCAGGCGGGCGTTCAACACAAACGGCGCGACGGCGTTGATCAGCTGCGTCTCCAGCAGCTCGACCGACGACACCTCGTCCAGCTGCAGCCGCCACGAGTTCCGGTCGCGCAGGTCCACCTGCTGCAGGTCCTGGTCCAGCTGCCCCTGCGGAAACAGGTGGTGCTGCGGCGTCGCCTCGTCCGGCAGCAGGGCGGTTTGCGACAGCGCCGCGGCGTGCGTCAGCCCCGGCGTCGCCGGCAGGGCGCGGCTGTCCGTCGGCAGCAGGTGATAGCCGCGCAACCCCTCGTAATTGCCCAGCAACCGCTGGACGTGCGGCGGCAGCTCTGCCAGCTCGGTCGCCTCCAGCGCCATCATGTGGCGGTAAAATTCCGGCGGCCGGCGCACGGTCTGACAGGCGTTATTGACGATGAAATCCAAGCGGTTGCGCGTCGCTTTGAGGTGCTGGCAGAACGCCTCGACGCTCGGCGTATGCCGCAGATCCAGACCGAAGATCTCGAGGCGGTGGCCCCAGTCGGCAAAATCCGCTTCCTGGGCATAGCGCAGCGCCGAATCGCGCGGAAACCGCGTCGTGACGATGAGTTCCGCGCCGGCGCGCAGCAGCTTGATGCCCGCCTGGTAGCCGATTTTGACGCGCCCGCCGGTCAGCAGCGCCACGCGGCCACGCAGATCGGCGGTCTCGGTGCGCTTGGCAAAATTGAACTCGGCGCATGGCGGGCACAGCTGGTCGTAGAACGGATGGATTTGACTGTATTTTTGCTTGCAGACGTAGCAGTGCTGCAGGTCGCGCGTCTCGCGCTCGTCGCTGTCATCGATGGCGTCCGTCGGCGGCGTTTCCGGCGCGAAGACGTTCGGCGTGATGAACACCGGCTTGGCGCGCAGCACGCGGATGCCCGTCTCCGCGCGCACGCCCTGGTCCGCCTGCACGCGCTCGGTCTTGCGCAGCCGCGCGCGGTTCTTGGACTCCACGCGCCGCTGGTCGAGGTCCGGGCAAAACACGTCGCCCGCGGCGTTGGTCAGCCGCGCGCGTTCCTGCGGCGTCAGGTCGCGCATCAGGTCGCGGTTGCGCGCCAGCGCTTCCAAAATTTCAGTTGCGGCGCGGAGTTGGTCGGCAATCGAGGGATCTGGCATCGGCTACTGGTACACCACAAGCCAAACGGCCCCGTCGATGTTGGCGGCGCCGTCGGGCGGCGTCTTGCCGGCCAGCTGGCCGTGATACGTCACCGACGCCGTCGTCGTCGTGATGGCGCCGGCGAGGTCCGCGACCCACGGATCGACCTGCATCCCCGGGCACCAGCCGCCGCGGCCAAACCACCACGTGCCGCCCTGGTTGGGCGTCATGCCTTTGGCCATGTTGGGCATGCACTTGTTGGGCGAGCCCGCCTCCGGATGCAGCTTTTTGTAGGTCTTGCCGCCGACGGCGAACACGTGCTGGTGGTTACAGAATTCCGCGCACTGCGTGCCAGAGTCGGAGCCGTGGCCGGTGATCAGCGCCCACAGCTCGACCTTCTTGGCGCCGGCGGCGATCGCCACGCTCTGGTCCGGATGCAGCGTGTCGTATTGGCTGTTGAAAGTGCCGCCGTCCCACAGCTTGGTCACGCTCGTCGGCTGCAAGCCTTTGTTACGATTGACAAACCGCAGGCTCATGAACGTCGACGTCGGCTGGGTATTCCACGACGGCGCAAATTCCCAGTGCAAATGCTGCGTTCCGCCCTTGCGCAGGTAGACGAGCATCGGCGTCGCGTCCACGGTCCAGCGCGTCTCGCGGTGGTAACTCGTGATAAACCGCGCGATTTCAACGTTCTTGCCGGCATCATCGCGCACGCTGAGGTTGGCGATGTAGTCCCAAGCGCCGCAGTTGTTCGGCTCGATGCTGTCGGCGTTCGGGCAGCGCATCTCCACGTCCACCTCCAGCGAATCGTACGCCGCCAGCTTGTCCGCGGTCGTCAGCGTCACGTCCGTGTCCGCCATCTGCGCCAGCACCTCGCCGTTCCACACAGGCACCACGAGCGCGTCCTCGCCCACGCGCGTGTCCGCCCGCGCCGCCTCGCCGTTGTACATCACGGCTTCATTGGCGGCGTACGCCAGGTTCGCCTCCCACGGCCACTTGTTGGCGTCCACCAGCGCCTGTTTCTGCCGCGTCACGTCAGCCAGCAGGCCAAAGCCGCGGATACGCTGGAAGCGGTCGATACCAAAGCCGATTTGCCCATGGCCGAGCAGCACGTCGTGCGGCCAGCCCGTCAACTCCTGGGCGCGCGTGGCGACGACGTGCAGGTGATCGTGCCACCACGTCGCGTCCGGCTCCGCCAGCGTCGCCAGATAGGCGTCGACCCGGCCCTGCATGGCGCTGATTGACCCCGGCGCCACCCCCGCCGACTGCAGCGACACGAAGAAATAGTGGACGTTGCGCGGCGAGCCCTTGACCAAGCTCGCCAGGTCCTTGTCCTTGGTCCAGATCGACGTGCTGTCCAGGTCCGACACCGGGATCGTATCCGGCACGAAGAGATAGTTTTCGCAGCCCAGCCAGTTGGCCTTGAGGCTCCAACTGCTGCCGTCAGTCAGCGGCAGTGAAAAATCGTCCGCCAGATCATGGCGATGCGTGCCATACGGCCCGGCAGCAAACGGCTGCGCGCTCCAGCCGCCATCCATGCAAGCCTGCGCGGCTGTGAACACGCCGGAGTCATATGTACCTGAATCCAAGGAACTTTCATCCGAGCCCGCCGTAGTGTCCGCAGCCACCGCGGTGACGTCGGCAGGCACGTCGGGCGCCACGTCGGCGACCGCCGTCGAATCAGCCGCCTTGGGCGAACCACAAGCCAGCACCAACGCACACGCGACGAGACCGGGACGAATCGACATGACAAACTCCGCAGCGGCAGCGCCGGGCTTGGACACACGAGCGCACGCCGCATCGCGGCCGCGCCCGGACCGCTGACGATACGGCATTGCGCGGTGGTTGGGCAAACGGGAATTGCCCGGTAGGATAGGCTGCGCGGACGCACCCACGTCCCGGCCCGCAACCCAAAATGGTGTTCGTGAAATGGCGGCTTTTTCCGCGCGGGCGGCCGAAATTTTCCTGGAGCGCAGCGCATGGCCAAGGGCAAAACAAACCAAAATGCGCGGTTGCGGCCGATTCAAGCGCCGCCGCCACCGCGCCAGCCGCCAGCGATGCGCATCGAGTGGGCCAGCGCGCTGGCGCTGCTGGTGGGCGCTTTCGCGCTGTACCACCGCATCGAGCTGTTTTCGGCGCTGGACATGCAAATCGGCGGCGGCGCCGATCCGCGGCTGATTCACACGATTTGCGAGCACTGGCTGCAGGTCTTTCGCGGCCAAGCGCAGGTCGCCTCGCCGCACTTCTTCTTCCCGCAGGCCGGCACGCTGGGCTACACGGACGCGATGCTCGGCCAGGGCGCGCTGTACGCGCTCGTCCGCGGGCTGGGCCTGGAAATGTTCAAGGCCTATGACTTCATGCTCGCAGCGACCGACGCGCTGAACCTCCTGGCGATGCTCGGCTTTTTGCACCGCGGCCTGCACCTTCGGCTGCCAGCGGCGGCGTTTGGCGCGGTGCTGTTGGCGCTCAACAGCGCCAAGTTGGCGCAGATCGGCCACGCGCAGCTGGAGCTGCTGTTTCCGCTGCCGCTGGCGCTGTGGGCGCTGCTGACGTTGGCGCGGCTGCCGCGGTTCTCGTGGCGCACGCTGGCGCTGGGCGCGGCGATCGGCGGCTGCCTGGCGCTGGAAATCTGGAGCAGCTTCTACAACGGCTGGTTCTTCAGCTTTTGGCTGTTGATCGCCGGGCTCGTCGCGCTGGCGCAGCGGGAGACGCGCGTGGCGCTGCTGGCGGGGCTGCGCACGCACGCGCTGGCGATTCCCGCGGCGTTGGCGGTGTTGTACGCGTGCCTCAAGCCGTTCGCCAACATTTACCAGCCTGTCGCCGAACAGCTGGGCTGGCGCAGCTACGAGGAAGTGATGGCGATGCTGCCGCAGCCGCTGTCCTACTTCAGCATGGGCGACGCGGCGCACGTCTGGGGCTGGTTGCCCAAGACTTTCCCGCAGTTCAACGCGTTGCCGACGCCGTGGGAGCACCGCATGGGCATCGGTCTCGTGCCGTGGCTGGCGCTGCTGGTGGCGCTCGGGCTGGCGGTGCGGGCGCTGGTGCGGCACAACGCGACGCCGTGGCACCGCTGGGTGCTGCTGCTGGGCGTGTCGGCGCTTGTGCTGCTGCTGCTGCCGATTCGCCTCGGCGATGCCTCGCTCTGGCGCTGGTTTTACGACAACTTCCCCGGCGCTCGGGCGATCCGCTCGGTCACGCGGGTGATTTTGGTGGCGATGCTGCCGCTGGCGATCGTCGCGGCGGCGCTGCTCGATCGGCTGCTGGCGCAGGCGCAGCTGCGACGGCACGCGCGGTTGTGGACGGGCGCGCTGGCGGCGCTGGCGGTCTTTGCCGTCGTCGAACAGAGCCGCGTCATCGCCGGCCATACGCCGACCGAGGAGCGGGCGCGCGTCGCCGAGATCGCCGCACAGCTCGATCCAGCGCGCTGCCCGGCCTTCATCGTGCGGACGACAACGACGGGTCCGGAGAGTGAAATCGACCTGCAGACGATGGCGATGCTGGCGGCGATGCAGTCCGGCGTGCCGACGCTGAACGGCTACAGCGGCAAGTACCCGTATGGCTGGGATTTGGAGAAGATCCGCGCGTCTGGCTATCTGGATCGGGTGCGGGAGTGGGGGATGCGAACCGGACAGCGCGGGGCATTGTGCGTGGCGTGGGTGCGCTGACGGGCGCCGCTACGGGTAATCGCTCTGCGGGGAAGCGCCGTCCAGCCGCCGCTGCACCAACGGCCACAGCCGCCGCGCCGCCTCGCGCGTGCCCGCAGCGCTCAGGTGCGGGTCGCCAGCCAGCCGTGCCAGCGTCTCGGCGTGCAGCGCGCGGACCTCAGCGCCAAAGCGCGCGGCGATGGCGCGCAGCTCGGCATTTTGCCGCTCCGGCACGCCCTCCGGCCAGACGAGCACCGGCACGCGCGCCTCCCGCGCCGTCTGCAAGAACGTCGCCAGCGCCGCCGCGTACGCCGGGTGGTCGGTGCCACTGTTGAACCGCAGCATCATGTACGCCCGCGCCAGCCCGGACACCTGCAGCAGCGCGAGGAACGCCGGCGACAGCGGCATCGGCACCAGGCTGTCATTGCGGCTCAGCTGCAGCACGAGCAGGTCCGGCTGCAGCGGCAGCACTTGGCTCGGCAGCTGGCCGGTGAAATCGGCCATCGCATAGCCCGGCACGCCGGCGTTCCAGACCTCGAGGCCGCTCCCCGTCACCGCCGCCTGCAGCTGCACGCCCAGCGCGTCCGCGTCGTCCACGCCGGTGCCAAACGTGATTGAGTCGCCCATCAGCACGACCCGCCGCACGCCCGGCGGCTTGGCCAGCGGCCGCTCCGGCGCACGAAAACCGAGTGAATTCGTATGGATATGCGTCACCGTCGCGGCGCGCCACAGCGTCCACGGCACCGCCAGGTTCGGCTGCAGGCGGTAGTACGGCGGCGTCGCGCGACCGGTCAGCTCAATCAGGCTGCGCAGGCTCGCCGCCGGCCGCGTGAGCAGCGTCCAAAACAGCAGCTGGTCCAAAAGCAGCACGGAAAACAGCAGCTTGGCGACCAGCTTCCAGCGCGGCGACATCTACAGCGCCGCCCCCGAGCGCAGGATCGCGCGGTTGAAGTCGCCTTTGGGCTGGATCAGCGACGCGCGCGCCGGCGCCGGACGCGCCTCCACGGGCTGCTGCGCGTGCTCGGTGGCGGCCTCGACCTTTGTCTCCTCCAGCTGCACGGTCTTTGCCGGCCGCGACGGCTTGGCTGCGCGCTGCGGTTTGGCCGCGCGTTCCACTTTCACCAAGGGCTTGGCCGGCTTTTTCGGCGGGTTGGCCGGCGCCGCCAGCGGCAGCGCCAGCAGCAGGATGGTCAGCAGCGATTGCGTCTTCATCGGCCCTCCGCGCGGGTTCAGCGCCCGTCCATGGTGCCGGTCCCGGCGCGGCACAGCAAGCGCGATCTACGGCGCGGTCTGGCCCAGCGGCAAGTCCCACTCCGCGCGCAGGTTTTTCGCGGCGACACACGCCGGATCGCCCCAGCACGGATCCTCGGTCACCTTGTTGGCCAGCGAATGCAGGTAAGTCGCGATCAGGTTGCGGTGGTACTGCGTGTACGTGCCGTGGTAGCCATCGACCGCCGGAAAGCTGTCGTGATCCGGCGAGGCGATGTACGCGTGGTTGCCATGCACGTCCGCCAGGCACAGCGCCGACTGCGCGGGGCCCAGCGCGCCCGCCGCCGTCAGCTGCGACGGCACGATGCTGCACAGCCCAGTGCCCTGACCGCCTTCAGGCCGCGCCGGATTCAGCAGCACCGGCGGCACGTCCTTGCCGGACAAAATCCCAAGCGCGATCATGGCTTCGGTCCACTTGCGGTACGGCGCCGCCGGGTCGGTCTGCACGGCGAACGGCGCATTGTACGCCTGCGCCGGGTCACTGCCGCGGCCCATCAGGCCAATCGCCCGCGCCAGCGCCAAACCTTGCGAAAACACGACGGTGCTGTCGCCAATCGCCAGCATCATCAGCAGGTTTGTCACCGGCCACTCCGGCTGGCGGCCCGGCAGCGGCTCGAACAGCACGCGATCGGCGACGGTGATCGCGTCGGCGCCTTCCAGCACGTTCGCCGCCAGCTGGACAAACTTGCGGAAATCCGGGGTGTTGCGCGGCCGCGCCAGACCTTCGTACGGCGACACGAGCTGCAGTTCGCTGACGACATTGCCGTCCACGCCGACGATGTCCAGCTGCAGCTTGTCGCCGATGTCGGCGCTGATCGGCACCGTAAACCCGCCATCTGCCTCAACTTTGCCCTGCGCCGCCGTGCCCGCGGTCAGGTCCTGCACGCGCACCGTCGCGCCGATGGGCGCGAGGATCTCGCCGCGGTGCGGGCCGTTGCCGGCGTCCACTTGCACCGGATAGGTCACGCTGACGTCCACCGGCGCGTCCACGCAGACGCCGCCGTGGTTCCAGTCGCGGTAGCTGGAAAACGTGTCGCGCGAACAGTTGTTGGAGTCGTCATTGAGCGAGATCCGCGTGAAATGATTGCCATTTGCGTCCGCCGCCATCGGGCAGCCGACGACCATCACGCCGCTGATTTTTTGCATCAACGGCCCGGCGACCTCGGAAAGGTCGGTGCGCAGGAAGACGTCGGCGAGGCCGGCCCCGGGGACGTTGGGCGCCGCGGCGACGATGAATGGCTCCAGCGGCGCGGTCAGCGTCGTGTGCACGGCGCCCAGCGAAATCCCCATCATGAAGTACGGCTGCGGCTGCAACCGCGCGGAACCATCCGGGTTTACGCTCTTGGACGGGTACGGCTTGCCGTCCGTGCCCACCATGAACTCGCCGCCGATGTCCAGCACGCCGTCGCAGTTGAAGTCGCCCGCGAGCAGGCTCGGCATCAGCTCCTGCGCCGTCGCGTGCGCCGGATCCTTAGGCGGCACCGGTACTTTCGCCTGGGACAGCCCGCGCAACATCCGCACCGCCGTCAGGTAATCCAGCGCCGTCTGGCGAATGGAGTCGCGCAGGCGGAACGCGTTTGGCGAAAAATAGCCCTCGTCGTTGGTGATGCGGCAGTCGCCGTTGTCGTCAAACGCCCGGCCTTTGATCGCCAGCTCGGCGATAAAACCGTTCTTTTCCATGGCCTTGAACGCCGCGTCGTCCGACATCGACGGCGGGAACTGCGTGTCCGCGTCCGGAAAAATCAGCGAGCCGACGAGCGAGCGCACAAGGCCGACGTTGTTGCCAAGGAAATCCAGCGCGCTTGTGAAGATCGGCCCGTGACCAACCGCGTCAATCGAGAACGTCGCGATGCCCGACTGCGCCAGGCGGTCGGCCATCAGCAGCGCCTCGATGCGGCTCGAGCCCGCGGCGTGCGCGTAGACAAGCACCGGAAACGGCGGCTTGTGGTTCGCCGTCGTCTTGGGAACCACGAGCAAAAACGGCACCTTCTGCGTCTTGACCGTCTGCCCCAGCGTCACGCTGCCGTCGGGCTGCTGCTGGCCGATCAAGCCCGCCTGCTTGTCCAGCACCCAGACGTGGTCGGGCGTGTTGCGCAAATCCGCCGTCTCCATCTCGCCAAACAGCGCGTAATCGCCGTATTGGAAGTCGTCCGCCACGCCCGGCTGCACGGCATTGATGAGGCCGATCATCCGCCGCAAAAACTCGCCCTGCAGCACGTAATCGTGGTCCCACGGGATGGTCGGGTACGGGTTGTCCGCCGGGTACGTCGTGATGTTGCCGTCAAACGGAATGTCCATCTTGTCGATGGCTGAAAAGCCCTGCGGCACCTGGTCGTTCAGCCACGCGAACGGGCCGCTGCCGTACAAGCCGTCGCGCAGGCTGCGGAAAGTACGCGACAAATCGCCGGTGGTCAGCGTCCAGCCAAACGCGATGTCGTCCGTCGTCACGCCCACTTGCGCGAGGCTCGGCAGCGCGCGCGTCAGCGCCTCGGTCTGGCTGTCGTGGTTCACGATGTCAAACGGCGACTGCACCGGGCCATAGCGGCCGTTCTTGTCCCAGCCCTTGAGCTTTTTGGTCAGCACGATCGCGTACTGCGCGCCGGTCTGCAGCGGCAAAATCGGCCGGATATCCAGCGTGTGCGTCGACACTTCGTAGTGGTACACCCACTTGTCCGGCGTGCCGTCGCCATTCAAGTCGACCATGTTGTCCGGCGGCATCACGAAGCTCGTGAAATCCGCAAGCGGATCGCGGGGAAACGAGCGGCGCGGATCGGCGTGGTGCGGGAACCAGCCGCGACCGAGGTCCAGCGGCAGCCGCTCGCCAAAGCGCTTGGACTCCGGCGAGACGTTGACGACGTAAACGGAATCATCGGTGATTGTCGAGACGTCCAGCGGCCCATCGAAGGCCACGGTGATGGGCGAGAGGCCTGAAAAGCCATCCAATTCGCCAAAATGCACGCGGTTGGAGCGGTCGATCGCCGTCTCGCCCTGGGTCGCGCCGTTGATGCGCATCGTGCCGTCGGCCAGCATCCTCAGCGCGAGATCGTTGGGAAACGGCAGCTCCGGCTGCGGCGTCTTGAGCGGCTGCCAGACGATGACGGGGCCGGGCATGCTGCGGTCGGTATTGGCGAGGCCCAGACGCGGGTCGTCCTGACACGCCGCGACAAGCCAACAACACAGCGCCAGCGGCCACACGCCGCGCAAACTGAGATTTTTCATGATGCCCGTCTGGCGCCCGTGGCGCCCCCCGCGTGGCACTTTGCGCCGCCGAACCGCGCGCGTCAACAGGTGCAGCGGTGCGGTTTACTTGCCAAACGGAATGGTGATGCCGACGGTCACGGCGTTGTCCTCGGGCCGGTAGCCGACGACGATCGGCACGCCCTTGAACTGCACGCCGGCCTCCAGCCAAGCGCCGCGCTCGTTGTCGCTGAGCCCGCCGGGGTTCTGCGCGTCCTGGTAGCCGTAGCGGGCGCCGCCGATGAGCTTCACGTCGCTGTTCAGCGGGTACGCCGCCTCCAGGTCGGTGACGCTACCGCGCAGCGCATCGCGCTGGAAAGTCGTCTTGTTGGTGCCGCGCACCATCAGCTGGCCGAGCTGCGTCTGGACCATCATGTCCAGCTCCTGCGTCGGGATCTGGCCGTCGTAGTTGCGCTTGTAATCAATCAGGAAAGCGTCAAACGACGACTTGTCCTGGAAGCCGAATTCAAGCGCCAGCTGCGACAGCCGGTCGTCGGTCAAGTCGTACGTCGCCGATTCCTTGGCGGTAAATTCGCCGAGTTTTTCCTCCGCCGACGCCGACACCGTGCTCACGCCGTGCTCGCGCAGCGCGGCATCCAGCTGGAATTTCAGGTCCGCCGGCGTCTGCAGCGTCACGCCCGCGCCCACGCTCGCGCCCGCGGTCGCGTCGTAGCCCGCCGAGCCGCGCACTTCGCCAGTCAGCCCGTCGGCGGCGAACTTTTCCGTGCCTTTGACCGCGGCGCTGACCTGGCCGGTGGCGTCGCGCTTGACGTCGGCGTTGGCCGTGGCGTTGCCGCCGGCGTAGGCGACGCCCAGCGTGTCCGACGCGGTCAGCTTGCCGGCTTTGTCGTCCAGCTTGGCGCCCTGGGTCACGGTCACGCCGTCGCTGAATTTCTGCAGGGAATCCAAGCCAATCGCCAAATCGCCGGTCGACGTGTCGTACTTGGCGTCCGCCGTCACGTTCTCGGTCGCGCTGCCGACGGTCACCTTGGCGTCCGCCAAAGTCGTCGTGTTCGCGCCGCCTTGCCGCGTCTGCTGCACGCCGGCGGCGACGGTCAGGCCATCGCCCTTGTATTCGCCGGCGGTCTTGACCACGAGCTTGTCGCCCTGCACCGTCGCGTCCGCCGTCAGCGACTTGTGCGCGTCGCCGACCTTGGCGCTCACTGTCTGCGTATCCGCCTGACCCGCATCGCCTTTTTGCATTGTGTAGGTCAGCGACGCCTCGACGTCGGCTTTTTTCCAGTCGACGCCCAGGTGCGCGCTCTTGACGGCGATGTCCCGCAATTTGTTCAGGTTGATGCCGGCATCCAGCGTCGTGTTGGCGCCCAGCGCGAACTTCTGCTGCAGCTCGGGAATCGAGGCGTTGCTCGCGACCGCGCCCGCCGCCGCCAGCAGCGCCAGGCCGACGACCGCCAGCGGGTTGCCCTCGAACCACTGGCTGATGCTCACGGCAAAAGCCTTGCCGTCCGCGGTCTTGAGCCAGCCTTCGGCCGCGCCCTTGGACCAATCCGCCAGCGCGCCGGCGAACTTCTTGACCGCTTCAGCTTCCGACGCCTCGTCGAGGATCTGCGAACCGGCAATGGGCTTGATGGCGCCGACGCCCGCCGCCGCCGCTGCGTCCAAGCCCTTGCCGCCCAAGGCGATGATCTGCTCCGGCGCCAGCGCTTTGGCCACGAGGTCATACAGCTTGCCGCCAAGCGCGGCGCCCAAGAGCGACTCGTAGCTGGCACGCGCGGCCGCGGCGCGGGCTTTTTCGGCCGCT
>CAIPXZ010000106.1 GCA_903869075.1 uncultured Myxococcales bacterium | reverse complement strand
GACGACAGCGGGTTGCGCACCTCGTGCGCCATCTGCGCCGCCAGCTGGCCCAGCGCCGCCAGCCGCTCAGCGCGACCCAAGTCCTCGCGCTGGCTGGACAATTCTGCCTCGCGCAACGCCAGCGCGTCGGCCATGCGGTTCCATTCTTCGGCCGCCGTGCGGATCTCGCTGGCGCCCGCCGTCGCCGCGCGTACCGTGCGATCGCCCGCGGCAAAGCGCCGCACAACGTCCGTCAGCGCTGTCATCGGCCGCAGGGACGCCAGCATCGCCAGCAGCATCGCCACCGCCACCGCCAGCGCCAGCGCCGACGTCGTCGCCACAAGCACGCTCAGGTTCGCCTCCGAGTGCGCCGCCTCGTCGAAGCGCGCGCCCAGCGCCGCCTCAAAATCGCGGCGCGCCAGATCCAGATCGCCTTGCACGTGGCGGATCATCCGGCGAATTTCCACCACAAGCCGCGCCGCATCGTCGCTGCGCCGCTCCGCCACGGCGCGCTGCAGCGCTGCCACCAGCGCATCAAACGCCGCGGGATCATTGACGACTTGCGCCAGCGCCGGCACCGCCACCTTCAGCTCCGGGTCCACGCGCATCCGGTCGCGGGCGTCCGTGGCCATCCGCAGCGCGTTCAGGCGCTTGTCCAGCGCCGGCAGGGGCAGGTCCGTCTGCATCACAAGCCGCGCCAGCCGCGGCGCGTGGCTGAAGTCGCGCAGCGTCCGCGTGTGCGCCAGCACCTGCTCGACGCGGCCAAACGGCCGGGCGTTGGGGATGAACCGCACCACCCAATCCAGATCGTGCGGCGCCGCGCGCTGCAGCGCCTCGTCAAAACCGTGCAATTCCGCGGCGTCCTGCCGCAGCTCGTCCAACAGCGGCAAGGCGCGTTCGCGCAGGAAGCCCAGCTCGTGGCGCAGCCCAGTGACCGCCGCGACGGCGTAGAACGACGACGCGCCCGTCGCCGCCACCACCACGGCAAAAGCCAGGAAGATGCGCGTCGACAGCGACATTCGGAGCGTGGACGGTGGTTTGGGCGGCGGCGAGGTCATCCTGGCCGGAGGATCGCGGGGATTGCGCTAGTGCGCAACCGTGTCGGGAACTTCCTCAAAAATACCAAGATAATCGCGGGTATAGCCAGCCGGCTCGATCAGGAACGCGTTGGCATTCTCCAGCCGCAGCGCCTGGCGCAGCACCTGATCGGCGTGCTCCACCGGGATCAGCTCGATGGCATCGCGGACATCCTGGGGAATTTCCTCGACATCGCGCTCATTTTCCTTGGGAAACAGCACACGCTTGATGCCGGCGCGGTGCGCGGCGATGACCTTTTCCTTCAGGCCACCGATCGGCAACACCCTACCGCGCAAGGTGATTTCACCCGTCATGGCCACATCGTGGCGCACCGGCAGCTGCGTCAGCGCCGAGACAAGCGCGGTGGTGATCGCGATGCCCGCCGACGGCCCGTCCTTGGGAATCGCGCCTTCCGGGAAGTGCACGTGCAGGTCGACCTTCTGGTAGAACTCCTTGCCCAAGCCCAGCTGGTGCGCGCGGCTCCGCACGTAACTCATCGCCGCTTCAACGGATTCCTTCATCACGTCGCCGAGCTTGCCGGTCAGCGTCATCCGCCCCTTGCCCGGCACCAGCGCCACTTCGACAAGCAGCAGATCGCCGCCGACGCTCGTCACCGCCAGGCCATTTGTCACGCCGATGCGGTCGGTCTTCTCCGAGTCCTGGTTGCGGAAGCGCTCCACGCCCAGCAGCCGCTTCACTTCCGCCGCGTCGATGCGCCAGGACCGCTTGTCTTCCTTGGCTTTCAAGTGCTCCGTCGCGACCTTGCGGCACACCGCGCCGATCTGCCGCTCCAGGTTGCGCACGCCCGCCTCGCGCGTGTAGCCCTGGATCAGCGTGGCGAGCGCCTCATCGCTGAACTGCACGTCCACGTCCTGCAAGCCGTTTTCGGTAATCTGCCGCGGAACCAGATACTTGCGACCGATCTGCCGCTTGTCCTGCTCCGTGTAGCCGCCCAGCTCGATGATCTCCAGCCGGTCCTGCAGCGCCCACGGGATCGCGCCCAGGTTGTTCGCCGTGGTGATGAACAGCACCTTGGACAGGTCGTAGTCGAGGTCGATGTAGTGATCGACAAAGCTGTCGTTCTGCTCTGGATCCAGCACTTCCAGCAGCGCGGCGGACGGATCGCCGCGGAAATCCATCGACATCTTGTCGACTTCATCCAGCAAAATCACCGGGTTCGACGTGCCGGCGCGCTTCAACGCATGAATGATCTTGCCCGGCAGCGCACCGACGTACGTGCGGCGGTGACCGCGAATTTCCGCTTCATCGCGCACGCCGCCCAGGCTCAGCCGCACGAATTCGCGGCCGATGGCGCGCGCCACCGACTTGGCCAGCGACGTCTTGCCCACGCCAGGCGGCCCGACAAGGCACAGCACCGGCCCGCGCCCGACCTCGCCGCGCAGCTGCTGCACCGCCAAATACTCGAGAATCCGCTGCTTGGGCTTGTCCAGGCCGTAGTGATCGGCGTCGAGGATGTCGCTCGCCTCGGTCACGTTCAGCTTGTCCTCGGAGTTGTGCAGCCACGGCAGGCTCAGCACCCAGTCGATGTACGTGCGCACAACGCCCGCTTCCGCCGACATCGGGTTCATCGACCGCAGCTTCTTGAATTCGCGCTCCAGCTTCTGCCGTGCCTCGTCCGGCAGCTCCTTGTCCTCGATCTGCCGGCCCAATTCCTCCAGCTCGTTCTTGAACTCGTCGGCCTCCGCGGCTTCGGCATTTTGCGCCGCATCGCCCGGCGGCGGCGTCTGGCCCGACCGCGCGCCCGTCCCCGGCTGCGGCCGCTTGCGGATGCGGCTCTCGGCCGCCAGCGTCTCGGACTCGGCGCGGATCAGCTCCACAAGCCGCTTCAGCCGCGTCACCGGCGGCGCCAACGTCAGCAGCTCCTGGCGCTCGGCGATCTTGAAGCCGACGTGCGCTGCCATCGTATCCGCCAGCTGGCCCGGCTCCTCAATCTGCGCCACGCTCGCCAGGACTTCCTGCGGCACGCGACGGCTGACCTTCAGGTACGCCTCAAACGCCTGCCGCGCTTCCACGCGCAGGGACTCCAGGTCGTCGCTCTCCGGCACCACTTCCTCGGCGGCGTCCAGGATCTGCACCTCCGCGCTCAGGTACGGCGACTGGTCGACGAACCGCAGGATCTTGGCGCGGCGGCGGCCTTCCACAAGCACTTTCACGGTGCCATCGGGCAGCCGCAGGATCTGGCCGACGGTCGCCACGCAGCCGACGTCAAACATGTCCGGCGCCGCCGGATCATTGGTCCGCGCATTCACCTGCGCGACGACGAGGATGTCCTTGGCCGGCCGGTCAAACGCCGCCTCCAGGGCCGCCACGGAGCGCTCACGACCGACGAACAGCGGCACCGCCATGTGCGGAAACACAACGACGTCGCGCAGCGGCAGGACGGGCAGGAGCAGAATTCGGGGATCTGCAGACATGTGCTGACTCACATCGCGCTGGTTCGGGGCGCACAGGAACAGGAAAGGTGATGCCGGCTGGCTTGTCAAACTTTGCCGCTGGAGCTGCAACCGTCTCGTGCGGTTGCGCGGCGTCGGCGCCGCCGTCATACTGCGCCGCACTGGCGCGCACGCATCCACCGGCGGGACGCGGTCAGGCGGACGCCACCATGCTGTTTTTGCCCACAGACGCTGAACCGCCGCGCCCGCTTGCCGATTGGCCGGCGACGCTGGGTCGCGCCGATTGGCTGGCCGATCACGCGGCGGCGTGGCGCGTGGCGCTGGCATCCGACGTCATCGGCTACGAGCAGATCCGCGCGACGCCGAACCCGACGTGGACCTGCATCATCATCGCGTATCGCTCCAAGGAATTCCTGCTGGAAGCGCTGGACGTGGGCCGTGCCTGTACACTGCCGGCAGGTGTCACGGTCCAATGGCTCGTCGTCGATTGCGGCGGCCTGGCGCCGCTGCTGCCGCAGATTCGCGCGCGCGCGGACGCGATCCTGACGCTGACGCCGGACATTGGCCTGAACCCGGCGCGCAATGCCGCGCTGGCGTACGCCGACGGCCAGTTCGTGGCGATCCTCGACGACGACGGGCTGATCGCCAACGACTGGCTGGTCAAGGCGCAGCGGCACTTTGCCGACCCGGCGGTGGTGGCGCTGCGCGGCCGCATCGTCTTCAAAAACCACCGCTATTTCACGACTTTGGCTTCGCACTACGACCGCGGCGACGGCGTCGTCGACGACACGCTGGCGGTCGAAGGCAACATGGCCATCCGCCGCGGCGCGTACTACGCATCCAATGGATTTGGCACGCGTTTTTACGGCGGCGAAGGCGCCTGGATGACCTGGCGGCTGCACGGCGCGCTGCCGGGTGGCAAGGTGATCTACGCGCCCGACGTGATCATGCGCCACGATTTTTACCAAAGCTGGCAGCACTTTTTGCGCAAGTGCCAGTCGTACTCCAACATCCTCGACCAGCTGGCGGTGCAGGAAGCGGGCGCGCAGGAATTCCAGCAATTTCTGCACGCGGACTGGCACAAGGCCTACCCGAAACGCCGGATGCGGCCCGATGAGCGCGCGGCGTGGCTGACGCTGAACGCGCTGAAGTGGCTGATCCAGCGGCAAGCGGCGGCGGCGGCTACGGGCGATCGCACGACGGCCTCGCCGCGGAGATAACAGATGGCTGCGAATCCAGAGGAATTTCGCCCAGGCTGGCTGCGGTTCCGGCGGCAGTACGTCATCGGCCCGCGGCCGTTGGCGCTGACGCCGGACTGGCACATCGAGCCGCTGTGGGACGGCCGGCTGCTGAGCATCCACCCGGACCTGGCGTGGAACCTGCACCGCGTGGCCGATCGGCAACTGCTCGTGCTGGGTACGGTTTTTGACCCGGAGACGCCGGACGACAGCCAGGACCAGATCGTCGCCCGGGCGTTGGCGACCGCGACGGGCCCGCAGGCGCTTGTGGCGGCGACGTACCGCTGGGTCGGGCGCTGGGCGGCGCTGGCCAAATGGCCTGACGCCGAGATCGCCTTGACCGACCCGTGCGGGCTGCGGCAGATCAACTTTTCGCTCGACCCGGGTGTGACGTGGCTGGGCGGATCGCCGGAGATCATCCGCCAGGTCAACCCGAGCGAGCTGGACGGTGCGTCGGACAAGGTGTCGTTTTACTCGGAGAACCGCTTTCGCGAGCTGGAGTCGCCGTGGCTGGGCGCGGAGACGATCTACAACGGCTGCCGCCATCTGGCCGCCAACCACTGGCTGGACACGGCGACGGCGCGGATGGTGCGGTTCTTCCCGGATCGGCCGGTCAAGTCCGTGCCAGTGCCGGAAGCGGTCGAGCGCGCCACCGTGATCCTGCAAGGCACGCTGGCGGCGGCGGCCAAGCGGTTTGCGCTGCAATTGCCGGTGACCGGCGGCTGGGATAGCCGCGTGCTGCTGGCGGCGTCGCGGCCGCTGGCGGGGACGGATCGCATCCGCTATTTCGTCGATCGCATGGGCGTGTGCCCGCCCGACCACGCGGACGTGCGCGTGCCGACGGCGCTGGCCAAGCGGCTGGGGTTCGAGCTGACGGTGGAGAACTCGCTGGCGCCACCGGCGTGGTTTGAGGCGCAGCTGCGCGAGAACGTCACCCTGTCACGCACCTTGCCGAAAACCAACGCGATTTACACGAAGCTGACCGCCGGCGAGGCGCGCGTCAACATCAACGGCAACGTCAGCGAGATCTGCCGCTGCTTTTACCAGCAGCGCATGGGCAAGCTGTGGGGCGAGGCGACGGTCACGCGCATGCTGCGGGTCATGGGCTTTGCCGGCAGCGAATTTGCCGGCCGCGCGCTGACGGAGTGGCTGGACGGGCTCAAGCCGACGCTGGCGGGAACCGGGCTGGAAGTGCTGGACATGCTCTACTGGGAGCAGCGCATGGGCAACTGGGGCGCGCAGTATCCGGCGGAGCAGGACATTTCAGTGGATGAGCTGAGCCCGTTCAACGGCCGCGACATCATCATGACGCTGCTGGGCACGCCGGCGGCGCTGCGCCAGGGACCGGATTATCCCGTGTACGCGCAGATGGCCGAGCGGATGTGGCCGGGTATCATGCTGGAGCCGGTGAACCCGTCCGAAGGCGCCGTGGATCACGCCGGGCGGATCATCTCCGAGGCCTGGCGCAAGTGGTTGGCGTATTGAGCCCAGCGGTGACGGTCTCGGTCGTCGTGCCGACGTTCAACGTCGCGGGCGAAATTGCGCGTTGTCTCGCGTCCTTGCAAGCGCAGACGCTGGCCGCGCTGGAGATCCTCGTTGTGGACGACGCTTCGGCGGATGGCACGGCCGACGTGGTGGCGGCGATCGCCGCGCAGGATCCGCGGATTCGCCTGACGCGGCTGGTGCAGAACCAGGGCGTGCAGCACGCGCGGTTTGTCGGCGTGCGCCAGGCCCGCGGCACATACCTCGGCTTTGTCGACGGCGATGACTGGGTCGAGCCGACGATGTTTGCCCGCTTGGCCGCCGCCGCGGACACCCACAACGCCGACGTCGCTGTGTGCGATGCCTGGCACGAGCGCCTCGGCCAGCCGCCGCAACGGCTGTTGCGCCTGCCGAAGCCGCTGCAGCTGGAGTCGCCCGCGGCGCTGCTGCAGTTCCTGATTGACCGGCGCTCGGCGGTGGCGGTGTGGAACAAGCTCTTTCGCCGGGCTGCGTGGCAGGCGCTGGTGGCGCAGCAGGACGCGCAGCCGTGGCCGCGCATCGACCTGCTGGAGGACGGCCTGCTGTGCGCGACCGTGTTCGCCGGCTGCCAGCGGCTCGTCTACGTGCCGGAGCCGCTGTACCACTACCTGGAGCGGCCCGGCTCGGCGATGCACGGCCTGGACACCGCGCGGCTGCAGCGGCGAATGACCCATTATCACGCGGTGTTGGCGGTGCTGGAGGCGGAGCGGGCGGCGCACTGGCCGGTGCTGGCGCGGTTCAACCGGCAGATGGCGGCGATCATCTACGACTCCGTGACGCGCGACATGGCCAAGCTGGGCGTGACCGGCGCGGCGCGGCGGGCGCTGGCGGTGGAGCGCGACGCGCTGTTTGGTCGACGGCCGTGGATCGCGTTCAAGGTCTGGCTGGATCGCTGGCTGTAGCCGCCGTCAGGCCGCCAGCGGTTCGGCATAGGCGCCGCGCAGCACCCGCCACGCCACAAGGCCGTGGACGGCAAAGCAGGACAGGATCGCGGCGATCGCCACCGGCCAGACCGGGTGCGGAATCAGCGCGTGCCAGGTCAGGGCCAGCGCGCCGGACGCCAGCATCGGCACCGCCAGCCGCAGCATGCGATCACGCCAAAACACGGCGATCGGCAGCTCCATGTGGCGCGCCGCCTGCGTCGCGTTGTACCAGCTTGTCGTCGAGACCTGAACGATGACGGTGGCGAGGATGACGCCCGGCAGGCCGACGACGCGCACGAGAATCAGCGTGAGGCCGAGGTTGCCAAAGCCCTCGACGATGGCCATGAACGCGACGCGGCGCATCAAGCCGGCGGCGGCGAGGTACTTGGAGCCGGCGGAGACCGGCGCGTGGCACAGCGCGAACGCGGCGAAGCAGTAGATGACGCGATCCGGCAGCGCGTCAGGCTGAATGCCAAGCCAGCCGCGGATCAGCTCACCGCCAAACACCGCGAGCGTGACGGCGATGGCGCCGCTTGTGGCAAAGCAGGCGTCGATGGTGCGGCAGAAGACGCGGCGCAGCGTGGCGCGGTCGTCCTTGGCGGAAAGCGCGGAAAGGACTGGGAAAAGTGTGCCGGGAATGCGGCCGACGGTGTTGGTCAGCGCGCGGCTGACCTGGCCGGCGACGGCGTACGAGGCGAGCGCGGCGGCGCTGCTGACGGCGCCGATGACGATGTCGTCGGTCTTGAAGACAAGCAGCACGATGAGGCCGTCCAGCGCAAACAGCAGGCCGTAGCTGAACAATTCGCGGACGAGGTCGGCGCGGATGGCGTCAAAACGCAAGTTGAGGTTGGGCACGGCGCGGCGCAGCGACCAGCGCTGCAGCAAGCCGGTGGCCAGCGTGATGACGAGGCTGTTGACGGCGAGCATGGTCAAGCCGGAGCCGGTCCAGACGACAGCGAACGCCAGCGCGGTCTCGAGCGCGCCGCCGACCGCGCGCACGCCGTTCATTTTGACCATCGAGCCGATGCTGTAGTTGCCGGCGGCATAGATGCCGAGCGGCATGGCCAGAATGAATTCAAGGCCTTTGATAGAGATGAACCGGGCGCAGTCGTCGACGACGGCGGCGTCCACGTTGAAAAGCGCGCCGATGTGGGCGGCGATCAAGCTGGCGGCGATGCCGCCGATGACGCCGAGAATGCCGAACAACATCGCGGAGGTGGAGAGCAGCGAAATCGTCCGCTGGCGATCGCCGGTGGCCTCCGAGCCGGCGAGGAAGCGCGTCAGCGCCGGGTTGAGGCCGAGGTTCAGCAGGCCAATGTAGCCGAGCACCGAATCCGCCACCGCCAGGACGCCAAATCGCGCCGCACCGAGGTGGTGCAACAGCATCGGCGTCAGCACCAGGAACACGCCAACGGCGGCGAGGTCCGTGGCGTAGAACGAGCCAAGTTGCTTGAGATATTGCGTTCTTGAGGGAACCAGCGACTCCGCCATCCGTGTGCCCTGGCCGTGTCGCACGGCGCGGCCGGGAGTCTACTGGCGAGGGCGCGGGGCGTCCAACAGATGGCGGTTTTGGCGACTGGCCCACGGGAGCTGCGCCCCGCGGTTTGACCTTTGCCGCTGCCGATTCTACGATCGCCGGGCTGAGGCGCGCTTGACCGATCTCCCCGCACAAGTTGGCATTGTCATTCCGGTCTACGGTCATTTTGACCTGCTGGAAGCCTGCCTGCGCAGTGTGCTGGCGCAGGACGGACCGCGCTGGCAGGCGGTTGTCGTCGATGACGGCTCGCCGGACGGTCGCGCCGCGGAAGTCGTCGAGCGGCTGGGCGATCCGCGGATTGTGACGGTGCGCCACGCGACGAACCGCGGGCTGGCAGCGAGCCGCAACACCGGCGTGCAGCACCTGGCGACCGACTGGATCCTGCCGTTTGACGGCGACGACCTGATGCCGCCCGGCGCGCTGGCGGCGCTGTGGTCTGGCACACAACAGCCTGATGTTGATTGTGTTTTTGGCGATCTGGAGCTCTTTGGCACCCAGAGCGGCCGTCTGCGGTACGTCGTGCGGCCGCCGGAGACAATCGTCTTCAGCCAGTGGCTGCCGGGCGCGGGCACGCTGCTGCGCCGGGCAATCTGGCAGCGCGCCGGCGGCTGGAGCGAGCTGGAGATTATCCGTTTAGAGATCGG
>CAIPXZ010000105.1 GCA_903869075.1 uncultured Myxococcales bacterium | reverse complement strand
CCGATCTCGATGGACACCTCCTGCACGCCAAGCGCAAACAGGCGTTCGGCAACGACAATCCCCTGCTCCGGCGTGACCGCGCCCTCGTACGGGCAGCCAAAAACCGTCGAGACGTAGCCGCGCACGCCCATGCCGCGCTCGTTGGCTTCGGCAACGACGGGAGCGAAGTGCTTGAGCGAATTCTCCAGCGTCATCCGGATGTTATTGCGCACGAACGTGTCCGTCGCCGCCGTAAACACCGCGATGTCCTTGACGTCCGCGGCTTCGGCGCGCGCCAGCCCGCGCATGTTGGGCACCAGCGCCGAATAGCGGACGTCCGGGCGCCGGTGCAGCTGCGCAAAAAGCGCTTCAGCATCGGCCAGTTGCGGCACGGCCTGCGGCAACACGAACGACGTCGACTCGATGCGCTTGAGCCCGGCGTCGGCGAGCGCCTCGATGAACTTGACCTTGGTCGCCGTCGGCACGCGCACGCGCTCGTTCTGCAAGCCGTCGCGCGGCCCGATCTCGACGACCGTGACGCGCTTGGGACCGCTGCCGGTAATCTGCGGAATCGCCTGTTGCGGTGTCATTTTTTTTCCTGCCTCAGCCCTCGGCGACGGCGTCGAGCAGCTCGACCAGCTCCGCGCCGCCTTCCACAAGCTGTCCCGCCGCGCACGCCACTTTGCGCACCTGCCCGGCGCGCGGCGCCCGCAGCACATGCTCCATCTTCATCGCCTCGACGACCACAAGCGGCTGGTTTTTCTCCACCAAATCGCCCTCTTGCACGTGCACGGCGACGACGCGACCGGTCATGGGCGAGCGGACGCCGAGATCCACGCCCGCCGCGCCGCGCTTGGCTTCCACCCGGCGAAACCACACAGTGCCGCTGCGATCGTCGCCGCCATCCAGGCTGGAAACCCAGACATTTTGCCGATCCAGCGAGATCTGCGCCGGCCGCGTGATGCCGTCCTGATCCAGCAGCCAGTCGCCGTTGGGCGCGCGACGCGCCAGCACTTCCACGGTCGTCGTGCCGTCGGCGCCTAGCCACGCCAGCCGCAAGCCGCCGGGCGACGGGGTCGCCGTCAGCTCCAGCCGTGCCGCGTCGGGCGCCTCGAAAATCCGCTTCATGCCGCACCGCCCGCGCGCCAGCCAGCCAGCGCCGTCCAAGGGTCCGTTGTCGCCTCAGCCGCGCCCGCGCCCGCCTGCGCCGTTGCCGCCACCGCTAGCGGACCGCCCTGACCCGCCGCCGCCAGCGCCGCCAGCGCCGTCACGCCCGCCGCGCTGCCCATGCCCGGCGCCTCGTTGCCGTAGCGCTTGTCCAGCCAGCCGGTGTGGACTTCGGACGCGACGTACGCCGGCTCTGCCAAAAGCGCCAGCAACATCGGGATGTTGGTCAGCACACCGTGAACCACTGTCTCACGCAGCGCCGCCATCAGCCGCAGCCGCGCGTCCTCGCGGTCGCGTCCCCAAGCGATGATTTTCGCCAGCATCGGGTCGTAGTGCATCGGCACGGCGTCGCCGCCCTCAAAGCCGGCATCCACGCGCACGAACGGCGCGTCTGGCCAGCGCACGCGCAGCAGCGTCCCGGCCTGTGGCGCGTAGCCATTCGCCGGATCCTCTGCGTAAATGCGCACTTCAATCGCGTGGCCGCGCTGCGTGACGCCGCCCTGCAAGACGTCCGCCAGCTTTTCACCGCGGGCGATGCGCAGCTGCGCCACGACCAAATCGGCGCCGATGACCGCCTCGCTGACCGGGTGCTCGACCTGCAGCCGCGTGTTCATCTCCAGGAAATAGTGCGCACGGCGCTGTGGATCGAAGAGGAATTCCACAGTGCCCGCGCCCACATAGCCGACCTGCGCCGCAAACGCCCGGCCGGACTCGCAGATCGCCGCGCGCTCAGCGTCCGTCAGCACGTTGCACGGCGACTCCTCGATGACCTTCTGGTGGCGCCGCTGCACGCTGCATTCGCGCTCGAAACAGTGCACCGTGGTGCCATGCGTGTCGCCCAGCACCTGCACTTCAACGTGGCGCGCGTCCTCGACGTACCGCTCGATGAACAGCTTGTCCGAGGCAAAAGCGGCGATCGAGATGCGCTTGGCCGTGTCGACAGCTGCGCGCAGGTCCTGCGGCCGGTCGACGCGCTGCATACCCTTGCCGCCGCCGCCGTCCTGCGGCTTGACGAGCAGCGGAAAACCGACCAATTCCGCAGCCTTTTGGATGCCAGCATCGCTCAGGTCGTCGAGGATCGCCGCCGGCGCCGTCGGCACGCCCGCGGCTTGCGCGACGGCTTTGGCGGCAGTCTTGGACTGAATCGGCGCGATCGCGTCCGCCGGCGGACCAATCCAGGTCAGCCCCGCAGCGACGACAGCGCGCATGAAGTCGACGTTTTCGCTCAAGAAACCATAGCCAGGATGGATCGCGTCCGCGCCCGTCCGCTTGGCCGCCGCGAGGATCGCCGCGGCGTTCAGGTAGCTCAGCGCCGACTCCGCCGGACCGACGCACACCGCCTCATCGGCTGCGCGCACGTGTCGCGCCAGCGCGTCGGCTTCCGAATAGATGGCGACGGCGCGGATGCCGAGGACGTGACAGCCGCGGGCAATCCGCACCGCAATTTCGCCGCGATTGGCGATCAGCACCTTTTGCATCCGCTATCCTTTTTTCGGCACCCACGGCGCGGGCTGCTTGGTCAAGAACGCCATCATGCCTTCTTGCGCCTCCGCCGACGCGCGCGCGTCCGCGATGAGCTCGGCCGTGCGCGCAAACACTTCTTCCGGCTGGCGGTACGCCACCAGGTCGACGAGGCGCTTGCAGGACAACAGCGCGTCCGGACCACCCAGCACCAAAAGGTCCAGCACTTCCTGAACCTTGGCATCCAGATCGTCATGCGGCACAACATGGTGCACGAGGCCGATGCGCCACGCCTCCTGCGCGTTCACGGTCTCGCCGGTCATGAACAGCGCCCGCGCCCGGCTGGGACCGACGCGCTCAACGACGAACGGCGAAATCACGCCCGGCAGCAGGCCCAGCCGCACTTCCGTCAGCGCGAAGCTGGCGCGCTCTGACGCCACAGCGATGTCGACCGCCGCTGCCAAGCCGACGCCACCGCCGCGGCAGCCGCCCTGGATCCGGCCGACGACCGGTTTTTTCGACTTGGCGACGCGGTGGAACACGCCGCCGAGGGCCTTGGCACCCTCGATATTGGCATCGCGGCCGCCGCCGGCTTGGGAAGCCATCCACGCGAGGTCGGCGCCGGCGGAAAAGGTGTCGCCCTGGGCGCTGAGCACGATCGCGCGGCACGCCGGGTCGTCGGCCCACGCGGCGATGGCGCTGTCGATGGCGGCGAGCATGTCGCCGTTGAAGCAGTTTTTCTTTTCCGGCCGGGCCAATTCGATGCGGCCGATGCCATTGGCGAGCGTGATGCTGATCATGAGGCGACTCCGTGCCCGAAGGCGTCGCCGGAGTAGCGCAAGTGGCCGGGGGAGTCAATTGGCAGGCGTCTACGGCCCAGGGCGGTCGCAAGCTTAGCAAGTCGCGCCCACATCCCCACGCCCCGGACTAAAGTCCGCGGCTATGGTTCAAGAAATCCCTGCGGGATTCTGGGCTT
>CAIPXZ010000104.1 GCA_903869075.1 uncultured Myxococcales bacterium | reverse complement strand
CTTGCCCGCCAGCGTCGCCGACGCCGTCAGCGCCGCGTCCGTATACGTCACTTTGTGGTGCGCCTCGTAGTGCTTGCGCAGGCCCCGCAGCACCGCGATCGTGTCGTCCACAGACAGCTCGCCGACGTCGATCTTCTGGAACCGCCGGGCAAAAGCCTTGTCTTTTTGGATGTGGCCGCGCAGCTCATCCCACGTCGTCGAGCCGATGCAGCGCAGCGCGCCCGACGCCAGCGCCGGCTTCAGCAGGTTTGACGCGTCCATCGAACCGCCCGTCGTCGCGCCGGCGCCAACGATCGTGTGCAGCTCGTCGATGAACAAAATCGTGTCCTTTTGTTCCGCCAGCCCTGCCAGCACGCCCTTCAAGCGCTTTTCAAAGTCACCGCGGTACTTGGAGCCCGCCAGCAAGGAGCCGACGTCCAGCGACCAAATCGTTGTATTGCGCAGTGGAAACGGCGCCTTGCCCTCGACGATTTGCAGCGCCAGGCCGCCGACAATTGCCGTCTTGCCCGTGCCGGAATCGCCGACAAGCAGCGGGTTATTCTTGCGCCGCCGCAGCAGAACCTGCGCCATGCGCTCGACCTCGACGTCGCGGCCGACGAGCGGGTCAATCCGCCCCAACCGCGCTTCCTCATTGAGGTTGACGCAATACGCCGCCAGCCCGCCGTCCTTGGCCGGCTTCTCGCCGTCCTCGCCTTCCGCTTCGTCCTCGTCGTCCTTTTCCTGGCGCAGCAGCGGCTCGTCTTTCTCGTCCTCGCCGTGGGACAGGTAGCTCACAACGTCCAGCCGCGACACGCCTTGCTGCTGCAGAAAATACGTCGCGAACGAGTCGTCCTCGCTGAACATCGCCACGAGCACGTTCGCGCCCGTCACCGCCTGCTTGCCGGCGCCGCGCACGTGCAGCGCCGCGCGCTGGATCACGCGCTGCAGCCCCAGCGTCGGCTGGGTCGTCAGCTCCTCATCCGCAGGAATTGGCTCGACTTCGGTGCTCAGCCACGCGTCCAGCGCTTCGCGCAGCGCCGCGACGTTGCCGTTGCAGCGCGTGATGACCCGCGCCGTCGCCTTGTCGTGCAGCAGCGCGTAGAGCATGTGCTCCAGGCCAAAAAACTCGTGGCGCCGCGTCTGCGCTTCGCTCGCGGCGACTTGGATGGCAATTTCCAGCTCCAGGCTCAGCATTCACAACTCCTAGTGCGCCGGTTCCGCGGTCAGCTTGAGCGGTGCGCCATGCGTCCGCGCGTAATCGGTGACTTGCGCCACCTTCGACTCAGCCAGATCCTTGCTGTACGTCCCGGCAATGCCGCGGCCTTTGTTGTGTACGTTCAGCATGATCGTCTGCGCTTCAGCGTCGGTCTTGTGAAAGAACAGCCGCAGCACTTCCACCACAAGCTCTTGCGTCGTGTAATCGTCATTGTGCAGCACGACGTTGTACAGCGTCGGCCGCTTGACCTTCTGCCGCGGCGCCAGCAGCACGCCGGCGTCATCGCGATCTTGCCCTTGCGGATTCTCTGGATTGCCCATCGCCCGTCCTGACTGCGCCTACCGCGGATGGCGGCGTCGATGCCGTCATGGTAGGACACTCCGCAGCACCTGCAACTGACGCGGGGCGAGGACGTCAAGATGATAGCGGAACCCAGCCCGGAGCAGATTGCGCGGTGGCGTCAGCAGTTGGCGTTCAAGGGCCAGGGGCTGTACGCGGCGCTGAGCGATGTGCTGGCGGGCAAGAACGTGACGTTGACGACGCTCAAGCTGCCGCACGAGCAAAAGCCGGGCGAGCGCCCGGAGGAGCGGCTGCGGCGGTTTCTGGACCAGGTGTCGCGCGCGCAGAAGCGCTTGGGTACGCCCGCGTGGGGGCTGTGTCCGCGCTGCCAAGCGCCGGTGCCGGAGGTGGTGCTGGATGAGGCGCCGTGGACGGAGACGTGCTCCGCGTGCCAGTAGCGGTCAGAACGGCTTGAGCACCAGACGGCCCCACGCCAGCAAACCGCAGAGCGCGGCGACGACGAGCCAATAGCCCAGTTGGCCATGGACGGTGGCGCCGGACTGCAGGTGGACTGCGCAAAACGCAAGCATTTCCATAGCGATGCAGAGCGCCGCGATCGGCGCCGCGACGCCCAGCGGCTTGCTCAGCGCCGGCAGCACAAGCGCGACGGCGCAGACAAGCTCGACGGCGCACAGCGCCAGCCAGACGCTGCGGGGGATCGCCTCGAGCGACGGCACCGTCTGCGCCGAGTTCGACAGCTTCCACACCGCGCCCATGGCGGTGTGTAGCGCCAGCAGGATTTGCAGAACCCACAATGCAATATTCATCTCGGACCTCGTTGTGAAAATACGGACTTGGCTGCGAACGGTGAGGAATCAGCGGCGCGGCTGCAGCATCTTCCAGCCGTTGCCCGCCGGGTCGCGGAAGCTGGCGTCGACGTTGCCGAAGCGGGCGATCGGCTCCTGCGTGAACTCGACGCCGCGGGCGCGCAGCTGTTCAAAATGCGCGCGGCAGTCCTCAACGAGCAGCACCAGCGGCGGCATCGCGCCCTTCGCCGCGACCTCGCGCAGCGCCTGCGCCGTCGCCGCGTCGACGGTCGGCTGCTCCGGCGCGAACAGCCCCAGCTGGAACGACGGCTGCTCCGGGTGCTGCACCGTCAGCCAGCGGTAGGAGCCGTTGCGGACGTCCGTGTGCACAACAAAACCCAGCTTGCCGACGTAGAACGCCAGCGCCTCTTCCTGATCGCGCACATACAGACCGACGACGCCGATTCCTTGACTCATGGACCCTCCGTTGGACAGGACGCCATGGTGCCGGAAGTTTGCTGCCGGCGCTTCTCCGAAACTGCGATTGTCATGTCGGGGCGGCGCGCGGCGCTCAGAAAGCACGGCGGCACAAGGCCAAGCGTGCGCGCAGCGGCCTGTTCGCGGGCGCGGATCGCGCCGGGGCTCGCACCGGTGATGTCGCGAAAGGTGCGGCCAAACGTGCCGAGGCTCTGCCAGCCGGTCTGCAACGCCACCGCGGTGATGGCCAACTCGGTCTCGCGCAGCAGCGCCGTCGCCCGTTCAATGCGTCGCGTCAGCAGATAGCGGTGCGGCGGCAGACCAAATGCCTGCTTGAACGACCGCGCAAAGTGCGCAGCCGACACGCCGCTCAACCGCGCCAGCTGGGCGACCGACAGCGCCTCGTGCGAGGCCGCGTCCATGCGATCCTTGGCGCGCAGCAGGCGCCGCAAAAGCTCGGGATCCTGGTTCACGTGCGCGCCTCGCTTGGCGGCCAGTGTCACGGCCGGGCGGGGCGTCGTCAAGGTGCGGCAGACGCAGCAACGCCCGGCAACCGTCGCGTGGGGGAGGTGCGCGCGGTGCCGGGCGTCGTTGGTGGCGGGCGTCCGCGGTGGACGCAGCGGGCTAATTGTGACCCGTCAGCTCCAGTTTGCGCGTCGCCTTGCGGGCTTCCGCGGTCCGCGGCAGCGTCACAGTCAGCGCGCCGTTCTTGAAGTTGGCATGCGCCTTGTCGATGTCGATGCCGGACGGCAGCGCGAACGTGCGCTCAAACTGGCCAAACGACCGCTCGTTGACGTAGTAGCCGCTTTCCTTGCGGTTGGACTCTTCCTTGCGCTCGCCGCGGATCGTCAGGGAGCCCGGCGCCACCAGGACTTCCACGTCCTTGTCGGTCATGCCCGGCAGGTCGGCGGTCAAGGCGATGCATTTCTCGTCCTCGCGCACGTCCATCTTCGGGTTGAACGCCATCGGCTCGTAGGTGTAGCGCGGCATAGCCGGAGCCATCGGCCAACTGTCGAAGAACTGGTCAAAAAGCCGGTTCACCTGGTCCTGGAGCGAGCCGATCGGCGCGGTATCCATGTTGCGGTCCTTGGTCTGGCGAACGGGAACGGGCGTGGAACGCCAAGTTGTGAGATTCATGACAGTATCCTCCAAACAACAGTCGTGCCGCACGGTGTGTGCGGCTAACGGCGACAGGACATAAGCAAGCGGCGTGCCAGATCGCCGTTGTGGCCCAAAAAACGCCGGCTGAACGTAGGTTTTGCTGGCGACCGCGTGCTGCCGGCCGCGGCGATGACTGCGGCAGGTGCGGAGCTCTCCCCGCCGACCGTGGCCCATCACCCACCGCCGCGTCTTGACCGCGCCAGCCCCAAAGGTCATGCTGGCCACGGGGTTTTTGGGCGGCGCGCGTCCGGCGTGGCCGACGGAGCAGGGGTGGATATGCAGTGTGCGGGAGACCGGATGAGCGGGTCACGCGCGTGGGCGGCGGGCGTCGTGCTCGCGCTGGCGAGCGCGTGTGGGCAGGCGACGGCCCCGGGCGATTCCTTCACGCTGCCGGACACCACCGCCGACCTGCACGGCGCGACCGATGCAGCTGGCGCGGCGGATACCCCGGAGGATTTGGCGACGGCGACCGACGCGGCGGCGGCGGACACGCCCTTGGACGTGCCGGCGCCGGTCGACGTCGCGCCGGACGTGGCGAGCGATACCGGTCCGCAAGACGCGCCGCCGACCTTCCAGACCCCGCCGCCGCTGACGCTTGCGGAGGGCGCGTCGACGACGCTGGACCTGAACCCGCTGCTGGCGGATCTGGAAGACGCGGACGCGCAGCTGACGGTGTCGTGGAGCGCGCAGCACGTGGCGTTGCAGGACCCAGGCACGCACCTCGTCTACGTCGTGGCGCCGACGAACTGGACCGGCACGGAGCAGGTCGCGCTGACCGTGCACGACAGCGCCGGGCTGACGGCGACAGCGACGCTGGCGGTGACGGTGACGGCGGTGCAGATCGGGACGCAGCCGACGGACACCTGCGGCAAAGTGACGTTCAGCTTCGTTGCGGGCAAAGGGTCGCACACGGTGCTGCTGTCGGGCTCGTTCAATGGCTGGGCATCGGCGGCGCCGGCGGCGGATGTGCTGACCGATCCGACGAATTCCGGGACCTGGAGCGTCGTGCGCACGCTGGCGGCGGGCGTGTACCAGTACAAGTTCATCGTCGATGGCAAGTGGCAGCCGGATCCGAGCGACCCGAACCAGGTGCCGGACGGCTATGGCGACAAAAACAGCGTTGTGGAGGTGCCGGCATGTCAGCCTTGACGCGATGGGCGGCCGTGGCAGCGCTGACAGCGGCCTGCAGTACGCCGCAGACGCAAGCTGCCGGTGCGGATGCGGCGGCGGATTCCGACGCGGCGGAAGCGGATCTGGCGTTTGCCACCAAGCCGGACACGGGCGGAGCTGAAGCGAGCGGCGTCAGCGACGCGACGGACGACGCGGCGGCGCCCGATGCGGGGACGGACGACACGGCGGTGGCGGACAGCGCGGCGGATGGCGGCGCAGATGGCGGCAAGAAGCCGGGCTTTGACTACGAATGCAAGCCGCTCAGCACCGAGTCGTGCGTGACGGCGTGCGGCTCGGCCGGCACGCGCAAGTGCTTGAAAGAGTGGGGGCCTTGCATTCCGCCGGCGGAATTCTGCGGCAACTGCGTCGACGACAACTGCGATGGCCTCATCAACGAAGGCTGCGCGCCCAACCCAGCGTGCACGCCGCCGGTGGTCAAGTGCCCGATCGCGATTCTCGCCGTCGCCGAGGGCCAAAAAGTCGGCACGCAGGCGGTGCTGCACTTGAGCGCGGCGGGATCGTACGGGCAAGGATTGGCCAAGGTTGTCAAGTGGTTTTGGACGGTGCAAGCGCCGCTGGGCGGCTCGGGGCAGTTCCTGCCGTCGGCCGATGTTCAGGCGCCGACGTACACGACGACCGCCGCTGGCCAGTACCTGTTCCACCTGGACGTGTGGGATGACGCCGGCGTGCAGAGCTGCGTGCAGGCGCTGTTCACGGTGACGGCGGCGACGGATCCGCCAGTGAATCCAGAGCTTGGCTGCGCCGATGGCACGCGCGAGGGCTTTTTGGACACCAAGGCTTACCCGCAGATTGCCGGCTGCAGCGGCGCGTGGGACCAGCCGGGCCTCACGCCGGACAGCATCGTGCCGACGTGCGGCAACCAGGGCGGCAACGACGGCCCCAAAGCCGACGGCAAGGGCTGCGCCGCGCCCGACCTCTGCGCCGCTGGCTGGCATGTCTGCAAAACCTGGCAGGAAGTCGCCGCCAAGTCCGCCACCGGCTGTGTCGACGCCACGCCCGCCGGCGCCGCGCCCAAGTCGCTGTTCTTCGCCATCCGCCAGCCCAGCCAGAACGGCAGCGTCTGCGGCGGCTGGGCCGACGGACCGAATTTCAACGACCTGTTCGGCTGCGGCAACCTCGGCACCACGCTCGACGCGACAAAGAACTGCGGACCGCTCGACCGCGTCATCGCCAGCACGGCGCCCAACAAGTGCGGCTTCAACGAAGCGGAGCCGAACCTCGGCCCGTGGGAGTGCGTTGGCCCCGGCAAGAGCGACCTGAACGAGGGCGCCAACGTCACCAAAAAAGCCTGTCAGAACATGAGCTGCCAGTACGACGGCCAGCCGGTCGGCCCCGCCGGCAAGGGCGGCGTGCTCTGCTGCGGCGGCACCGCGCCGTAGCGCTCAGGTCGCGGCGGCAAACGCGGCGCTGTGGACGCTCGCCGTCGCCGCCAGCCCCTTGGCGACGTCCAGCGCCGACAGCAGCGCCGTCTCCTGCGTGTCAAACGGCTTGGTCCAGCCGCCGGCAAACCACACCTGCGCCTGACCCTGCAGCTTCGCCAGCGCCGCGTTGCCGCCGTAGCTCTTGGGCGTCGGCAGGTAGTGCTTGTACTGCACCGTGTGCAAGATGTTCGCCGGCTGCACGTTGCGCAGCGTCGTCCAGCTCTTCCACAGCCCGGTCGGCTGGCCGTCCGGCGGCGGCGCGACGCTGATGCTCAGGTTCATGCTCGCCTCGCACGTGCCGCCCTGGATGCGGCAGTTCAGGAACGAGACGTTGGCGGGATCGGCCGGCGCGTACGTCGGATCGGTGTGGATCGCCAGGTGCGAGTCGTACCACTCCACCGTCTCCAGCGCCGTCTTTTGCGCCGCCAGCTCGTCGATGCCGGCCACCAGCTTGGCCGCGGCATAGGCCGGCAGCGCGAGGATCACCGCGTCGAACGGCCCCTGCGCGCCCGCCGCCGTCTGCACCTGCCACTGCGTCCCGCACGCACGGCTGATCGCCTGCACCGGCGTGCTTGTCTGCACCGTCAGCGTTGTGCATTGGCTCACAAGCTTGGTCGGCACCTGGCCCAGGCCGTGCTTGAGCGTCTGGTAGTAGATCGCGTCCGTCGGGTTGGCGCCCACCGTGCGCGCCACGAACACCGCCGTGCCCAGCGCCGACAGGCCGCGGCTCTGCTCGATGTCCCCGGAAAACAGCGAACCGGCCCACGGCACCAGCAGGTTGTTGCGCTGGTTGTCGTTCATGCCGATGGTTTGCAGCCAGCTGTCCAGCGGCGTCAGCCAGTCGCCCGCGGCGTCCAGGGCCTTCGCGGCATCGGGCAGCTTGGCAAACGCCGCGACGCCGTCGCCATTCCAGTCCGCGGACAGCGGCCACACGCGATCCGGCAGCACCGGCGAGACAAAGCGCGGGTTGGCCTCCGCCGGGTCAAAGATCGTGATGGTCGATGGCGCCGGGTAGAGATCACTTTTGGCGGCGTCCTGCGGGTCGCGAATGGCCAATAAATCCAGCAGCCGCGCGTAGTTGGGATACAGCCCGGGGTGGAAATACTGCGCGCCGATGTCCACCAGCACCTGCTGGCCACGCACCGTAAACGGCACCGTCTCGACGTTGCCGCCCAGCTGCGCTTCGGACTCGAACAGCGTCACGGCGTACGCGCCGTCCAGCAACCACGCCGTGCAGACGCCGGCGACGCCGCCGCCGATGATGGCGACGCGTTTGCTGGGACCGCCGCCGCTGGGCGGATCGCACGAGACCGCGGCGGCGGGCGCGGACGTGCTGCAGCTTGCGTTCCAAGCGGCGAGCCCGGCGACGCCGAGCAAGCTGAGCGCCTCGCGGCGCGTCTTGAGGTGGTTCATGGCCTGCCAAACGCCTCGCCCATTTGACGGCGATCAAGGCGAACCGTAGCAAGGCCGCGGCGAACGCCAACAGGCAATATCGTATGTGTGCATCGGTGAAAAACTTTCCCCTCCGCGGCCACTTTGCGCACAATGCGGGTAGGCGCTGGATTGTCACGCAGCGCGCATGGATGCGTCATGTTCAGCTCCCGATCCATTCTCGCCCTGTGCCTGTGCGTCGCGCCCGCGTGCGGGACTGCGGCCACCGCCGGCACCGACGCCGCGCCGACTGCCGACGCCGTGACCGATGACGCCGCGCTCGCCGGTGGCGATGCCGACGCTGCGGCGACCGACGCGCTCGCTGTGGATGCCGCTGCCGATGCCAGCGCCGCCGATGCCGTCGCCGATGTCCCGCCCGCGGACGCGCCCGCGCCCGTGGATGCCGTCGCCGATGTCCCGCCGGCGGACGTGCCACCGGCCGACGTCCCCGCCGTCGACGCCGCCGCGGATGTCCCGGACGTCGCCGCCAAGCAGATCACGGTGTTCACGATTCTGTTGGAAAATCATAGCTATACCGACATCGTCGGCTCGGCCAATGCGCCGTACATCAACACGCTGATCAGCCAGTACGGCTTGGCGACGAACTACAAGGACTCCGGCACGCACCCGTCGCTGCCGAACTACCTGTACCTCATCAGCGGCAACACGCAGTATCCCGGCGTCAGCGACCTCGACCCGACGGCGAGCGTGCCGCTTGTGGTGACGTTCCCGGTCGACAAGGACAACCTGGGCCATCAGCTGCAGGTGGCGAAGGTGCCGTGGCGGTCGTACCAGGAGAGCATGGGCACGCCGTGCCTGCTGTCGGCGCAAGGCGATTACGCGCCCAAGCACGACCCGTTTCTGTACTTTACCGACATCCAAAAAGACCCGGGCGGCCTGTGCGCGCAGACGAGCGTCGACTACAGCCTGTTCCCCGCCGATCTGGCCAGCGGCGCCTACCGCTACATGTGGATCACGCCGAACATGACGGATAATGGCCACAATCCGCCGCTGGATCCCGTGACGAGCCTGAAGAACTGCGATGCGTGGCTGGCCAAGGAAGTGCCGAAGATCCTCGCCAGCGACGCGTTCAAGAACGGCGGCGTGCTGTTCATCACCTGGGACGAAGGCGAGGGCGTGCCGCTCGTCAACGACATCGACCGCGTGCCGATGATCGTCGTGTCGGCGAACATCGTCGCGCCGGGCTTCCAGTCGAGCAAGGCGTACACGCACGCGAGCTATCTGGCGACGATTGAAGACCTTTTTGGCCTGCCGCGGCTGGGCGACGCTGCCAAGGCTGACAACCTTTTCGAGTTCTGGAAGCCGTAGCCGCTCCGGCGTTCTTGGATCCTGCGGTTGCGCTCAGCTCGCCGCGCTCGCCGGCGCCTGCACCACTGCCGGCACCGCCAGCTGCACGCCGGCTTCCGCCAGCCGTTCGCGGACCGCCAGCAGCACGTCGTGGGCGACGAGCACGGACTCGTCCAGCCGCGGGATGAAGTACATCACCCGCAGGTTGCTCGACCAATCGCCGAAACCGCTGATTGCCACGGTGAAATCCGGGGAAATGCGCGGCTCCGCTGCCAGCACTTCACGCGTCACCTGGCTTGCCAGCCGCAGCTGCTCGGCCGTCAGCTTGCGATCCAGCTGCAGCGTCACGTCCTTGACCAGGCCGTTGGCGTGGCTGAAATTCTGCAGCACGGCCGAGGCGATCCGCTTGTTCGGCACGATGATCTGCACGCCCGCCGTCGTCACAATGCGCGTCGAGCGCAGCCCCATCCGCAGCACGCGACCGGAATAGTCGTTGTCGATCCGCACGACGTCACCCACCACGAACGGCTGGTCGGTCATGATCTGCAGCGCGCCCAGGACGTTGCCGAGCGTCTCCTGCGCCGCGAAGGCGACCGCCACGCCGCCGATGCCCAGCCCGGTGATGACCGAGACGACGTCAAAGCCGGCGCGGTGCAGCGCGGTGATCGCCAGGAACGCCACCGCGGTCCATTTTGTCACCGCGCGGGTAATCGCCACGACCTGCGTGTTGATCGGCGGCTGGTGACGCTCCGCCCAGGGCAGCATCAGCTCATCGAACAGCACGTCGAGCGCCCGCCAGACGATGACCGCGGTGATCAGCGCCATCGCCACGGCGTTGGCGTCCAGCACCAGCTCATGCAGCCGCCCTGGCAGGCGCGGCACATGCAAGGCCGCGTGGACAAAGCCGAAAAATGTCAGGATGGCGGCCGGCATGCTCGTCGCCGCGACCAGCCGATCGTCCAGCTCGGTCTTGGTGTGCGTCGTCAGCCGCGCCAGGATGCGCGTGAGCACGAACCGCACGAACAGCGCGGCAAACAGCCCGGCGAGCACAAGCCCGACCACGACCAGCCACTTGCGCAGCGAATTGCCGGCATACTGCAGGCGTAACGCGCCGTTGAGGTCATGCCAGTTGAACATCGCGGGACTCCCTTGAGGCGGCGCCGGCTTGGCGCTGCAGCACCATTTCCAGCGCGGCGACGTGCAGTATGCGCGGGATCACGGCGCGGAACACTTCACAGTACGGCGATCGACCGTCGACGTGGCCTTCGCGCCGGAACAGCAGCAGCGGACAGCCACCGGCGCAGCTGGCGCGGAAACGGCATTGTGCGCACTCGGCGTTGAGCGCGTGGCGGGCAAACGGCTGCAGCTGCGTCTGCGCCCGCGCTTGCACAAGCAGGCTCTGCGCCTCGATCGGCCGCGTCCCGGGGTGGTGCAGCGCCGCCTGGCACGGACTGACCGCGCCGGTCTCGGCGATCGCGACATAGCTGCGCCCCGCACCGCACGCCTGCTCGATCGGCCGCCACAGGTCCAGATCGCAAAAGCGGTGCGACTGGCGAAACGACGTCGCTGGCCGCTTGCCCGCCGCATACGTCGCCAGCAGGTGCGCCTCGATGCGGTCATACGCGCGCGCCACCGCCCGCTGCACGCGCGCCAGCGGCTCACCCGCCAGCACCGTCTGCACGACTTCCCGATCGCGCTGCGCGTCGGCGGCGCCGTGGCGGTCATCCAGCGCGCCGGCGCCCCACTCCAGATCGCGCACGAGGCTGAAGCGGAACGCCAGGTCGCGCGTCAGCAGCCATTCGGTCAGATCCGCCAAGCCGTCTACGTTGGATTCGCCAACAGTTACAAGCATGTATGGCCGAATTCCCGCCGCCAGATACGCGTCCAGGCCAGCCTCGAGCCGCGCGAACGACTGCCCGCCGCCCTTGACCGGGCGCATCGCGTCCTGCACCGCGCCGACGCCATCGACCGACACCGACACCGACACGCGGTTGGCCAGCAGCCAGTCGATCGCGCCATCCGGCACCAGCGTGCCGTTTGTGAGCACCGCCGCGGTAAAGCGCACGCCGTGGGCCGCGCAGCGCGCCGTCGCCTCGGCGAAAAACGCTTGCATTTGGCTGAATTGCAGCATCGGCTCGCCGCCGGCAAAGCGGACGTGGATGCGATCGACGCGGCCTTCCGCAGCCGTCGCGCCGATCGCTTCGAGCGTCTTTTGGCTGACGTGGCCCTGCATGTGGTCGGTGGACTTGTGGATGTAGCAGTACGGGCAGGCCAGGTTGCAGGCGTTTGTCAGGTGCAACCAGGCGTTGAAGACGCGCTCCGGCGCCGCCACCGGCCGCTGCAAGTCGACGCCCGGCGTCAGCAAAAAACCGTTGCGCCACAGCAATGGCAGCTCGGCCAGCGCGCGCTCCGCCGTCAGTCCGGGCACATCCGCCAGCGTCTCGCGTACCGACCGGCCATCGGCCGCCGACCACAGCTGCCACGCCACCGGCGAGACGAGCGCCAGCGCGTTGTAACCCCGCGGATTGTGCAGCCACGCCTGACCGCGCACGTGGCCATGCGCCAAACCCGGCGCGCGGCGAACGGTCAGGTCCAGCCAGACGGCGCGGTCGGGCAAAAGCGGGCGATGGGCGGTAAATTCCTTGGACACCGGCGTGCGACCCTGTTTATGCTCGCGCCAACCACAACAGGTCGGCAGGAGGTGAGGGTGGCACTGTATCAATGGCAAGCGTTGGACTCCACAGGCAACGTGCAGATGCTGACGTATTCGTTCGGTCCGGGCGCCGCCAACACGCTGGCCGCGCGGCTGGAGGACGGCAGCTTTTTGGTGGTCAGCCCGGCCTCGGGTGCGCCGGAAGCGGCCCTCGATGCGTTGGCAGCGCTGGGACCAGTGAGCGCGCTGCTGGCGCCCAACGCCTTTCACCACCTCGGTCAGGCGCAGTGGCGGCAGCGTTTTCCCGATGCGGTGAGCTATGCGCCCGACGGCGCGCTCGCGCGGGTGACGGCCAAGACCGGGCTCCGCGTCGCGCCACTGGCGGAGCTGCTGCCAAAGCTCGGCAACCGCGTGCAGGTGGTGCTGCCCAACGGCCTGAAGGCGCCGGACGCGCTCGTGCGCGCGGAGACGACCGACGGCGTGACCTGGTTCGCTGGCGATCTGATCTCCAACATGCAGCCCGGCGAAGGCAGCGCGATCTTCCGCGCCATCTCCTGGCTGGCCGGCGTCGGGCCGGGCTACCGCTACAATCGACTGCCGTCGATGCTGTACCTGAAAGACAAGGCAGCGTGGATGGCGGACGTGCGGACCCGGATGGCGGACGGCAACTTGCTGGCGGTTGTGCCAGCGCACGGCGCCGTCGCGACGGGTGAGACGGTGGCGCGGACGCAGGAAATTCTTGCTTGAGCCGGCGCCTATCGCCGGAAATTCCTGCACCTGGTGCGCATTTTCGCGTTGACCGCGCCGCGACGCCGCGTGACACTGATTCCCGCCGAAACGCCACAGCGGCTGCGGCAGGAAAGTGCCATGCCGCAGCACGCGCTGCCGATTCGTCAGCCGCCCGCCGATCCCGTGCCGACGCTGTTGCGGTTGGTGGCCAGCATTCACGGCGATGCCGAGCTGGACGTCACGCTGCACCGGCTGTGCGACGCCGTGGCCGAACTGTTGGGCCTCACGCGGGTCAGCGCGCGCGTGCTGGATGAGACGCGGACGCGGCTGCTCGTGGCGGCGCGGTCGGGTATGGCGCGGGAGCTGCAGCCAAGCACTGAATTCGTGGTCGGCGAAGGCCTTGTCGGCTGGGTCGTCGCGCAAGGGGAGACCATCCGGCTCACGCAGGCGGAGACCGACCCGCGGTTTTTGACGATGCCGCACCAGCCGGCAGTGGCTGGCTCGTTTCTCGGCGTGCCGTTGTTGGATGACGAGGGCTGCATCGGCGTGCTGTCGATGCTGACCGCGGCGCAACCGGCGTTTACGGCGCAGGACGAGCAGCGCGTGCTGCTGGCCGTGCGGATGCTGGAGCGTAGCCTGCAGCTGGGGCGGCTGCGGCGGCTGGCGACGCTGGATCCGCTGACCGCGGCGTACAATCGCCGCGCGCTGGAGCAGTTTGTGCCGAGCCAGGACGACGGCCAGCGGCTGTCGGCGGCGATGCTGGACCTCGACCACTTCAAGGGCATCAACGACCGCCACGGCCACGCGGTGGGCGATGAAGTGCTGCGCCGGCTCGTGGAAACGCTGCACGGCATGTTGCGGCACGAAGACCGCGTGCTGCGGATGGGCGGCGAAGAATTTCTGATTTTGCTGCCCGGCGCGCCGCTCGCCGCTGCCGCGAAGGTGACCGAACGTGCCCGCCAGCGCATCGGCGCGCTGGTTTTTGGCGCCGATGTCCGTGTCACAGTCTCCGCTGGCCTCGCCGAACGCGGCCCCGGGGAGTCCCGCGAGGCCTTCGTCGCCCGCGCCGACCTCGCCTGCTACCGCGCCAAGGCGTCCGGCCGCGACGCGCTGGTTGTCGATCCGGGCTGACCGCACGCGCCCCGCGACCCTGACGATAGCCTCCGCGCGAATTCCTGACTATCGTGCCGGGGTCCACCCGACTTTGGTCCACCCCGCCGAAGCGCACCCTGACCGAGGTCCGGGCGCACGTCCACCAATGCGGTCCCACGGCGCTTTTGGGCGACGTGCCGCTCCTTCCTTCGGCGGCTCGCAGGGGCCTGACTTCCAGTCAGTGCCCGCCGCAGCCACGCCGGCCTGGTTGGTGAAGACGGCAGCCTCGTCGACCGTACGATCGCCTCAGCCGTCCGCCAGCGCGCCTCGGTCAGCGCACCAAAACCATGTTCGTCGTTCGCCGGGTTTTGCCGCGCAAAAAAAATACACACGCCCCGAAAAAGGGATCGCCAAGCCGCTCCCACCTTGCCAACGCTTCGCGTCGGGGCGGGCGTGTGGCACACTCGCGGCCCCAAAACCGCGGAGGTCGCCGTCATGTCCCAACTCTTCCACCCCATGCAGCTGCGCAGCTTGGCCGCGCGCAACCGGATCTTCGTCTCGCCGATGTGCATGTACTCGGCTGTGGCCGGGACCGTGCAGGACTGGCACCTCGTGCATCTGGGCGGCCTGGCCGTGGGCGGCGCCGGGCTGGTGATGGCGGAAGCCACCGCGGTGCTGCCGGAGGGACGAATCAGTCCGGATGACGCAGGGTTATGGACCGACGCGCACGTCGCGGCGTGGCAGCCGGTGACGCGCTTCATCCGCCAGCACGGGGCGATCGCGGCGGTGCAGCTGGCCCACGCTGGGCGCAAAGCGTCGACCGCGGCGCCGTGGCAGGGCGGCAAGCCGGTGACGGCGGCCGATGGCGGCTGGCAGACGCTCGGACCGTCGCCGATCGCGTTTGGCGCCTATCCGGAGCCGCGGGCGATGACGCTCGCTGACATCGATGCCGTGGTGGCTGCCTTCGTCGCCGCCACCCAGCGGGCGCTGGTCGCGGGCTTCCAGTGCGTCGAGATCCACGCTGCGCACGGCTACCTGCTGCACCACCCTTGACCTCGGAGAT
>CAIPXZ010000103.1 GCA_903869075.1 uncultured Myxococcales bacterium | reverse complement strand
GCGGCTGCAACGGCTGCGAGTCGGAGCTCAACGCCGTCGGCAACGTCAACTTCGACCTCGGCCGCTACGGCATCGAATTCGTCGCCTCGCCGCGCCACGCCGACGGCCTCGTGCTCAGCGGGCCGATCACGCGCAACATGGCGGAAGCGCTGCAGTTGTGCTTTGACGCGCAGCCGCGGCCGCGCTTTGTCCTGGCTTTTGGCGCCTGCGCGATTTCCGGCGGGCTGTTCGCCGACGCGCCGCAGATCGAGCGGCAGTTCCTCGACGCCAATGTGCCGATTTTGTTTGTGCCCGGCTGTCCGCCGCACCCGCTGACGCTTGTCAACGGCCTGATGGACCTGCTCGGCATCGCGCTGCCGTAGCCGCCGCGCTCACAGGCCGTCGGGCGTCAGCGGCCGCCGCGCGCCGCCGCCAAAGCGCTGATCGACGACAAAAAGCAGTGTGCTCAAGGTCTTCTGGTCCAGGCGATCGCCCGCCGGCAGCGCCGTCAGGCCGTCGCGGAAGTTCAGGGTGCACGCCGTCAGCTGGCCGTCGTTCAGCGCGATCGGCAGGCCTTGCGTGCGGCAAACCAGCGGTCTGACTGGATAAATCGCGCAGGCGCCATCCGCCGCCAGGAACGCGCAGCGCGTCGCCCCCCACCGCGCTCCCGCCACAACTGCCTCGGGATGTGTAGCTCGCCACGCGGCAATCGCCGCCGCCTCCACCGCCGCCACCGTCAGCCCCGGCGCGCAGCACGCATGACAGCCGCGGTCACAAGCCAGCTGTGCCGCCTGCCGCGCCGTAATCTCCGCGACCTTGGCGTCAACCTTGGCGCGCAGCAGCTCGTATTCGTGCAGGGACCCGCTCATGCCCCCAGTCTGCCACACGCGCTGCGCCGGCAAAATGCCCGGCGCGCTTTGCCGGCGCGGCCGCAGCATTTTTGCCTTGCGAGCCGGCAACAACCGTGGCAGACATTGGCGCGGAGGTTTGGGCATGGAATGGACGGCGACGCGATTGCCACCGGTGGGCTCGGCGCCTGGCGTCTCCGCGCTCGGCCACTTTCCCGCCGGCGCGACGCGCGCGGTCCTCGTGCTGCAAGAAGTCGCCGGCAACCGCTGGGAGACCGAGCGCGTGCTCGAGCGCCTCGCCGCGGCCGGCTGGGCGGCTTTGGCACCTGATTTGTGCGCCGCCAGCAGCCACTTCCAGTGCGTCCGCCAGGCGATCCGCGCCATCGCCATCGACGACGGCCCGCACCTGCCGCTCATTGGCCACGCCCGCGCGTGGCTCAGCGCCCAGACCGGCATCGCCGCCGATCAGGTCGCGGTCGTCGGGTTCTGCTTGGGCGGCGCCTTCGCGCTGGCGGTCGGTCCGCGCAATGTCCCCGGCTGGAGCGACACGGGCGACGCCACGCCGCTCGCCATCCTCACCGGCACCGGCGGCACCATCGGCTGCCTGGGCGATCGCCTGGCGACGGTCGACGTGCCGGTGGACATGCCGGCCACGGCCCGGCCGCTGCTGCACGTGGACTACACGCTGGCGCTGGCAGATCGCGCGTGGCAGCGGATTTTTGCCTTTCTGGACGCGCACGTCGCGCAGCCATGACGGCTATTTCAGCATCTCCGGCCCCAGCACTTTCTCCAGCTCGCGCAGGTCCGACTTGGGCAGCCCGTTGAGCGGCCCCGCCACGCCTTTTTGCACCTGCTGGATGAGCGACCAGCCGACCCACGCCGCCGAGCTCAGCGTCATCAGCAGGCCAAAAGCCGACGCCGCCAGCTTCAGCTGCGTCTGCCACGCCGCCGCGCGCTCGGTCGCCAGCTCGGCGAATGTCTCCGGCAAGTGGCCCGTGCGCTCGCCCGCGGCGATTGTCGCCCGCGAGGCGCTGTCCAGCCCCGGCAAGCCAACGGCGGCGTCCGCCAGCGTCGCGCCCTTGTCGACCGCCAGCGCCACCATCCGCCCGGCCACGAGCATCTGCTCCTCACCCGACGCGCGGCAGCCCAGCTCCAGGCAGCGCGCCAGCGGCAGGCCAGCGTCCAGCGCCTGCGCCAGCACGTCAAAAGCCAGCGCGTACCGGCGGTTGCGTAGCAAAATGTTGAGCAGCGGCAGCGCCGCCAGCGTGTCCAGCAGCCTGGCGCGCACCGCCGGCCGCGCCAGGAAATTCGGCAGCAGGAACAGCCCGGTCACAAGCAGCGCCAGCCAGATCGTCGCCGGCAGCCACACAGCGGCGACAAACGCGCTGAAGCCGGACAGCACAAGCACCGGCAGCGGCTCCATGACGATGGACATCGTGACGATGAACACCGGGTACGCCGTCGCGCCCAGCAGCACGCGCGAGGTCCGGCGCGCCTCCTCCACGCGGTTCGCCAGCCGCGTCGCCGCCCGCGGCAGGTCGCCGGTGTGCTCGGCGGCGGTCACAACGGCGCGCTCAACCTCGTCAAAAATCGCCGGCTGCTTCTCCATCGCCGCGCTCAGCGCCAGCCCGCTCGTCACGTCCGCGGCCATCGCCCGGGCGCAGCGCCCCATCGCCGCGCGGCCGACAACGTCGCCGATTCGCGTCAGCGCCTCGTCCAGCGGCACGCCCGACTGCAGCATCCGCCCCAGCTGCACGAAGAACACCTGGCGGTGGCGCAGCGGCGCCGGGCGCTGGTGGATGGCCTGGCGCAGCACCTGCTGGACCTGCTGCACCGGTGGCGCGGCAGGCTCGAGCGGTGGCGGCGGCGGCTTGACGACGCGCGGCCGCCCAAGCGTGTGCATCCGCTCAAAAATCACGCCGCAGCGCGCACATTCCGGCGCGATCGGCTGGTCGTTGCCGCACAGCGGGCAGATCACCGCGCGCCCCGCGCCGCATCCGGCAGGCTCGCCTTGCGCTGGTCCGGACCGATGACGGTGACAAGCTCGCACATCTCGCACAGCCGCGAAAACACGCGATCGTGCACGCGATCCTTGAGCGTCTCCAGGTGGCTCAGCCCGCCGCCACTGCGCGCGCCGCTCGCCGCGCGGTTCATGTCGACGCCGCCGGCGGTCTCGGCAAACGCGTAATTCGTGGCAAAAACGATGGTTTTCCGGCGGTTGTAGCGGCCGGCAACCAGCGCGTCGATGATGCTGATGTCCCACTCGCTGGCTTTGCCCTTGCCGACCTCGTCGAGCACGAGCACGTCGGCGTCGATGAGCGGGGCCAACAGCGAGGCCTCGCCCGAACCTTGCTCGAACCGCGACTTCAAGTCCCACAAAAGATTGGAAAAGTCTGCGTAGCGCACGACCATGCCATAGTCGATCGTCAGCTCGCGGGCCAGCGCGCACAGCAGGTGGGTCTTGCCCACGCCCGGCGTGCCGGACAGGCCAAGCCCGCGAATTCCGGGTTCAATCGCGCCGTCCGGCCGCTGCGCATCGATCAGCCGGTCGCGCAGCGCCTCGACGATCGCCCGCATCTGCCGCTGGTTGTTCTGCGGGCCGCCGCGCGCCTCGTAGCTGGCCAGGCGGACGTCGTGAAAGCGCGCCGGCAAGGCCATTTCATTGAACCGCGCCACCCGCCGCACGATGCCGCCGCGGGCGCAGCTGCCCATCACTTCGTAGCCGTTGGCGTCGCGCGTGCGCAAGAAGCCGGTGCCGCGGCACGTCGGGCAGGCGTCCAGGTGGCGGCACAGCTTGGCCTCGGCGCGCTCGGGTCCAGCGCGCGTGACGATGTCCTCGCCACGGCACCATTCACAAGCAGTTACACCGAGTTCGGCCAGACACGCGCTCATGCTTCCCTCATCCTCACGTCTCGCGCGGGTCGCGCCAGCCAGCCAGCGTCGGCACGCGGTGGCCAAAGTGCCCGGCCAACCAGCGCTCCGTCAAGCGTTCTTCGCGCAGCTTGTGGGCTTTTTGGCTCACCGCGCCGTTCTCGCCGCGCCCGGTGTCCAGGCACTGTGCCAGCGCCGCCTGCGCCGGGGCGTCGAGCGCGCTCAGCAGCAGCTTGGTCATCCGCGACCGGCACTTGGCGACGAGCGCCTCCAGCTCTGGCGCAGCTTGCTCCGCCAGCGGCGCATCCGCCGAATCGTCCGCCGCCACGCCGTGCAACGCGCTGTCCAGCCAGTCAAAAGTCTTGCCGTAGACGTGGCCCAGCACCTGGTGCTGCGTGCCGGCGATCAGCCCCGCCAGCTCCGCCACCAGCAGCGTCACCGTCAGCGCCGGCGGCGGCTCCGGCGCGGTGAGCAGCGGGTCGTGGCTGACGTCCCCCAGCTGCCGCAGGTGCTTGGCGTGCTCCAGCACCGCCGGTTCGTACCACGCAAGGCTCATCGGCAGCCGTGCCTGGCCGCCATGGCGAAATTGCCACGCCTGCACGCGCGCTTGCAGCACGCGCACGGTCGCGCCCGCGGGCAGCCCCAGCGCGTACCACGCCGACGCCCGCGCGCGATCGGTCTCCGACCAGTGCACGCCGCGGCCGCGGATCTCCAAAAAGCAGTTCTCGACCGTCTGCACGTAGTCCCGCCACGCCGCGACCTCCGGGTCCACCGGCGCTGTCGCAAGCAGTCGCATCTCAGGCTGTGTCTGCGCTACCATCCCACACCGCCCGTCGTCCACCTGCCGTTCTTGTAACACGGCGGGCTGCGCTTGGGCAGTCTTGCGTGGCGCCGGCGGCGCGGTTGGGAGCCCATGGCGCATCCGGACGATTGGCAGTTCCTGCTCGCTGGCGCGGGGCCGCGGCGCTGGCTGGCGCTCGGCGCACATCAGGCGCTGGGGCTGCGCCACGGCGCGGTGCAGCAGCGGCTGACGGTGCGGCTCGAGCCGGCGACGGCGCCGGCGCAGGCGCTGGCGGTGCTGCAGCAGTGGCAAGCGTGGCGGGATGCCGGCCTGGCAGTGGCGGGTTACCTGGGCTATGACCTCGGCGCGGCGCTGGAGGGCGTGCTGCCGCAAGCGAACCCGACGGCGTGGCCGGATGCCGACCTCTGCGCGTTTGACCCGGCGGACCTGCAGCCCGTGGCGCTGCCGGAGGTGACGCCGCGCCCGGCGCTGCCGCTGCCCGAGAGCCTGACGCGCCAGGCGCCGTGGTTCCAGCAAGCGGTTGTGGCGGCGCTGGCGGCGATCCGCGCCGGCGAGATCTATCAGGTGAACCTGAGCGCGGCGGCGGCGCTGCCGTTCACGACAGCGTTGCCGGCGCAAGTGCAGCTGGCGGCGCTGCTGGCGGTGCAGCCGGTGCCGTATGCGTTTGTGTGGCAGGCGCCGGTGGGGACGCTGCTGTCCGGATCGATGGAACAGTTCCTGCGGCAGCAGGGCACGCTGGTGCAGTCGCGGCCGATCAAGGGCACCGCGCCGCGCCATCCGGATGCGGTGGACGACGCCGCGGCGGCGGCGGCGCTGGCGGCGAATGTCAAGGAACGTGCTGAAAATACGATGATTGTCGACATGGTGCGCAACGACCTGCAGCGCGCGTGCCAGTGGCAATCGGTGGTTGTGGCGGCGCTGTGCGCGCCGACGCCGTACGCGACGCTGTGGCACCTGGAGTCGGAGGTGCGCGGGCAGCTGCGGCAGCCGGACGACCGCGTGGCGCTGCTGCAGGCGACGCTGCCGCCAGCGTCCGTGACCGGCTGTCCAAAGATCCAGGCGACGCGCGTGATTGCCCGGCTGGAGCAGCGCTGGCGCGGGCCGTACTGTGGCGCGGTGGGCTTGGACCTGCCTGGCGTGGGGCTGGATCTCGCGGTCGGCATTCGCCAGGTGTGGCTGGAGCCGGGCGCGGCGACGCTGCAGGTGGGCGCGGGCATCGTGGCGCAGTCGGAGCCGGAGCGGGAGTGGCAGGAGCTGTGCGTCAAGGCGCAGGGCGCGCTGCGGCTGCTGGCGACGCTGCAGGCGGGGCCTTGAATGCAGACGCTGTGGCTGCGCGGCGCGCCGGCGGGACCGGATCTGGGCGTGTACGAGACGCTGCGCTGGCACGATGGCCCGCCGCCGACGCTGGGACTGCACGCGGCGCGCTGGCAGCGCGGGCTGGCGGCGCTGGGGCTGGCGGAGCTACCGCTGGCGGTGGCGCTGCAGGCGCTGGCCTTGCCGGCGGACCAGCCGTGGCGGGTGCGGGTGACGGCGTGGCAGCGCGGCGCGCTTGAGCTGGCGTGGCGGCCGCTGACGGTCGATGAATGCACGCCGCAGCCGTGGCGCCTGCAGGTGCTGGGCGACGTGGCGGCGCGACCGGCGGCGCAGCAGGCGTGCAAGACGACGGCGCTCAACGCGGCGCACGCGTGGCGCGATCACGCGCGCGCGCAGGGGGCGGACGAGGCGCTGCTGCGCGGTCCCGACGGCCAGTGGGCGGAAGCGACGACGGCGAACCTGCTGTGCGGGCTGCGCGACGGCCGGCTTGTGACGCCGCCGCCGCTGTCCGGGGCGCTACCGGGCACGACGCTGGCGGCGCTGCAAGCGCAG
>CAIPXZ010000102.1 GCA_903869075.1 uncultured Myxococcales bacterium | reverse complement strand
TCGCGCCAGCATCCCAACGCTCCGGACTAAAGTCGGCGGCTATGGTTCAAGAAATCCCTGCGGGATTCTGGGCTTGGCCGAGTCCGCCTTCCGGCGGAGATCTCGAACAATAGCCCGGGACTTCAGTCCCGGGTGCACGAGGTCGAGTTTGCGACCGCCCTGCGTTGCCCCCCATTCACGAGCACGGCTTCCGCGACCTGCGGGATCACCGTCAGCGTCACGCGCAATTCCCCCCGTGCCGTGGCGGTCACGTCGAGCGCGCAAGCTCGGCCCTGCCCGCCCCCGACCGCCGCTACATCCGGATCACACCCGGCCGCCACTCACCCATCGGCGCGTTGTGACACGCCGACAGCGCCAGACCGACGACGTCGCGCGTCTGCGTCGGCTCAATCACGCCGTCGTCCCACAGCCGCGCTGTCGCATAGTACGGGTTGCCCTCGCTCTCATACTTCGCGAGGATCGGCGCGCGGATCTTCTGCTCGTCCTCCGCGCTCAACGTCGTGCCGACTGCCGCCATCTGCTCGCGCTTCACCGTCGACATCACGCTCGCTGCCTGTTCGCCGCCCATGACGCTGATGCGCGCGTTCGGCCACGAGAACAAGAACCGCGGTTGATAGGCGCGGCCGCACATGCCGTAGTTGCCGGCGCCGTAGCTGCCGCCGATGATGACCGTAATCTTTGGCACATTGGCCACGGCGACGGCGTGGACCATCTTGGCCCCGTCCTTGGCGATGCCGCCGTGTTCCGCTTTGGAGCCGACCATGAAGCCGGTGATGTTTTGCAGGAACAAAAGCGGGATTTTGCGGTGGCAGCAGAGCTCGACAAAGTGCGCGGCTTTCAACGCCGACTCGCTGAACAGCACGCCGTTGTTGCCGATGATGCCGACTGGCATGCCGTGGATGTGGGCAAAGCCGGTGACGACCGTTGTGCCGTAGCGCGGCTTGAATTCCTGGAAGCGGCTGCCGTCGACGATGCGCGCGATGACCTCGCGGACGTCATACGGCGTGCGCAAGTCCGGCGGCAGCACGCCGAGCAGCTCCGACGGGTCGTACGCCGGCGCCTCGGCAGGCTTGAACACGCCCGTCGGATGCTTGACGGTGTTCAGCGTGCCGACAATCTCGCGCGCGAGGTGCAGCGCGTGCTGGTCGTCGTCCGCCAGATGGTCGGCGACGCCGGAAATCCGCGTGTGCACGTCGCCGCCGCCGAGCGCTTCCGCCGTAATCTCCTCGCCCGTCGCGGCTTTCACGAGCGGCGGTCCCGCCAAGTAGATCGTGCCGCGGTTCTTGACGATGATCGCCTCATCGGACATCGCCGGCATGTACGCGCCACCGGCGGTGCACATCCCGAGCACGACGGCGATCTGCGCAATACCGGCCGCCGACAGGTTGGCCTGGTTGTAGAAGATGCGGCCGAAGTGCTCGCGGTCCGGAAAGACGTCCGACTGCAGCGGCAGGAACGCGCCACCGGAATCGACGAGGTAAACGCACGGCAGGCGGTTCTCGAACGCGATTTCCTGCGCCCGCAGGTGTTTTTTGACCGTCATCGGCAGGTACGAGCCGCCCTTGACCGTCGCGTCGTTGGCGACGATGAGCACTTCGCGGCCGGCGACGCGGCCAATGCCGGTAATTACGCCCGCGCTCGGCGCCTGATCGTCGTACATGCCGTTGGCGGCCAGCGCCGAGAGCTCGAGGAACGCCGTATTCGGGTCCAGCAGCAGTTCCACGCGGTCGCGGGCCAGCAACGCGCCGCGCTCCGTGTGCCGCGCGCGGGCGACGGGCGTGCCGCCCAGACGGGTCGCTTCCAGCCGCGCCCGGAGGTCATCAGCCAAGCGCTGGTGATGCGCGCGGTTGGCGGCGAAAGTGGCTGAGGAGACGTCTAGCTGTGTGTCGAGGACTTCCATGGCCGCGCGCTTGTAGCAAAACGCCTTGCCGCCGTCGATAGCCGCTGCCGTTAGTGCGCGTGCGCCGGCGTCGTCAGCGCTTGCACGGCCCAGACGATGCCCGCGCCAACCAGCGCGCCACCGGCATCCCACGCCAGATCTTTCCACGACGGGTCGCCGCGCCCGGTCAAGTCCCACGTCTCCTTGGCGATGCCGGGCAGCAAGCCGATGCCCGCACCAAGTGCAAAGGATCGCCAATCCGGCCCTGGACCGCCAACAAGTGGGATCGTCGTGGTTGCGGCGGCGCCAAACGCGGCGCTGTAGCCAAAATGCAGGGCTTTGTCGGCGCCGAGCCAGTCGTCCGCGCGCGCCGGCCGCGACGTCAAGCACAACAGCGCGATCAGCACGCCAAGAACCTGTTTCACTTCAGGATCTTCTTGACCCACTGCCCGTACCACCAGATGCCGATGGCGGACAGCGCGCCGATGCCGCCCATGATGTACCAGACCATGCCGGGGTTGTGCGTCGCGTACAGCTGCGCGGTCACGTCGTGCGGCGATTGGTGCAGGTAATCACAGAGTTTTTGGAACGCTTCGCCCTTGGGAATCGCGTTCGCCGTCGCCGGATCGAGGCCCTTTTGCACGAGCAGCTCGCGCGAGAAGGTGTCCTTGCTGGCAAAGTGGTCGTAGAGCTTGGTGCCGACCTTGCCTTCCAGCGTCCAGCCGATCGCCAGCGGGATTTGGCTGAAGCCGAGGTACATCGCCTTCTTGTCCGACGGCGCGAAATTGCCGATGTATTCCGAGAACTTCGGGCTTGACAGCATCTCGCCGACCGAGAACACGGCGATGGCGCCGATCGACATCCAACCCAGCGACGAGCCGCCGGACAGGCACAGCGACACGGCGGCGAGCAG
>CAIPXZ010000101.1 GCA_903869075.1 uncultured Myxococcales bacterium | reverse complement strand
GTGGACGACAACTGCGACGGCGCGACGGATCCGCCGGGCTCGGTGGGCTGCAGCAACTTCTGGCCCGACAAGGACGCCGACGGCTACGGCACCGGCGGCGCGGCGGCGGCCAAGTGCCTGTGCGGCGCCATCGCCGGCTACGTGCCGCAATCGGGCGACTGCGACGACAGCAGCTTTGCGATCCACCCCGGCGCCAAGGAAATCTGCAATGGTTTCGATGACAACTGCGACGGCAAGACCGACCCGGCCAACAGCGGCGACTGCGTGACCTACTACGCCGACGTCGACGGCGACGGCTGGGGCGCCAGCGGCGGCACGCAGTGTTTGTGCGCCCCGCTCGACACCTTCACCGTCACACTCGCCGGCGACTGCGCCGACAACGACCCGGCGATCCACCCCGGCGCCACGGAAACCTGCAACGGCTTGGACGACAACTGCGATGGCAAGACCGACGAAGGCGTGCAAATTCTCTACTTTGCCGACGTCGACGGCGACGGCTGGGGCTACGGCTTTGGCCAATTGCTCTGCGCGCCCAAGGCCAAATTCACCGCGCTGCAGGGCGGGGACTGCAACGACGCCAGCACCGCCGTCTATCCCGGCGCCCCGGAGATCTGCGACTTGCTGGACAACAACTGCGACGGCTTGACCGACGAGAACTTGCCACAAGCCACCTACTACAAGGACGCCGACGGCGACGGCTACGGCAACGCCACCGCGCCGGCGACGCTGTGCGGAGCGATCAACGGCTACGTCGCCAGCAGCCTGGACTGCGACGACACCAACCCGGCGGTGCATCCCGGCGCCGTCGAGATCATCTGCAACGGCTTGGACGACGACTGCGTCGGCGGCGATTCCTGCAATGCCGCCAACTGCGTACCCGTCACCATCGCCGATTTTGAGGGCGCCTTTGGCGGCTGGACCGTCGGCGCCGGCTGGGGCGTCGGCGCGTGGGCGGAGCACGCGTCCCAGCACGGCTTTGGCTACGGCAACGGCACGGACTACCCGGATTCCGGCACCAGCGGCAGCGCCGCGTCCACACAAGTCCTTATTTTGCCTGGGACAACCGCGATCACGCTCGACTATTGGTACAACCCGGACGGCCAGGAAGTCCTGACCGGCACGACAACCCGCGACACCTTGTTGCTGACGGTGAACGGCGCGATCGCGCTAAACCTCAACCCGAACAATGACTTTGCCGTGACGTGGACGCTGCAAAAAGTCATCGCCGTGCCGAGCGCTTGGTGGGGCAAAACCGTCGAGCTGAAGTTCGTGTTCACGACCAAGGACGCGAAATTCAACCACGGCGCCGGGTTTGCCGTCGACAACATCGCCACGACGTGCCAATAGTCTGGCCGACCTGACTGAACCTTGGAGACCGGATGCTGCGCCACCTGTGGATGACGATTGCCTTCTGCGGCCTGTTGGCTTGCACGGCGGAGACCAAGACGGCTGCGACGACGCCTGCGCCCGCCGATTGGAGCACGACGGCAACGCTGCCGGCTTCGGGTGAGCGGCGTGACATTTACAACCTGGGCGACGCGCTGGCGGACACCGCGTCGCGCGGCCTGCGGCACATTTCGACCTGGCCGGTGACGGTGTCCGGCGTGCTGCTGCCGTGGCGACCGATCGCGATGGTCTTTGACCCGGCAGCAACCGCTGCAGACATCCTGCAATTACAAGCGGTTGGTCGCGTTGCGCTGGGATTTGGCACGACCGACGAGATGTACGGCTTTCTCGGCCTCTCCAAGCGCGGCGCGGCGGCGGAAGCGTTCGCTGGCGTGAACTGGCCGCCGGAGCTCGTCGCCGGGCAATTCCTCGGCGCCGGCACGCTGACGACGAG
>CAIPXZ010000100.1 GCA_903869075.1 uncultured Myxococcales bacterium | reverse complement strand
TGGTGCACGGGTTGCCGTCGTCGCAGGCGTTGGTCGCCGCACCGGTGCAGACGCCGCCGCTGCACTTGTCGGCCTGGGTGCAGACGCTGCCGTCGTCGCAAGGCGCGGCGTTGGCGGCGTGGACGCAGCCGTTGGCGCCGGTCGCCGTCGGGTCGCAGCTGTCGTCGGTGCACGGGTTGGCGTCGTCACAGCCGGTGGCACCGCCGCCATGGCAGGTGCCGTCCAGGCAAAAATCGTTGCTCGTGCAAGCGTTGCCGTCGCTGCAGCTGCCGACGTTGGCGACGTGCACGCAGCTGCCGGTGCCGGGGTCGCAGAGGTCGTTCGTACACGGATTCGCGTCGTCGCAGGCGATGAAAGCGCCGGGCAGGCAGGTGCCGCTCAGGCAGGTGTCACCTTGCGTGCAGGCGTTGCCGTCCTGGCAGGCTTTGCCGGCGCCCGAAGGCTTGACGCTGCACTTGCCGCCGACGCAAGCGTCGTCGGTGCACGGGTTGCTGTCCGAGCAGTCGGTGTCGACGCTGCACGAGCACGCGACGATGGTGCCGGTACACGCGCCGGCTTTGCAGACGTGGTCGATGCTGCAGGCAATGCCGTCGTCGCACTTGGCGGTGTTGGGCGTGTGCGCGCAGCCGATGCCGGGCAAGCAGGCGTCATCGGTGCAGATGTTGCCGTCCTCGCAGACGAGCTTGGCGCCGGAGACGCAGCTGCCGCCGTCGCAGAGGTCGTTTTGCGTGCACGGGTTGCCGTCGCTGCAAGTGACGGTGCCGGGCAAGGCGGCGGCGACGCAGCAGCCGGCGGCGCAGACGTCCTTGGTGCATGGGTTCTTGTCGTCGCACTGCGCGTCGGCGGTGCAGCCGCAGCCGGGGGTGCCAACACACTGGCCGGCAAAGCACGTGTCGCCTTGCGTCAGCGGGTTGCCGTCATCGCACGTCACGGCGTTGGGCAAGAACACGCAGTCGCCGGACTTGCCGTCGCACTTGTCCTCGGTGCAAACGTTGCCGTCAGCGCAGGCTTTCAGCACGCCGGCGGTGCACTTGCCGCCGGCGCAGACGTCGCCGAGCGTGCAGGCGTTGCCATCGGTGCACGGCGCCGTGTTGTTGGTGAACTGGCAGCCGGTCTTGATGTCGCAGGTGTCCGTGGTGCACGGGTTGCCGTCGTCGCAGGTCAACGCCGCGCCGGAGCCGCACTTGCCGCCCTGGCAGGCGTCGTTGAGCGTGCAACCGTCGCCGTCGTCGCACGCCTGGGCGTCGTTGACGGTGTAGATGCAGCCGCTGGCCGGATTGCAACTATCCGTCGTGCAAACGTTTTTGTCGTCGCAGTCGAGTTGCTTGGCGCCGACGCAGGCGCCCTTGCTGCAGCTGTCCTGGACCGTGCACGGGTTGCCGTCGTCGCAGGTTTGGCCAGCGACCGGCGTGTGGCTACAGGCGCCGCTGGCGCAGCTGTCGGCTGTACACGGGTTGCCGTCATCGCAGTTCGCGCCGCAGCCGGTGTCCGAGCTGATCTGCACGTCAACCGCCACTTGGTCGGCGACGACGCTATCCGGCGTATCCTGTGCGGCATTTTCCGTGCAGCCAGTGAACCACAGCGCCGCGCACGCGCCCAGCACCACACAACCGCGCCAGCAACCGCGGCGCGCTCGGGGCAAGAATGGCGCAGACAAGGGCATCGATCGTTCCAACCTGGCTACGCGAACGAACTCGCATCGCCCAGAATAGCAGGGTCGCTTGCCGGTTTACCAGCGTTCGTTGGGCAACTTGTGTAGCATTGTGATGACATGACCGCGGAAGCCGGCCAGTCGCTCAAGTTGCCGGTTCGCTCGCCGGTTCAGCGTCTTGCGCCAGCGGCGCCGGTCCCGGCAGCAGCCGCTCCAGCAGGCCCATCGGCAAGTACGGCAGCCCCGCCAGCAGCTGCTGCAGCTGCTTGAGCGCCAGCCCATTGCGCCGCTGCACCTTGCGCGCGAGGATCAGCTCGTTCTTCAGCGAGTGCTCCCAGCCGGTCAGCTCCGTCACCGTCACCTGGTAGCCAAACGCCTCCAGCACATGCGCGCGGATGACGTTTGTCAGGTTGGCGCCAAACTCGCGGCGGTGGATCGGGTGGCGCCACAGCGCGCCCGCGGGCGCATGCACCGCGGTGCCCGCGAGCAGCCGCGCGATCTCCGCCTGGCAGCACGGCACAACGGCGATGACGGGCGCGCCAGCGCGGATACCCAGCTCAATCGCGTCGTCCGTCGCCGTGTCGCAGGCGTGCAGCGCGACGACGGCGTCCACCGGCCGATCGTGCCACACCGGCGGGCGGTCCAGGCCCTCCGCCGGCACCAGCGCCGCCACCGCCTGCTGCTCGTACACCATCCGCGCGTAGCCGAGCGTCTGCGCGCGTTCGCTGGCGCGCGCCACAAGATCCGCGCGGACTTCGAGGTTCAGCACCGTGCCCCGGCCGGTCGGCTGGCACCACAGCTCGTACAGCACAAAGCCGAGGTAGCCGTTGCCGGCGCCGGCGTCGAGGATCAGCGGATCGCGCTCATCGGCGAACAGCCGCTCCAGATCGGGCGTCAACAGGTTTGCCAAGTGGTTGATTTGCTTGAGCTTACGCCGCGAATCGGCATTCAGCTGGCCGTCGCGCGTCAAGATGTGCAGCTCCTGCAACAGCGCCGTGGACTGCTCCGGCAACAGCTCGCGCTGCACGCGCGCCGCCGGGGTCGTCTGCCGCGACTTGTTCGCCGCCATCTGCTTTTTGTTTTTCAAGAGGCCGTTTTGCCTTGAAGCGCCGGTTTGGCTTCCGCCGCGTGCTCGTTGGCAGCGCGCAGCCGTTGGGTGAGCACCCGAATCACACCGCGGGCGAGCGCCGGGTGCAAGTCGAGCAAATCCTGGAAGTCATCGCGGGCAATCGCCAGCAATTCCAGATTGGTAGCGGCGCGGCACGAGGCCGAGCGCGGCGACGCGTCCAGCAGCGCCATCTCGCCAAAGCATTCCTTGACCCGCAGCGACGCGCGCCGTTCGCCGCCGTTCAGCACGTCGACCTCGCCCTCGACGATGACGTACAGGTGGTCGCCCGGCTCGCCCTCGGCAAAAACCAGGTCGCCCTGCTCCACGTGCACCTGCTGGACGATGTCCGTCAGCGGCAGCAGCTGCTCACCGCTCAGGTCACTGAACAGCGGCACCGCCTTGAGCAGGAAGACCATATCCATCGGATCGCGGGCCATCTTGTCCCCCTCGGGCTTTTCCACCCACTTCCACACGCGCGCCAGCCACTGCTCTTCCTTGAGCAGCACGTTCAGGTCCAGCGTAAACTGGCCCATGCTCATCATCGTCGCGCCGTCCGCCGGTCCCGCCAGCACCGCGTCGGCGCGCTGTTCAACAAGCGCCACGAATGGCTTGAGCTCCGGCTCGGTCAGGTGCTGGTCCAGCAGCTCGATCGCGTTCGAGCGAATCCGCTGCTGCGGGCTGCGGTAGTACATGAACGCCCGATGCATCGCCGCGCGCGCGTGCAGCAGCCCGAGCAGCCGAAAGCCGCGCGACTCTGACTGGATCCGCAGCGCGGCGAGCTCGTTCTGGAAGAACTTGTGACGCAGCGACTGCCCGGTGGTCAGCATGTCGACGACCTGATAGCGCTGCAACCGCTCGATTTCCCGCAGCAATTGATTCGCCAGCCAGCTGCGCGGCGGCCGCGGTCGCTCCGGTTCCCGCGCCATGCGCCACAGCGACTGCACGGCGCCATCGCGCACAACTGACGCGTGCGACGGCAGCAACTGCTGCATGAGGAAATCGCGCGCCTCATTGGTGCCAAACCGCTCAATCACCCGAAACAGCCGCAGCTGAATCGCCGGATGCGGCGGCCGTTCCGCAATGATTTCAGTGAGCGCGCCGACAAGCGGCGGACCAAACCGCAGCAGCGCTTGGGACGCCGCCGGCACCAAATCGGCCTGGCCGAGCGCCTTGATCAGCGGGTCAATGAACTCCGGCGAGCCGATCTGCCCCATCGACTGCACAGCGTTCAGCCGCACGTCCATCGACGGATCGTCGACCATCGACACGAGGTCAAACGCCGCGTCGTTCTGGTAGCCGCCCGAGATGAACGCCGCGCGCGCCCGCCGCTCGCTTGTCAGGCTGCGCAAATCGTCCACAAGTTCGCGGTGGATGCGCGACGTCACTGCCTCGCCGCCCGCGCTGCGCATCCACATGACCGCCAGCCGCGCCACCGCCAGATCGTCGTGGTGCACAAACGGTGAAACCAGTGGAATCAAGCCCTTGTCCGGATAGTGCGCCAGCAGCCGCAGCCCTTCGCGCAGCACCGGCGCCGCCTTGTCCTTGGTCAACAGCCCGAGCAGCAATTGCCGCTCCGGCTTCATGCCCAGCTCGCTCATCACTTCCAGCGCCCGCCGCGCCACCTCGGCGTCAGCGTTGCGCGCCGCCGCCAGCAGGTCGTTGACGTCCACCGGCAGACGCAATTCCCGCACCATTTCGAGCGCTTGGATAATTTCCCCCGGCCGCTCCGCCCGCAGCCGCTGCCGCGCCTCGCGCAGCGCCGTCTGCTGCAGCAGCTCCTGGGTTTGCGGATCAGCGTCCGAGTCCACCCGCCGCGCCCGCAGGCCCTCGAACAGCGCGCGGCGGTAGTGCGGCGCCATCGCCAGCCCAAGGATGACAACGCCGACGCACGCCAGCGCCGTGCCCCAGGACAGCAGCCCCAGCTGCGCCGCCGTCGGCGCCATCACAAGCAGCGCGATCGACACCGACGCCGTGCCGACGCGGTAGACAACGCCGTCGATGAGCGTCTTGGCGCGCTCGCCCTTGCGCGCGTCCAGCGGCATCACCAGCATTTGCATGGCGTTGCGCGTCAAGGCGAACTGGCCGATGCGCTCCATGAAGCTCGTAGCGACGATCGCCCAGAACGCGTACGGCAAGTCGTGGGTCTTGGAGATCATGTACCAGATGCTGCCGATGCCGATGATGATGGCGCTGGCAGAAATGGCCACGCCGATGCCGACAAGGCGCACGATGCGGCCGGTGGCCATCAGCGCGACAAAGAACGCGACGCTGTTGGAGATCGCGTAGTACGTGCCCAAAAAGCCGGCGATCGACTCCTTGTTGTGGACGTAGCGCGCCTTGAGCTCGGTCGAGAACTGGTAGTCGAGGATGAGCGACGCGACCTGCAGCAGGAACACGAGGAGCGCCAGCCGCAGCAGCAGCGGCGTGTCGCGGATGTTGCGGAAACCGCGGAGGATGTCGCTGCCGCGCTCCTTGCGGATCTCGGACGACTGCGTGCGCGTCGCCTGCGCTTGATCGTCGGCAGCGTCGGCGGTCAGCCCGGTCACGGCGCGCACGATCTTCGGCACTTTCCACAGCGGCCACGCCAAAAGCGCCAGCACCAGCCACAGCAGGTGCCGCG
>CAIPXZ010000099.1 GCA_903869075.1 uncultured Myxococcales bacterium | reverse complement strand
TGCAAAAGCTGCCGGAAAACAAGGATGTGGGGCTGAGCCGCACGGTCACGGCCGCCCTGTCACTCGCGCTGATTTTGCTGCTGGTTGGCACGCTCGGCTACCACCTGTTGGAAGGCTGGCCGCTGTTCGACGCGTTCTACATGACCGTCATCACGCTGTCGACGGTTGGCTACGGCGAGGTGCGGCCGCTGTCGATGGCGGGCCGCGCGCTGTCGATCGTCCTGATTCTCGGCGGCGTTGGCACGCTGGGCTACGCGCTGGGCGCGACGACGGAATTTTTTGCCCATGGCGGCTGGGAAGCTGCGCGGCGGAGGCGACGGATGAAGCATTCCCTGGCGACAATCAAGGATCACACGATTGTCTGCGGTTATGGCCGGCTTGGCCGCGCCGTCGTGGAGGTGCTGCGGCAAAATGGCCACGCCGTTGTGGTCGTCGATCGCGATGCCGTGGCGCTGCAAAAGCTGCCGGAAGACCCGGGGTTGCTGCACTGCGCCGGCAACGCCCAGGAGGACGACGTGCTGATTGCCGCCGGCGTCGAGCGCGCCCGCGCCTTGGTGGCGGCGGTGGACAGCGACGCGGCGAACGTGTTCCTGACGCTGTCCGCCCGCGAGCTGAACCCGGACATCGTGCTGTACGGCAAGGCGGACGACCCGAAATCCTTGCAGAAATTGCAGCGCGCCGGCGCCAATCACGCCTTCAGCCCCGCGTCCGTCGCCGGCCATCGCGTCGGCTGGCAGATCGTGCAGCCGGATGTGACGGACTTGCTCGACATCGCCACGCGGCGCGGCGAATACGAGTTGAAGATCGAGGAGTTGCGCATCGGAGACCTGCTGCGGCCGGGTGGCACGGTGCTGGCGGATACGTCGCTGTGGGGCGCGAGCGAGCAGATGATCGTCGCCATCAAACACGTCGACGGCTCGGTCGAGTTTCCGCCGCGCGCCGACATGAGCGTCTCGGCGGACGACCGCCTCGTCGTGCTCGGCAAGTCGAGTGCGGCGGCGCGGTCGCGCTGAGAGCCGCTGACGTCAGTCGGCCAGCGGCACCATCTCCGGCTCGTGGTACGGCGCCTCGGTGTGCGGCAACAGCGCGGAATCCTTCGGCATATCCTTGGGCGCGAACAGCTTGTACAGCAGCGGCAGCATCCCCAGCGACAGCGCCAGCGAGGACACCAAGCCGCCAACGACGACGATCGCCAGCGGCTTCTGCGAGTCCGAGCCGATGCCGGTCGACAGCGCCGCCGGCAGCAAGCCAAGCGTCGCCACCAGCGCCGTCATGGTCACCGGTCGCAGCCGCAGGTCGGCAGCGCGCAGGATCGCCTCGTCGAGGTGCAGGCCCTCGGCGCGCAACTCGTTGATGTAAGCGATGAGAATCACACCGGTTTGCACCGACACGCCGAACAGCGCCAGGAAGCCGACGCCCGACGACACCGAGAAGCTCGTGTTCGTCAGCAGCAGCGCCGCCAAACCGCCGAACGGCGAGGTCAGCAGCACGTTGACGAGGATGATCGACGACTCGCGCATGCGCCGGAACATCACCAGCAGGATGCCGAAAATCACCAATACTGTCGCGGGGATGACGATGCTCAGGCGCTTGCCGGCGCGGCGCGCGGACTCGAATTCGCCGGCCCACGACATCGAGTAGCCGCTTGGCAGCTTGACGGCGGCGCCGACGGCGCGCTGTGCTTCATCGACCGCCGAGCCGAGATCGCGGTCGCGGACGCTGAATTTGATGGCGATATAGCGGCGGTTGGCCTCGCGGAAAATCCGCGACGCGCCGCCCTGCACCGTCACATCCGCGACCATCGCCAGCGGAATCGTGATGCCGTCCTTGAGCGGCACCGGCAGGCGCCGCACGGCGTCGATGTTGTCGCGCTTGTCCTCGGCGTAGCGCACCACGAGATCGTGGCGCCGCTCGCCCTCGATGATCTGCGTCACCGGCTTGCCGCCGACGCCGGCTTCAATCACCGCCTCGACGTCCTGCACCGACAGGCCGTAGCGCTCGGCGCGCTCGCGGGCGATGGCGATGTTGACGTTGGACTGGCCCAACTCCCTGAAAATACCCAGATCTTCCACGCCCTGAATGTCCTTCATCGCGTGCGCCGCGCGCCGCGAGAGGTCGTCCAGCGCGTTCAGGTCATTGCCAGTAATCTTCAGGCACAGCTGGCCCTTGACGCCCGACACGGCCTCCTCAATGTTGTCGGAAATCGGCTGCGAGAAGCCCACGTCCACGCCGGGAACCGTGGCCAGCGCCGCCGACATCGCGCTGATCAGCAAGTCCTTGTTGCCGTGGAACTGCGGCCGCCAGGTCTCGTGGTCGGTCAGCAGCAGCAGGAATTCGGCGTTGTAAAAGCCGGTCGGATCGGTGCCGTCGTCCGGACGGCCGATCTGCGTCGACATCATCCGCACTTCCGGGAACGCCCGCAGGATCTCCCGCAATCCTTTGACGTTTT
>CAIPXZ010000098.1 GCA_903869075.1 uncultured Myxococcales bacterium | reverse complement strand
GGATGCCGTGCTTCAGCAGCTCCGCCACCACCGCCTTGCCGGTAAAACCCGTCGCGCCCGTCACAACCGCCACAATCATCGTCTACCTCGCCTGCGGACAACTCAGCAAAATACTGGGCACATCGGTTGGACTCGGCTGGCCCGGTGGAGCCTGCAGCCGCATCGGCCACTGCGCCAGCGCCGCCAGCTCCGGGTGTGTGCCATAAAACCGACAGCTTGCCTGCACGTTGGCGGCAAAGTCCTTGTTGCGCCGCAAGATCACAACCGCGGTGTCATCCACCCACGCCAGCGCAAACTGCTGCGGGTCCAGCGGCCGGGTCCGCAGCCAGTCGGCGCGGCGCTGCACGACGATCGCGATGTCCTGCGTTCGCAACAGCTTTTCAGCGTCCGGCGCGTGTGCCTGGATCGCCTGGCTGTCCAGCGCCCACTGCCGCCCGGCCATCAGCATCCGCCCGTCGGTCGACGGCTGCAGGCTGCCTTTCAACCACCACGCCAGCCAGCCGCCCCACGGGTCCGGGTTGAAAAGCCGGCCCTGCAGCGGCGTCATCGCCAAAAACTGCGTCGCGGCGACGGGAAAATTGCCGAGCACCCAGTCGTTCTCCGGCCAGATCGCCGGCACGCGGCCGACCGTCCACCACACGCCGCCCGCCACCGCCAGCGCCAGCGCCGTCCGCACCGCCGCCGGCACCGCCACGCGCAGCCGACCGACGACGAAAAGCAGCGGCAGCCAGGCAAAAAACGTCATCCGCCGCGTGTGCAGGCTCTCCACGCTGGCCAGCAGCGCCGGCAACAGGTTTGGAAACGTCGGCGACCGCGGCTGCCGCGCGGCGACGAGGACCGCCAGCAGCAGCGCCGCCAGCGCCAGCGGCACCCAGGGCTGGACGTGCCAGATGTCCGGCGCCCACGTCGGCGCCCACTCTTCCACGAGTCCTTCTGCGACCTTGGGCGAGCGCAGCGCGTACGGCAACAGCTGCCAGCCGCACGGCTGGGCGAACACCGCCGCACCCGCCAGCAGCGTCCGCGCCAGCCACGGCCGGTCCAGCGGCGGCTGAGCGGCGCGCCACCGCGTCCACGCCAGACCGAGCGTGTGCAGGCCCACGAACACCGGCGCGACGATCTGCGACGAATGTGCCTGCGCCCACACCACGAGCAGCACGCCGTACGCCAGCCAGCGCCGCCGTGACCACGGGTCGGGCTTGGCCAACAGCACACCCAGCACCGCCAGCGCGAACAGCCAGCCGAGGATGTGCGGCCGCGCCGCCGCGTGCGGCTGCGTCACGAGCCACCAGAGCGCGGTGCCCGCCAGCGCCGCCGACCAGCGCTGGCTCGCCCGGTGCAGCAGGTGCGCCACAAGGCCCGCCGCCGCGGCGATCAGCACGCCGCGCAACAGCCGCAGCCCGGCGAAACCGAGCAGCTGCGTCACGCCGGCGAGCACAACCTGCGCCAGCCACTCGTGCTGCAGATCGCCGCCCAGGTCGTGCCAAATCAGCGGGTCCGGGCTGGGCAGCAGCGTGCCGTGCGCCAGCATCCAGCGACCGATCGCCAGGTGCATCCACTCGTCGCCTTCCTTGAGCGGCCCGAGGTTGCGCGCCAGCACCGCCGCGCACAGCGCGTACACGCCCAGTCGCGCGAGGCGCTCCGGCCAGCCCAGCTCCGTGGGCTCAGCTGATGGCACCGGCATCCCGCAGCGCCGCGATCGCGGGGGCGTCAAAGCCCGCCGCTGCCAACACCGCGTCCGTGTCGTGGCCGGTCTCGACCGCCGTGCGCGCGTACACCGCCGGCGTCGCTGAGAACTGCACCGGCGATGCGACCTGGCGATGCAGCCCGCCGTGCTCATCCGGCACCGTCACGATCATGCCGCGCGCCGCGAACTGCGGGTGGCGCACCGCCTCGGTCGCCGTCAGCACCGGCTCGACGCAGCAGTCGATGTCGGCAAAAACGGCCTGCCAGTGCGCCAGCGGGTGCTGGGCGAGGATCGCGGCGACCTTGGCCTTGAGCGCGGCGATCTCGGCGGGCGCGCTCGCCGGCTCCAGCTCCAGCTCCGGCGCGCCGACAGCGGCGCAGAACAGCGACCAGAATTTGGGCTCGAGTGCGCCCATCGCCAAGTAGCGGCCATCGGCAGTCGCGTAGTAGTCGTAGACGCCGCCGCCGTTCAACGGCTCGGTCGCCGGACCGGCGTCGTGGCCAGCGGCCAATGCAGCGGAAACACTGAGCAAATTCATCCACAACGCGCCGTCAGCCATGGACACGTCGACAAACTGGCCTTCGCCGGTGCGCTGGCGGTGCACGACCGCGGCGAGGATGCCGGCGACAGCGCCGAATGTGCCACCGCCGAAATCGCCCTGCAGCGCGGCGTTCGGCGTCGGTCCGTGGCCAGGGCGGCCGGTGTGGTGGGCGACGCCGGCGGTGGCGAGGAAGTCGATGTCGTGCCCTGGGCGATCGCGCCACGGTCCGGTCTGGCCGTAGCTGCTGATCGCGCACCAAATCAGCCCGGGCTGCAGCTGCTGCAGCGCCGCGAAGCCGACGCCCAGCCGATCGAGCACGCCGGGGCGAAACTGCTCGACGACGATGTCGTACTGCGCCACCAGGCGCCGCACAACCTCCCGGGCTGCCGGCGCTTTCAGGTTCAGCGCGATCGAGCGCTTGTTGCGGTTCACCGCGCGCCACGCCGCGCCCTTGCCTTCACCGCCCGCACCGTCACCGGCATCCAGCGGCGGCATCCAGCGCAGCAAGTCCGGGCGGTCCGGCGCCTCAACGCGCAGCACGTCCGCGCCGTTATCGGCCAGCCATTGGGTGGCCAGCGGACCCGGGTAAAGCGCCGTAAAATCAAGGATCTTCAGACCTGACAGCGCGCCGGACATCCGCTACGACCTGCTTAGTTGGTGGGGCTGCACGCCGACGGCAACCAGACCGCCGGGTCCAGCTTCTTGGCGGCGAACGTCGCTTTCAGGCAGACCGACGGCCCGCCGGTGTCCGACGTGCAGCCGTACTGCAAGCCCGCGTCGCCGGCAAAGGCGCTGAGCAAGCCGCCGAGGCTCTGCCAGCCGTTGCCGCAGCCGTCGCACGCGCCGGGCGGGTTGCTCGTTGTGTCCTTGTACTTCGGGTCCGGCGTTGCGCAGACGTCCGAGTTCTGCCCCGGCAGCGTCTGGCAGGTGCACAGGCGGAACAGCGCGTCTTTGCTGAAGGATCCGCTGACGACGATGCCGTTTTCGATGGCGCTGCAGTCCGGCGACACGGTCGCCGTCAGCACCGCGCCGCGGATCGGGATCGACTGGTTCACGCCGAGCGCCGGCTTGGGCGCCATCGTCTTTTCGTCCAAGTAGCCGCAATTCTTGGTGTGTTGCTGCGATCCGGCGTAGACGTTCATCGCGCCCGGCGCCGAATTCAGCATGTTGCAGCCCTGCCGCGGAAAGTGCAGCGGCGCCATGGTCTGCGGCAGCAGGCACGGCTTCTTGGTGTCGCCGACGCGCGCGCCGTTGGTGACTTCGACGTCAATCGCGTCAGCGGTGACGCCCGTGACCTTGACGATGAAGTTCAGCTCAAACGTGTCGATGTCGCTCTGCCAGAGGCTGTTGAGCACGGGAATCACAGCGAAATCCGGGTTGCCGTCGACGCTGGTGAGCTGCAACGTGTTGAACCGGAACATGTCGCCGACTTTGATGCAGTCGCAGCCCGCGACCGTCGAGCTGACGTCGCCGGCGTCGTCGACGACGTCCTGCCGCAGCGGAATGTTGTTGGCGGTTGTGTCGACCGGATTGGCGCACCCGGCGAGGCTGAGACACGCCAGGAAAAACGTCGCGATGCTGATGCTGATGCGCTGCATGTACCCCCATTTGACGCGGTTGCTGCGTACTTTGCCGCAACGCCCGACGCCTCCCCGCCCGTAAGCGTGGCATAGGCCGATGGACTTCGTCAAAACGTCACCCGCTGGACGTGAAACCTTGCCACTGTTACTGTCGCGACGGGGAAGCTCGCTGGGGAGCGACGAGGGGATGGAAATGCTGAAGTATTGTGCGAACTTGCGTTTTCGCGCGGCGATCCTGACGGTCCCGCTGTTGGGCCTGATGGCGCAAAACGCCTTCGCGGGCGGCTTTGAAGTGCCGGACAACGGCGCGCAATCGGTGGGCCGCGGTAACGCGTTTACCGCCAAAGCCGATGACCTGACCGCGCTCGCCCACAACCCCGGCGCGCTGATCAAGTCCAAGGGCGCGAACCTGCTGTACTCGCACAACGTGGTGCATGCGCCGCAGTCGTTCACGCGCCAGGCGACGAACATGCCGTACAACAAGATCCCGACGGACTCGTACACCGGGACGACGCCGGATCCGCTGGCGACTGTTTCCAACCAGACGCCGTGGTTCGCGCTCGGCGGCATGCTCGTCGGCAGCTACGATTTCGGCTTGAAAAACTGGGTGTTCGCCGCCGGTGTCTACGGTCCGAGCGCCGCCGGTCACCAGGAATGGCCGGTCGACGGCGGCCAGCGCTGGATGCTGACAAAGATGGACGCGCTGATGGTGTTCTACAGCCTCGCGGCGGCGTATGGCGTGGAGGACAAGTTCGGCATCGGCGTCACCGCGCAGATCGTCAGCCAGCCGTCGACGCAGCTGAGCTTGGTCGTGGACGGCGACAACGGCAGCGCGCTGGCGCCGTACTACAAAGGCGCGGAGATCGAGTCGACGCTGAAGCTCTCGGCGCCGCCGACGTTCTCGGCGATCGTCGGCGGTTGGTGGCGGCCGGTGGACAACCTCGAGATCGGCGCGTCCGGTCGCGTGATCCCGGTGAACCTCAACGGCACCGGCAACTTCACGATCGCCGATACCGGCACTGGTGCGCAGTTCACGCAGGCGCAGCTGACGGTGATTGGCAGCAGCGCGGCGTTGCAGCTGGTCCTGCCGCCGACGGCGCATTTTGGCATTCGCTACCGCGGTCTGGACCGGCCGCGGGAGTTGGCGGAGGACGAGACGCCCACTGAGCAGAAGGCGATCGAGCGCTGGGACATCGAGCTGGATTTTGCCTACGAGGCGTGGTCGATGCTCAAGGACTTCAACGTCGACCTGCAGGGCCAGATCCAGCTCTTTGCCAAGGCGGACGCGCAGCCGGTGACGGTGCCCAAGCGCTGGAAGGACACGTATTCGCTGCGGTTGGGCGGCTCGTACAACATCGCCAACACGCCGATTGGCTTGCTCGCGGGCACGTTCGTCGAGTCGGGCGCGGTGCCGCAGGGCTACCAGAACCTCGACTTTCCGTCGTACAACCGCCTGGGTCTGAATGGCGGCGTCAAGGTCAAGGCCGGTCCGGTGGACATCACGGCAGCGTACAGCCACGTGTTTCAGGAGACGCAGACCGTGGACGAGACCTACGCCAAGGTCTTCCAGCAGCGCCCGGTCGCGCCGTGCCCGGTGGGCTGCGGCGGCTTCGCCGGCGTCCCGGCCAACGCCGGCGTGTTCACGTCGTCGTTTGACATCATTTCCGCCAGCGCTGCCATCAAGTTCTGAGCCAGCGCTGGCCGCCGCCGCGGCGCCGCCTACACTGTCCGCCTTGCGCGTTGCGTCTTCGCAACTGCGCGCCGCCCATCGTCATGTTCAAACAGGAAATTCACATGTTGTCCATCGCCCGCCTCGCCGTTCTCGCCACCCTCGCGCTGCCGTTGGCCGCTTGCGGCGCTGCCTGCTGCAACACCGCCGCCAGCAGCCAAGCCGAGGCTTTCAAGCGCATCAGCGCCGCCGATCTGAACGCCAAGCTCGCCGCCAAGGCACCGCTTTTCGTCTTTGACGACAACGGCGACGAACGCTACAAGCAAGGCCATATTCCGACGGCCAAGGCTTTGAAAGCCGACGCCGTGACCGCCGACCAGCTGCCGGCCGACAAGGCTGCGATGCTCGTCTTCTACTGCGGCAGCGACAAATGCACTGCATGCCACCACGCCGCCGAGGCCGCCATCGCCTTGGGCTACACAAACGTGTGGATCATGCCGGAAGGCATCAAGGGCTGGGAAGCGCAGAAGTTCCCGGTCGAGTAGCGCGCGAAAAAGCTGAGCCGCATTGGCCCAATTCGCCGGTCGTGTTACAACCCCGCGGCGGAGGGGACGTGGCACGCGTAACGCTACAGGACATTGAGAAATCGTATGGCGACGTCCACGTCGTCAAGCGGCTGAATCTGGACGTCGCGGACGGCGAGCTCGTCGTGCTGGTTGGCGCTTCCGGCTGCGGCAAGTCGACGACGCTGCGCATGGTCGCCGGGCTGGAGACGATTACCTCGGGCGAGCTGAAGTTCGACGGCAAGGTCGTCAACGACCTGTCGCCGCGGCAGCGCGACATCGCGATGGTGTTCCAAAGCTACGCGCTGTATCCGCACATGACGGTGTTTGAGAACCTCGCGTTTGGCCTGCGTTTGCGGCAGATGCCGCAGGTGGAAATCGACAAGCGCGTGAGCGAGGCGGCGGCGCTGCTGGGGCTGAACGAGCTGCTGGCGCGCAAGCCGGCGGCGCTGTCGGGCGGGCAGCGACAGCGCGTGGCGATGGGCCGGGCGGTGGTGCGCGAGCCGTCGGCGTTCCTGTTCGACGAGCCGCTGTCCAACCTTGACGCCAAGCTGCGGGTGCAGATGCGCCTTGAAATCGCCAAGCTGCACCAGCGCTTGGGCGCGACGATGCTGTACGTGACCCACGACCAGGTCGAGGCGATGACGCTGGCGGACCGCATCGCGGTGATGCACGAGGGTGTGCTGCAGCAGTGCGCGTCGCCCAACGAGATCTACGCGACGCCGGCGAACACGTATGTGGCGACTTTCATTGGTTCGCCGGCGATGAACCTGTGGCGCGTGCCGACGGCGCACCAGACGAGCCCGGACGTGGCGGTGCTGGGCGTGCGGCCGCAGGATTTGCTGCCGTGCAGCGCCGCGGACGCGACGGTCAACCTGCGGGTGGAAGTGGTGGAGCCGCTGGGCGCCGACACTTTTGCCTATGGCGAGGCGGTCGATGAGCACGGCAAGTCGCTTTCCGATCGCGCCGCGCTGGCGGACACGGACACGCACGCGCGGGCCCGCGCGGAGTCGGCGAGCGTGGTGCGGCTGGACCCGCATACGCCCGTGCGCCCGGGCGAGCTGCTGCCGCTGACCGCGGACCCGGCGCGGCTGCACAAGTTTGACCGCGCGGGCAACCGCGTTTCCTGAACGACAAGACTGCGAGGCGAGACCATGAAGCGTTTGCTGTTGGCGATGACCCTGGTGTGGGCGGCGGCGTGTGGCAAGAAGGACGTGCCGGCGGAGCCGGTTGCGCCGGCGGCGGCCAAGCCGGGTGAAGCGGTTGCTGCGCCCGAAGCCGTGAGCAAGACCGCGGAGCCGGCTGCGCCTGCGGCGCCGCAGACCGTGACGCTGTGGCACAGCTACCGGGACGACGAGCGCAAGGCGCTGGACACCCTTGTGGCGCAGTGGAACAAGCTGCAGCCGGCGATTCAGATCCAGGCGCTGGCGGTGCCGTTTGACGCGATTATTGACAAG
>CAIPXZ010000097.1 GCA_903869075.1 uncultured Myxococcales bacterium | reverse complement strand
GGCGCGTGGCGGTGCGCGCGGGCTACCCGTTCGTCGTCGAGCAGCGAATGATTGACTACCGCGTGCTGCTGTGGACCTGGCGCTTTGGCAACGCCGTGCTCTCCAGGCAGCCGATCGCTGCGGTGCAGGGCGTGGAGCTGCCCGGCGAGCCGCTGTGGGACAAACTCATGGTCGGCGCGACCGGCGGCGTGGCGTGCGATATTCAGCTCGGGGCGCGCACGTTCCGGCTCTTCGCCGTGCACCTGTCGGCGATGGGCGGCGAGCCGGTGCGCGTCCAGTCGGCGCGCGCCTTGGTCGCGGCAGCGGCGGCGAGCCCGTGGCCGGTGGTGATTGCCGGCGACCTGAATGCCACGGCGCCCGGCCTGCCCGATGCCGTGAGCGATTCCGCAGGCGCCAACACGCTCGCGGTCTTCGATGCGTCCGGCCGGTTTCAGCGCTCGCCGCCGGGCGCGACGGCGGCGGAGAGCCAGTTCACCTATTCCGCGCTGCTGCCGGTCCGGGTGATCGATTGGATCCTGATTCCCAAGTCTTGGCGTTTTCTCAGCTACACCGTGGATGCATCGCGAATTTCCGACCACCGCGCCGTCGTCGCGGATATCGCCGTGCCAGCGGCGGAGCCGTAGCCACGCACGGCGCCTACCGCACGACCTGCCCGCAGCTCTCCACATCCACCGGCACGACGCCTTCACCCGTCGCCGGCGCCGGCACGCGACTGAGCGTGCGCAGCGGCGCGCTCCCGGGCAACAGCTGGAAGCGGCAGCTCAGCTCCAGCTGCGTCGCGTCTGCCGGCAGCCGCAGCGCCACCGGCGGCGTCAGCTCCGGCGCGTCACCCGCGGCAAAATGCTGCCAATTCCACACCAACGGCGCATGATCGGCGACCCGCCAGCCGACGTCCGTCAGCCGCGACCGGTCCAGCACGACGCCGTCGACGCTCACCGCCACATGGTTGAGCAAAAACGCCACTTCCAGCGCAGGGCTGCGTGCCCGGGTCTGCCAAAACGCCGCGGCGAGGCCAGCGAGCAGCGCCGTCACACCCAGTACGCGGCGCAGCCACAGTGGCAACTAATTCACCATGGACATGTCGACGGCGCCCAGCGACATCGCCGGCTGTTCCGCGTTCAGCAGCAGGTCGCCCGCCAGGTCACACAGCTTCTCGGCACGGGCGACCGGGTCGGTCAGCTCCAGCAGCGCCTGGCGATCCGCCGGATCCGGCACAAGCGCCGCCGCCAGCCGGTTCACCAAAATCACCGGCTTCTTTGTCGACGCCAGCACGTTCGCCAGCAGCGTCGCGTTTTCGCCCAGCTTGACCATCAGCCCGCGCACAACCGACAGCAGCCGATCCGCCGCTTCAGACAGCCGCTCGGCGTCCGCCGGCAGGTCCGGGCGCACCGTCACGCTCGCGGTGCGGTAGGGCAAAAGCCGATGCAGCGTCGTCAGTTCCACGCGCGCCAGGCAGTGCACGAACAGGTTGTAGCGGCCATCCTCCAGCCGCTCCTCGTTGACGATTTTGCACAGCGAGCCGATCTCGTGCACCGGCGGCGAGCCGTAATAATCCGCCTCCCAGCCGCTTTTCAGGCCGACGAGCACGATCAGCCGCTGCGTCGCCAGCGCCTCGCTGGCCATCAGGCGGTAGCGCGGCTCGAAGATGTGCAGGCGCGTCATCGTCTGCGGAAAAATCACGAAGTTAGGCAGCGGGAAGACCGGCAGCGCATCGTAACTCGTGTCGACAATCGGGACGTCCAGCATGAAACCTCCGCGCGGCGGCAACGGCTGGCCACGCGCGCGAGGCTATCATGGGGCGATCGCCCGCGGCGGCAAGTTTTCTGGCAGTTGGCGCGGTGCCTAGTGACTCCGCTCCAGCGCCGTCACCGCGGCGTCATCCAGCGGCGGCGTCGTGTCCCGCGGACCGGTGCGAAACACCCAATCCCACAGCGGCGACGTGATGCCGTAGCGCAGTTCCGCCGCGTCAAAGTGGTGCAGCAGGTGGTAGCGGCGCAGCCACTTGCCCCAGCGCGTCGTCGGCACGGCGTGGTGGACGTAGTAGTGGGTCAGGTCATACCACATGTAACCCAGCAGCAAGCCTGCAAAAAAGCTCGTGTCGTAGACCGCGCCGCCCAGCGCGTGGAACAGCGGCCACAGCGCCGCGGAGATCACGAACGTGGCAAACGGCGGCATCACAAGCCGATCCGGGTCCCACGGGTAGTCGTGGTGGATGCCGTGGATGAGCCAGGACAGGTCGACCTGCCACTCCGACTGCGGGTTGGGCGTGAAGTGGAACAGGTAGCGGTGCAGCAGGTATTCGAGCAGCGTCCACGCCGCGATACCCACCGCCAGCACGCCGATTGTCGTCGGCACCGTCGCCGTCGGCTGGCGCAGCGTGAGCACCACGCAGGCGACGGCCACCGGCGTCCAGATGAGCGGCACATGCCACCATTTGACGCGCGAAAAATAGGTTTCCACCCAGTCGATGCGGAACATCCGCGGGCTGCCGCGGCGCGGTTTGTCGAGGTGGGGATGCGGAGCCAGGAAGAACATCGGCGAACCTGCAAGCAGCCGCGGGGAAGGCAGAGGCGGCAGGCGCGACTGTGCCCGGCCGAGGCCGACGCGTCAACGCTTCACCGCGATTGTCGGCCGGCGGTGCGGGCTTGCGGCATCGGCGATTTTGCGCCACTGTCCGCGCGATGCGGCCGACGCCGCCTTGGAGCGAGCCATGTTCGACGACCCGCAGATCCTGACAATTCCCGCGCAAACGACCGCCGTCATCCGCCTGCGGGTGCCGCGCAGCGAGATCCAGGCCGTCATGGGCCCCGGCATCGGCGAGCTCATGGCCGCTGTCAGCGCGCAGGGCATCGGCCCGGCGGGTGCGTGGTTCACCCACCATTTCCGCATGGATCCAGGGTTTTTCGATTTCGAGATCGGCGTTCCCGTCCGCGCCGCCGTCACGCCCGTTGGCCGCGTCCAACCCGGCTCGCTGCCCGCCGGCCAGGTCGCCCGCACCATCTACCGCGGCGGCTACGAAGGCCTCGGCGCGGCATGGGGCAGCTTTGAGAGCTGGCTGCGCGCGCACGGCCACACGCCGGCAGCGGAGCTGTGGGAGACCTACGCCGTCGGTCCGGAATCGAGCGCGAACCCGGCGGATTGGCAGACGGAATTCACGCGGCCGCTGGCGGTCTCGACTACCTAGAGCGACCAGCCGTCGCCCTTGGCCGGCGCCGCCGCGTGTGGACGATGCCGCCACGCCTCGATCTGCCGGGCGATGCCAAAGCGCGCTTCCGGTGCCACCGCCGCCGCTTCGGCGTTGCGCGTCATCAGCGTCCGCAATTGCTCCAGCTTCCAGTGGTGGTGGCGGGACACGGCTTCCAGCTCCGCGCTCAGGCTCGCCGCCACCGCGTCCGGCCAGCCGCTGCCGATCACGGTCGTCACGCCCGCGTCGGTCAGCTGCCGCAGCGGATGCGCCGCCCAAGTCGCCACCGTGTGCGCCGCCAGCTCCGCCGACGGCGACACTTGCACCGGCAGCCGGTGCGCCCGCAAATGCGCGACGAGCGCCGGCTCGCGCAGCAGCCCGGTACCGCCGACCAAACGGTCAAAACCCAGCGCAAACGCCTGCTTCAGCTGCGGCCCGCTGTCCGCCGCCACGAGCCGCAGCCAGCCGGCGGCCTGCACCGCTTGCCAGGTCGCCGCCAGCGCCGGCAGGTCCGCCGCCGTCGTCGCCAGCACGCCGCGCACGCTCGCCACTTCGGCGTCGGCAACCAGCTCCGGCAGCTCCGGCCACGGCGCGTCAAGCGCCACCAGCAGCGCATACGACCACGGCTGGGGGCCGTCCGCCGCCGCCAGCGCGCCATCGATCGCCAGCAGCGCCGCTTGCGGCTCAGCAAAATCGCGGAGATCGACGATCAGCTCGCCGTGCAGCACGCCGTCCGCCTGCCACCGCGCGCGCACGTCCGCGACCGCCGCCGGCAGCTCCGCCAGCGCCAGGCCGCGCGCGAGGCGCCGGCCGAGATCGAGTTTGGGCAGCGTCAGCACAGCGCTCATCGGCGGGCCTCAGTCTTCCTGGTATTGCGCGCGAATCGCCAGAATATCCGGGAGGATACCGGTGAACACCGCGATCAGCTCCGGGTCAAAATGCTTGCCCGCGCCCGCCTCCAGCTCGGCCATCGCGTCCTCGACGCTCCAGGCTTTCTTGTACGGCCGCTCGGACGTCAGCGCATCGAAAACGTCGCACACGGCGCAAATCCGGCCCGCCAGCGGGATCGCCTCGCCGCGCAGCCCGCGCGGGTAGCCCGAGCCGTCCCATTTTTCATGGTGGGTCAGCGCGATGATGGAAGCCAGCTGAATCAGTGGCGAATTCGAACCCGCCAGCAGATCCGCGCCAATCGCCGCGTGCGTCTTCATGATCGTCCACTCGTCGGCGTCCAGCTTGCCGGGCTTGAGCAGCACGCGGTCGGGAATGCCAATTTTGCCGACGTCGTGCATCGGACTCGCCCGCTGCAGCGTCTCGATCTCCTCGACGGCCATGCCCAGCGCGCGACCCATGACGCCGCAGTAGAGGCTCATGCGGATGATGTGGTAGCCGGTCTCGTTGTCCTTGTACTCTGCGGCGTGGCCCAGGCGGTGGATGATTTCCAGCTGCGTATTGCGCAATTCCGTCGTGCGCTCGCGGACTTTTTGCTCCAGCTCCTCGTTGTGCGCGCGGATCTGCTTGTGCTGCAGGTTCACTTCGATGAGGTTGCGGATGCGCGACAGCGTCTCGATCTTGTCGAACGGCTTGTTCAAGAAATCGCGTGCGCCGGATTTCAGCGCCCGGTAGCGCACTTCCGGGTCGGTCTCCGCCGTCAGCACCAGCACCGGGATGATGTCGCCCTCGATGTCGCGCAGCTGCGCCATCACGCCAAAGCCGTCGATGTGCGGCATCTGCAGGTCGAGCAGCACGATGTCCGGCTTGTTAGCCTGGTAGCGCGGCAGCGCCTCGCGCGGATCCGTCGTGGCGTCCAAGTTCGTGTAGCCGGCTTCATTCAAAATCATGCGCAAAAGCGCGATGTTGTACGGCTGATCATCGACGATCAGGATCCGCGCGTGCTGGATTTCTTCGGGCAAGATCACGGGCGCCTCATGGAACTGAACCGACGGCACGGGCCGAACCATCGCCGTGACGCGCACTGAGTGTGTCACGTGACGCCGCTTTTGGCGAGAGAGCCGCCGCTGCGGCGGTCAGCGCGACGGCGCGTCCCACGCTGTCACTTCGCGCAGAAACGTCGCGTGCAGCACTTCGCGGCGGATGACCTCGGCCATCTCATCGACGTCGCGGTATTCATGCCAGCTGACGCGGATCGTGCGGATGCGGTGCGAAATGTCGTGCAAAAATCGCTCGTATTCGTCGTAGAGCGCCTGCAAGTACGCCAGCGAAATCCCCGACTCCACGCCGCGCGCGCGCTCCTGGATGCGCGCCATCGCCAGCTCCGGCTTGACGTCGAGGTAGATAATCGCGCTCGGCCGGCACATGAAGTTGGACATGTGCTTGAACAGCTGCAGGTACGTGCGGTAGTCGCGCGGCTCCATCAGCCCGGTTTCGCTCAGCATTTTGGCGAAGATCGCGTCCTCGTAGATCGTCCGATCCTGGATCGCCGGCCGGCCGCGCCAGATGATTTCCTGGTGCTGCTGGAAGCGGCGGTTGAGCAGGTAGATCTGCGTGGCGAAGCTGTAGCGCGCGGTATCGCGATAAAAATCAGCGAGATACTCGTTGTCCTCGACCGGCTCGTAGTACACGTCGAGGCCCATGTGGCGGCCCAGCGCCGTGGCCAGCGTCGACTTGCCAGCGCCGATGATGCCGGCGATGCCGATGAACAGGTTGTCGAGCGGCGGGCTTGTCGCGGCGTCAGGCATTGGAATTCACTCCGGAATCGGCTTGGTCTTGCGCTTGGGCGGCCGCAGCGCCAGCGCGCGCTCGTTCAGCAGCTCCATCTGGCGGTCTTCCTCGGGCTCAAAATGCCGCCGGCAGCGCGCCTCGTAGCGGTCCGACGCGCCCAACTCGACGACCGCGTCGCCGCCCTTGATGCGCTGCGACCGGTTCGCCGGGTCGCCGCACACCGAACACACCGCCAGCAGCTTTGTCACGTATTCGCCGACGGCCATCAGCTCCGGCATCGGCGGGAACGGCCGCCCGCGGTAATCCTGGTCCAGCCCGGCGACGATGACGCGCTTGCCCTGGTTGGCCAGCTTGTTGCAGACCTCGACGATGCCGGCGTCAAAAAACTGCACCTCGTCGATGCCGATCACCACCGTCAAGTCATGGACCTGACTCAGGATCTCGCCGGACGTCGCCACCGCGCGGGCGGTGATGCGAAAGTCGCTGTGGCTGACCAGCTCCTCGTCGGCGTAGCGCGTGTCAATCGCCGGCTTGAAGACCTGCACGCGCTGATGGGCGATCCGCGCCAACCGCAAGCGGCGGATCAGCTCTTCGCTTTTGCCGCTGAACATGGAGCCGCAGATGACTTCCAGGCTGCCGGGGCGATGGGGAAAAAATGCCATGATGGTGCGCGGTTAGCCGCCAGTCGTGTAGCGGACCATGTACTTCTTGGCCGTGCCGCTCGACTGCGGGAATTGCAGCACCTTGACCGTCTCCGAGATGCACTTGCCGACCTGGTCGTTAGCGTGCTTGCCCTGGACCTTGGAGCTGGCGACGGTGCCGTCCGAGTTGACGATCAGCTGCACCTTGATTGTCTCCTCGCTGCCGTCCACGTCGGCGTAGAGCATGTAGCAGCGGTTGACCTTGGTCGCCGACCGCGCGCCCACTGCGTCGATCTGCGCCTGCGACAGCGCCGGACCTTCCTTCTCCTCTTTCTTCGCCGGCTCCGGCTCTGGCTCCGCCTTGGTCGGCTTGGCCGCGTCCTTGCCCTTGCCGCCGCGCTTGGCGAGGATCGCATCGATCTCGTCATCATCGCCCGCCGGCTTCTTCTTGGCCGCGTCCGCCGCCTTCGCCGCTTCCGCCTTCTCCGCCGCCGCCTTCTTGGCATCGGCCGCCTTGGCATCGGCCGCCTTCTTGGCTTCCGCCGCCTTCGCCGCTTTCTCCGCCTTGGCGTTCGCGTTCTTTTCCGCTTCCGCCTTCTTGGCAGCCTTGGCTTTCTCGGCCTTCTCCGCCTTGGCCGCAGCCTTCTTCTCTTCGGCGGCCTTCTTGGCCTCCGCCTTGCGCTCCTCGGCCGACTTCTTCTTGCTGGAATTGTCCTTTTCCTTCGACTTTTCCGCGGCCTTCTTCTCCGCTTCCGCGGCCTTCTTCTCGGCCTCGGCGGCTTTCTTGGCTTCGGCCTTCTTGGCGTCGGCTTCCTTGGCGTCGGCAGCGGCCTTCGCTTCCGCAGCCTTGGCGTCAGCGGCCTTCTTGTCGGCGAGCTGCTTGGCCTCGGCCTCCGCTTTCTCCGCCTTGGCTTTCTCAGCGGCAGCATCGGTCGCGGCGACAGCCACGGCGGCAACGCCGGTATCCGCGCTGGCATCAGGTGCGCTGGCGACGGCAGCATCGGCGGCGGGGGCAGCGGCGACGGTCGGCGTCGGAGCAGGGGCTGGCGGCGTGACGACGGGCGACGGTGCAGCTTGGGCGACCGGCGCAGCGACTTCCGGCGTGGCGGCAGTCTCCGTGGCCGTTGGCGTGCCGTTGTTGCTGCCACGCACGGCGATGATGCCGACGGCGCTGGCGACGACGGCCAGCGACACGCCGATGATCAAGCCCGAGCCCGACTTCTTGGCCGGCACAGGCGCTTTGGCCGCTGCGGCACCCTTGGGCGCAGGCTCCGCTGGCTTGGCGGCGACGCCGGCCGCAATGGGCGCCTTGGCAACCGGCTTCTCCGGGACTTTGACCGCGCCGCTCTTTGCTGGCTCGGTCTTGGCTGCTGGCTCGGTCTTGGCTGCAGGCTCGGTCTTGGCTGCCGGCTTGACGGCCTCAGGTTTGGCCGGCGCTGCCTTCGCGGCTTCAACCTTCGCCGGCGCCGTTTCCACCTTGGCAGGCGCGCTCTTGGTGGCTTCGGCCGCAGTCTCCGGCGTCGTGCCGTAGCCGTGGGTCGTGCGTGCGGCAGCTTCGACGGCCGGTGCCGGCGCTTCGGCCTTGGCCACGCCGATCTTGATGTTGTCGCGGCTGGCCGAACGCGCCGGCGACAGGCCGCTCGGCGAGGTGGCGGCGCGCGGCGGCAGGGCCGGCGCGATCTCGCTGACGACCGGCGCGGCGGCGGCTTCCGGGATCGCTGGCGGCAGCTCGGGCGCGGCTTCGGCAACGATCGGCGGCGGCAACTCGGCCACCGGCGGCTCTTCCGGCGGCAGCACCGGCGGCACGGCGGCAACTTCCTTGACCGGCGCAGGCGGCGGCGGCGGTGCCGGCGCGGTCTCGCCGCCCTGGTTGTCCAGCTTGACCAGCAGCTCGATCATCGCCGAGGACAGCTCGAGCGTCTGCGCGCGCCGCGGCGCCCGGCCGTGCACGCCCGCCGCGCCAGTGGCTGGCGAACCGGCGACCAGATCCTCAAACGGCGGCACGTTGCGCACCGGCTTCCACGCGTCAAAACCCTTGCGCCACACCAAGTCCTCGGGTCCCAGACGCCCGGCGAGGATGTGGTCGGACACTTCCGCCTGCGTCAGCGGGCCGACTTGCTTGCCGTCGATGCCGCAGAACCAGATCGGCGCGGGCGCCGCCGGCGTCGGGATCGACTCACTCAACGCAAACGGCAGCGTCGTGCGCCCGGCTTCATCGGCCGTCTCCACGCCGCGGACGCGAATCTCCGCGCCGCAGCGCTTGCAGTTGATCTTGAAAATCCGGTTCTTACCCTGGATCTTCTCGTCGGGCAGCCGATAGCTGGCGTTGCAGGCGGGGCACGTAATCTTCATGGCTGGACCGGCTCCTGGGAGGGGCGACCGCGAGCGGACGCATAACAAACGCCCGATACTAACCGCTCGTAGCCTTGCTCGCAACGGTGCAACCGTGCGCTTCTGACAGGAGTTCCCGGCAGGTTGCGCCATGCGGCTCGGGCACGAACCGCGCCAGCGCTTCCAGCAGGATCGCCACGTCGTCCGCCAGGTGCGCGTGCAGCGGCTGCCGCGCCGCCCAGCGCAGGTAAGTCGTCAGCTCGCCGGCGTCGCTGCGCACAAGCGCGTTGTGCAAATGTCGCGTGTGCGCGTCCAGATCCCGCCGCGCGTGCGCCAGATGCTGCGTGCCGCGCTCCGCCCGCAGGTGCGGATGCCGCGCCGTCAGCGCGCCGGCAGCCCAGTCGAGCAGCTCGGCGCGCACCGCCTCCAAGGCCGCCGCCGCTGCCGGTTGGCCGGCGTCTTCGGTCAAAAAATCCAGATCGTCGTCCAT
>CAIPXZ010000096.1 GCA_903869075.1 uncultured Myxococcales bacterium | reverse complement strand
TCGCCGTGCGCAGCACCGCGATGTTGTGGGCGAGCGCCGCGCCGTCGATGTCGATCCAGGTGTTTGGCGAAACGGGGAGGTGGTCCATGGCGGCGGCCAGCATGCCACGGCTTGGCGCCGGTGGCGAAAGATTCAGTCCTGTGCCGAGTCCGAAGGCTGCAGCGCGCTCGTGCCGGCAAACCGCGCTACCAGGTCATAGGCCGTCAAATCTGCGTCGGTTGGCAGTGCGACGTGGGCCTTGAACGCGCCATCCGCGGCGGTGATCGTCACGCCGAGCAGCCGGCCCTGCAGCGGCTTGCGCGGGTCGATCAGCCAGATCTCGATCGGCAGCCGATCGGCGTGCGCCGGCTTGGCCTGCAGTTGGCCGCCGACATCCAGCGCCTCGCCGACCCATGCCATCGGCGCGATCGGCCGCAGCAGCGTGTGCGTCGGTTGCCGCGGGTCGCGCGCGCTCGGCGGCGGCGTCAGTCCCGGTCGCGGCGGCAGCAGCGGCGCGGCGAATTCCTGGGCGTGCTGGCGCAGCCACTGGCGCCGCGCCTCGTCCACACCCGGCCGACCGTTGCCGGCAACCGCCTCGGGTGCCGAACCGCCGTCGCCTTGGCTACTTGTCGCGCCGGTGGTCACGCCAGCCATCTGGTCCAGCCCGGTCACCTGCTTGGCGCCAGCCATCGGCGGCCGCAGCGGCTGGCCATCCACGCGGACGTCGGTGCCATCCTCGCCATACCCCGGCGGCCGCGGGAACGGATCGCGCTGTTCAGGCACATGCAGCCGTTTGTTCTCGGCGGCCGTCACGTCCAGCGACTCGGCGCCACCGCCGAGATCCAGCCGCTGCCACGCGTCACGACCGTCCGCCAGCGGCGCCCAGACTTCGACGAAGGCGTGCGCGTCGTTCATCACGTAATGCGCTGGAATGCCGAGTGAATGTGCCAGCACGACAAAGCCCAGCGCGCGGTGGCGACACACGCCCTTCTTGCTCAGCACCAGATCGGCCAGCGGGTCATGGCCCGCTTCCGGCGGCATTCCGGGTACAAAGCTGCGAAACCACTCGGCGAGAATCAGCAGCTGCTCCTTGCGATCCTGCCGCGCACTGACGCCCAGCGGCGCCCACAGCGCCTGCGCCCGCTGCTGCAGACCTGCGTCCAGAAACGGCTTTTCCGGGTCGTGATGCGCCGTATGGCTGCCCAGCGGCGCGGCGAAATAGCTCGACGGCGCGTCCATGACGAACCGCAGGTCGACGTCCAGATCACCCGGCGCCGTGACCGAGAAATTGCCCGCCGCGTCGCGCCGCAGCGTCAGCGGCAGCTGCGGCACCGCCTGCCACTGCAGGATCCGCGCGTCCGGCGCCACCGACGGCAGCGGCACACGCTGGCCCGCCGGCACCTTCAGCCGCAGGTGACCCCAGAACAGCTCGCGACCCGGCTGCGGCTCTAACGGCTGCGGCGGCAGCTCGGTCAGCCCGGCGCCGCTCATCGCCATCGTCACGTCCGGCTGCACGCGATCAAACGCCAGCTCGCGCTTGAACGGCACGATCTCCGGGTCAAAGACGCTCTTGTAGTGCAGCTTGCCGTCCGCGGCGGTGTGCCTGTCGATCCCCGGGCGCGGCGTGGGGCGCGGCGCGTACACCGGCGTGTTGTCGCCCGCTTGGCCAGCCTTGGGCTGCGGGATGAACGCGGTCCCGGCGCGAATCGCCGCCGCCAGCGCCTGCGGATCGTCCGCGGGCACCAGCGCCTGCGCGCGCGCGTGGCCATCCGGCGGCGGCGGCAGCGGCTCATGGCGCACGCGCGGCGGCGGTGTCGCGAGGCCCAGCTGCGCCACAAACAGCAGCGGTATCGCAAGATTCAGGCGCATGGGCGCTCCCGGACGTCCGCCGTCCGCGTGCCTACCGTACCACAGACGCGCCAAGGTGCGGGAACGGTCTAAACGCGCTATCATCGCCCCGTGCAGCTGCCGATCGCCATTTTTGCCGTCTTTGCCGTGCTGTGGGGCGCGCTGTGGGGCTCGTTCCTCAACGTCGTCGTTTATCGCGTGCCGGCGGGGCTGTCGGTCGTGCATCCGCGCTCGCGCTGCCCCAAATGCGGCGCGGCGATCACCTGGTGGCAGAACATTCCCGTGCTGTCCTGGGCGCTGCTCGGCGGCCGCTGCCATAGCTGTAAGACCTGGATCTCCGTGCGGTATCCGCTGGTCGAGGCGTCCATGGCGGTGCTGGCGCTGGCGGTGACCTGGCCGTGGCTGCCCGGGCTCGCGTCGGGCGATCTGCAGCCCTGGCAGGTGGCAACCGGCGTGCTGGCCGAGCAGCTGTTCGTCTTCGTGCTGCTGGCGATCGCGCTGATCGACGCCGATACTTTCCTGGTGCCCGACGTGCTGAGCCTGCCGCTGCCGCTGATCGGCCTTGGCCTGGCGTTTGCCGTCGGGCCGTTGCGCGGCGTGACCTGGCAGCAATCGGCGGCGGGCGCGCTGGCCGGTGGCGGCGGGCTGCTCGCTGTGCAGTGGCTGTACGCCGTGGCGATGCGCCGGGAGGGCTTGGGCACCGGCGACATCAAACTCATGGCCGGCATTGGTGCTTTCCTTGGCCTGAAAGCGCTGCCGGCGGTGCTGCTGGTGGCGGCGCTGCAAGGCCTGCTGTTCGTCGCTGGCTGGGCGGTCATCGGTCGCGGCAAGCTGACGGAAGAGCGCGGTCTGGCGTCGATCCGCCACCTCGCGATGCCGTTTGGCCCGTTCCTGGCGCTGGGCGCCGTGCAGTGGCTGCTGCTGTCCCGCATCGCCGGCAACGCGCTGGCGCACTGGCTGTAGGCGATGCAAAACCGCGCGCGCTGGCTGCTGCTCGCCGCGGTGCTTGTGCCGGGGCTTGTGGTCGGCGCGATGGCGACATCGCTGCTGACGCCGGTCGATGGCGGCCCGCACGCCTGGGCGACCGAGACAACGCTGTGGCTGGGCATCGCCGCGGTGCTGGCGGTGACTTTTGGGCTGGGGCTCGCGGCGATGCGGCTGTGGATCATCGGCCCGGTGGAGCGCATCGCCCGGCACATGGAAGACCTGCCGCTGCCGCCGGAGAGCGACGCGCTGGCGCGGATTGAAGCGGCGCTGGACTGGTATCGGCGGCAAAATGCCCGCGATCGCGTGCTGCTGGCGGGCCAGCTGGGCGCGGTGGAGGCGCTGCGCGATGAAGCCGCTGGCGCGCGGCAGCAGCTGCACGAGGCGGACCGGCTGGCGCTGATTGGCCGCGTGGCGATGGGCGTGTCGCATGAGCTGGGCGGGCCGCTGGCGCTGCTGACGGGCTGGCTGGAGCGACTGCGGACGCTGGAGGCGGCCGACGCGCCGGCGGCGCAGCGCACGCGGTGCATCGACGAAGTGGAGCGCGCGGCGCAGCAGATCGAGCGGCTGCTGACCGAGCTCGCGCGCCCGGGCCTGCAGCGCACGCGCGATGCCGACCGGCCGTGTGACCTGCTGGCGGTCGTGCTGCGACTGCAAGGGCAGGCCGAGCAGCATCCGCGGCTGAAACAATTGCAGATTCAAGTGGATGCGAATGAGCCGACGCACCCGGCGGACGCGTCCGCGAGCCATGTGGAGCAGGTGCTGCTGAACCTGCTGCTCAACGCCGCCGACGCCATGCGCCGGCAGGGCGCCGTGACGATCCGCCTGGCCCGCGACGGCGGCTGGCAGGTCATCGACGTCGACGACGCCGGTCCAGGCGTGGCGCCGGCGCTGCGCGAGCAGATCTTCGAGCCGCTGTTCTCGACCCGCGAAACCGCGGGCGGCGTGGGCCAGAGCGGCTGGGGCCTCGGCCTCGCCGTCAGCCGCCGGACGATCGCTGGCTATGGCGGCAGCCTGACCGTCGCCGACAGCCCGCAAGGCGGCGCGCGCTTTCGCCTGCGCTTGCCCGTGCCGCCGCGCTAGCCGCGCGCGGTCGCGAAACACTGGCGGATTCCACCGTTCAGGCACCTTGGTTCGTTGACCGTGCACCGGTGGTCTGCTATACCCCCGCGGCTTCGCGCACGGCTATTTGCCGGCGCCGCGAGCTATTTCAGCGTCGTTTCGCGGTCTTCTGGCGTTTTCTGCCAAAACCGCGATCCGCGCCAAAGTGGGTAGGGTCTTGCACATGTCCCCAACGTTGCCCGTGTCCCTGTGGTCGGTTGGCCACAACCTGGTCGTGAACGCCGCGCATTTGCTGGCGCAAGCGGAAGGCGGCGCCCCGGCGGCGGCGGCGGGCGGCGGCAGCGCAGGTCCAGGCGGCGCCACCGGCGGCTTGCTGAACATCGGCATGATTGTCGTGATGTTCGCGGTGTTCTACTTCATGGTCATGCGGCCGCAGTCCAAGCGCGCCAAGGAACACACGGCGTTCTTGACCAACCTGAAGCCCAATGATCGTGTGGTGTTGCGCAGCGGGATCTTCGGCAAGCTCGTGTCGATTGACGGCGAGTCGGCCAAGGTGGAGATCGCCGAGCGCGTGGTGATTCGCGTTTTCAAGAGCCAGATCGCTGGCGGTGAAGCGCAGGCCGCGGAAGTGGTGGACAGCGCCCAGGGTCGCTAGCCGCCGATCAGGCAGCGCAGCGCGCGGTGTCGGTTGCCCAGAATTGAGTCAGTTGCCCGGATTTGAGCTGAGGAGACGGTCCAGATGGACAAGAAACTGAATTGGAAAGCCTGGTTTACGATCGCGCTGCTGATCGTCAGCGTCCTGCAACTGCTGCCGACGTTCCTGCCGGGCCTGCCGGATTTCTACACCAACATCTTTGAGAAACAGATCAGCTATGGCCTGGATCTCAAGGGCGGTCTGGAGTTGCGGTACACCGTCGACTACAAAAAAGCCATTCGCGACAATGCGTTGCGTCTGCGCGACTCCGTTGCCGATCGCTTGGCCGACGCCTATTCCAAGGGCAAGGGCAAGGATTGGGCGACGCTGACCGACAAGGAACGCGACGACGTCCTGGCGCGCTGGGAAGTCAAGCTGCAGCCGGGCGCGTTCAAGGACCTGAGCGTCAAGTTCAAGGACGCCGCGGACGCCAAGCTGCTGAGCGCGGACATGGTCGCGACCGTCGATTCCAGCTTCCAGCTGCGCAACGTCAGCCCGACGGAAATGACGCTGTTCCTGCCGGACAAGCGCGTGCTCGAGCTGCGCAACGACATCGTCGACCAGACGCTGTCGACGATCCGCAAGCGCGTCGACGCATTCGGCCTTGTCGAGCCCGACGTTCGCCGTTCCGGCGAGGCGGAGATCGACCTGCAGCTGCCGGGCCTGAGCGAGCGCCAGATGCGCATGGTGCGTGAGCGCATCGGCCAGGCGGCGCAGCTGACCTTCCGCATGGAAGTCGTGGCGGCCAAGGTGTTTGACGACAAGGCGGCGGCGATCGAGACGTTCAAGAAGGACAACGCCGACATCGGCAAGTCGTTCACGCTCGTGCCGGACAGCCGCGGTTCGTACGTCAAGGCGGACAAAAAGTCGGAGCTCATCCGGTTTGTGCGCACGGTGACGGTGCCGGACGAGATTCTGGTTGGCTACGAGCTGGTCGAAGAGCGCGCCGCCAACGGCTCGGTCAAGTCCAGCTACTGGCGCACGCACAACCTGACGGCAAAGGCGCCGCTCTCGGGCGATAACCTGACGCGCGCGGCGGCGAGCTATGACTCGCAGCACGGCAACCAGCCGGTCGTGAACCTTGAATTCGACGCCCGCGGCGCGCGGATCTTCGGCGATCTGACCGAGAAGAACGTCGGCAACCGCATGGCCATCATGCTGGACGATGACATCAACTCGGCGCCGAACATCAATGAGCCGATTCACGGCGGCCGCGCGCAGATCACGCTGGGTCGCGGCAACTCGCACCAGGCGATGCTGGAAGAGGCGAAGTCGCTGGTGACGGTGCTGAACAACGGCGCGTACAAGGCGCCCGTCATCAAAGTGCACGACATCGAAGTCGGTCCGTCGCTGGGTCAGGACGCGGTCCGCTCCGGCCTGATCTCGATGATGGTCGGCGTGCTGCTGGTCGTCGCGTTCATGGTGTTTTACTACCGTCAGGGCGGCATCATCGCGGACCTCGCCTTGCTGTTCAACTTGTTGCTGCAGCTGGCGTGCCTGGTGTCATTCAACGCGGCGCTGACGCTACCCGGCATGGCGGGCCTGACGCTGACCACTGCGATGGC
>CAIPXZ010000095.1 GCA_903869075.1 uncultured Myxococcales bacterium | reverse complement strand
GGTCTGGTTGAAGGCTTTTTCACCCGCGAGCACTTCCCGCCACTGGATCTGCCGCTCACCGGCGTAGCTCTTCTTGACCGCGGCATCGACGATGCGGACGGCGGCGGCCCAAATATCGGGACCGGTGCCATCGCCTTCGATGAACGGAATAATTGGATTGTTGGGGACTTGCAGCTTGCCATCCGCTCCAACGGTGATGGCGGTACCTTGCGACGGCGCGGTCAAAGACATGGGACTCCTCCTGCCGAGAATCTGGGTGTTCCGGCGGCGCAAGAGGATAGTCCAACGACGGCAACGCGACAACTCCGCGCCGGGGCGCGCGCTTGCGCCGCACGGCCTTTCGGCAGCCCGCAAAATTCTGTAGAATTGTGTTCAGGGGCGGTGGCGACGATGGCTGAGGAACGCGAGAAGACCAATCCAGACTACCCGGTCCCGCCGACGTGGCGGCCGGCGTCGCACCCGGGCGTGCGCCTGCCTGCGCCGCCGCTCGCGCCCGCCGCGCCGCTCGATCCGCAGACGGCGCGGGTGGAGCCGGCCAGCCATCGACCCAGCTCAAACTCGGGGTATTCGGTGGCGCCGCCGGCGGAAGAGAGCATCCGGCCGTTCACCCACCGCCCGGTGTCGGCGAGCATCACCATCGCGCCGGTCACCCAGCCGGCGTTCGTGGCGCCGACGATCGCGCCTGTGGTGGCGCCGCAGCAACCGCCGCCGCCGATGGTGCGGCCGGTGTCGCAGCCCAGCTTTCGACCGGCGTCCGATGGCTACAAACTGCCCGGTGCCGACGGTCGGCCGATTTCCGCGACGGCGGTTGCGCTGCGCCCGACCTCCGGTTTTGGCGTGGATGTGCACGCGGGCGCGGGTCAGTCGGCCGCTGCTGTTTCCCGTCGCGCCGGCGATGCGACGCGCCTGCTGCCGTGGCTGCGCGACAAAAACAAGCAATTCCGTGCGCTTAGCAGCGACGATTGTCACGCGATGTTCAAGTATGCCTCGGTGCACCGTGTGGAAGCGAACACGATCCTGCAGGCCATTGACGCGCCGCCGACAGCGTGTTTCGTCGTCGCCTCGGGCGCGCTCGTCGTGCGCGTGCGGCGGCACAATGGCGCGTACCGCGAGATGGACCGCTGCGGACCGGGCGACGTCGTCGGGCTGCTCGCGCTCGTCGATCCGCGACCGTCGCCGTATGAAATCCTCGCTGGCAGCGCCGCTGAGGTGATCGCCTTTGAATCCGACCAGTTGGCGCAGCATCTCGCAGCGCTTTCGCCGGATGCGCTGGCGGCCATGCGCGCGTGGACACCGTTCGTCATCGCGCAGTTGCGGGCCACGCAAGCGCGCGTCTCGCGGCTGACCGGCATCCGCCAAAAGCAGGTGATGGCGCGCGACGACGACGCCTGGAAAGGCGGAAAATAGCTGAAAATTGTCAGGATTTCGGTGGAGGCGGCGAGAGTCGAACTCGCGTCCGGAAATGTTAGGCAGGGCCGTCTACGCGCGTAGTCGCATGATTTGTACGGCATCCAGGGCGTCCATGCGACAGACTCCCTTGGCGACGACCCGCATTTTTCTTACCCGCGCACGTGCAGGTGTCGTGCGAAGGCCAGCCCACCTAAATTGCGGTGATGACATGCAGCAGGCGCCATGCCATCCCCGTCGCTGTTAGAGGTCTTTTGGAGACTTAAGCAGCGAGAGCGAACTCAACGTTGTCGTTGGCTCTTATTGTGTGCCTTTTTTTGACGCGGCCAAAGACTCCGCGGCGCGCAAACCATGTTTTGCATCCCCGTCGAAACCGGTACGCCCCCTTGCAGGTGCGCCGTCGTGAACGGTGCGTGCTGGCTCCGCACAGGTGCCAGCGCCCACAGCATAGGTGCCCCGGGCGCCACGTCAACCGCGAACTTCTTGCGTTCGCGCTTGGCCTGTTGCACAAGGACGGCCGGCTTCGAGGTCGTATGCGCCATCACATCTACCTGATCCCCGGCTTTTTTGGCTTCTCCAACTTCGGCGATCTCAAGTATTTTGCCCACGTTACCGAGGTGCTGGAAGGCGCCTTGCGGCGGCGCGGGCTGGAAGTGAGCGTGCACTACGTGCGCACGTTGCCGACGGCGTCCGTGCGGCGGCGGACGACGCGACTGCTTGAGGTCATGGCGGAAACTGCGGATGGCGACGGGCCGATCCACCTCATCGGCCACAGCTCCGGCGGTCTGGACGCGCGGTTCTTCGCCTCGGCGGGCGCGTCGCTCTCCGATCAGCTGCCGGCGGGCGAGTTGATGGCGCGGGTCCGCAGCGTTGTGACGGTCGTGACGCCGCATCGCGGGACGCCGCTGGCGCCGCTTTTCGATTCGCTGCTCGGCGCGCGGATCCTGCAGATCCTGTCGCTGGCGACGATCTACGTGCTGCGCTACGGCAAGCTGCCGCTCGGCGCGCTTGTCAGCCTCGGCGGCGTGCTTGTGCGGCTGGACAACAACGCCGGCGAGGACGCGCTCGACCAGGTCTGGAACCAGCTGCTCGCGGACTTCAGCGAAGACCGGCAGCGGGCGATCCGCGACTTTTTTCAAGAGGTTGGCAAGGACACGTCGCTCATCCGCGAGCTGTTGCCGCAAAACCTCAAGGTCTTCAACGAGACGACGCGCAACGCGCCGGACGTCCGCTATGGCTGCGTGATCGCCCGCGGCAAGGCGCCAGGCATCACGTCGACGCTCTCCGCGGGGCTGAGTGGCTACGCGCAGGCAAGCCACGCGATTTACGTCGCGCTGTACACGCTGGCCTCGCGCACGTCTGGCAAGGGTGTGACGCTGCCGGACCCCGCGCAATCGCAGGCGATCCGCGCGTTTTGGGGCGAGGAGCCGGACGAGCGCGCCAACGACGGCATCGTGCCGACGCTGAGCCAGGTGTGGGGCGATGTGATCTGCGCCGTCAGCGCCGATCACCATGATGTCATTGGACATTTTGAGGATCCGAACCACATGCCGCCGCACTTCGACTGGCTGACGAGCGGCAGCGGCTTCAAGCGCCGCGACTTTGAGATTCTCTGGTCGTCGGTGGCCGATTGGCTGGCGAAAGGCTAGACTGCTGGCACTGTGGAGGTTGCGATGCGGTCGCTGATGCTGGTTCTGGGCGTGCTGTGGGCCAACGCCGTGCTGGCCGACGACGGGCTGAAAGCCCGCTTGGAGAAAGGCGAAGTGGAGATCACGACGCGCGCCGTCACGGGCAGCACCTTGCCGGAAGTGACGGCGCACGGGCTGATCGACGCGCCGCCTGAGCAGGTCTGGGCGATCCTGCAGGACTGCGGCAACTACCAAAAGACCATGCTGCGGGTCGCGCGCTCCAAAGAGCTGTCGCGGCTGGGCCAAAAAGTGGTGTGCGAAGTCGAGATCGCGCTGCCGTTTCCGCTGTCGAACCTCGTGGGCGTGACCGAGGCGACGCACGTGGTCGGCCCGCCGAAGTGGACGCGCTCGTGGCACCTGCTGCGCGGCGACTACGAGGTCAATGAAGGTGCCTGGACGCTGTCCCGCTACGAGGACGACCCCAAGCGGACGCTGGCCATCTATCGCGTGCACGCCATTCCCAAGTCCGCGGTTCCTGACGCCATTTTGCGCAAGGGCCAGCGCACTGCCATCCCCGACATGTACAAGCACCTGCGCGAATTGACCAAGGGTTAGATGACGATGCCACTTGATTTGCCACCGGTCACAACACGTTTTCAGCTGGGACCGGAGATTACCGAAGAGCAAAAGCGCTTTTTGGACCACTACGGCTTTTTGCACTTCGAGCGCGTCGCCACCGCCGCCGAGATCGCGATGATCGCCGCCGAGTTGGACCGCATCCAGGCGACGTGGATCGCCGAAGGACGGCGTTTTGTGTTTGGAATTCCGCTGTTCTACGGCAAGGATCCGGACGGCAAGCCGTTCCTGCAGCGCTTCGCCTTCACGTCGGTGTTCAGCGACGCCGTCCGCCAGTTCGTCCGCGACCCGCGCTTTGAGCCGGTGCGCAAGCTGATCGGCGCCGACGCGCGCATCGGCGACGCTGAAAAAGACGGCGTCGTCGTCAACCGTTACGTCAACGTGCCCGGCAGCGCGTATCCGCGCCTCGGCTGGCACACGGACGGCCTACGCGACATCTTCTACGGCCGCATGCCGGTGCAAATGCTCAATATTGGCCTGCACTTGGATGACTGCACGGCGGACAACGGCGGCCTGCGCATCCTGCCCGGTAGCCACACGCAGGGCTTCTGGGACACCTGCTTTCGCAAGCTGTATTTTCTGTCGCACGCTGCCGATCCAAATGAAATTGTTGTTGAAACCAACGCCGGTGACCTGACCGTCCACGACGGACGGCTGTGGCACCGCGTGGCGCGGTCGACCCGTGCCGGCTGGCCAAGCCTGCGCCGCTCGATGTACGTGCCCTATTTGACAGGGCCTTTTGAGCCCAAGAGCGACGCGTCGGCGACGCCGCCGTACCACCACCTGGGCCGGCTGATCCGTTGGACCAAGGGCGCGCGTGCGCCGCAACTGCCGCAAAAATAACGGAAGTTTCCGATGCGCGTCGCGCCCAACCCGCTGGCCAGCCACTGGACGCTCGATCCGGCGGTCACTTTTTTGAACCACGGCAGCTTTGGCGCTTGCCCGCGCGCGGTGCTGCAGGCGCAAGCGGACCTGCGCGCGCGCCTGGAGGCGGAGCCGGTGCGGCTGCTGGCGCGCGAGCTGGAAGGGCTGCAGGACGCGGTGCGGCAGGCGCTGGGCGCGTTCCTGAACGCCGATCCGGAGGGGCTGACGCTGGTGGCGAACGCGACCGTCGGCGTCAACACGGTGCTGGCGAACCTGCAGCTTGCGCCTGGCGATGAAATCCTTGTGTTGGACCATGGTTATGCCGCGTGTCGCAATGCGGTGGATCGCGTCGCGGCGCGGCTCGACGCGCGCGTTGTCGTGGCGCAGGTGCCGTTTCCGCTGGTGGCGGACGACGCCGTGCTGGAAGCGATGGCGCGCGTTTTGACGCCCAGGACGCGGTTTTGCCTGATCGATCACGTGACGAGCCCGACGGCGCTGGTCCTGCCGCTGGCGCGCATCGTGCCGTGGCTGAAGGCGCGCGGCGTGGCGGTGCTTGTCGATGGCGCGCACGCGCCGGGGCAGGTGGCGGTCGATTTGACGGCCCTGAATGCCGAGTATTACACGGGAAATTGCCACAAGTGGCTGTGTGCGCCCAAGGGCGCGGCGTTCCTGCACGTGCGCGCAGACCGGCGCGCGGGCTTCGTGCCGCTCATTACCAGCCACGGGATGGCGGTGGCGCGCACCGACCGCTCGCGGTTTCGCCTTGAGCACGACTGGACCGGCACAGGCGACCCGACGCCGTGGCTGACCGTGCCCGCGGCGCTGGCGTGGATGGCGCAGCTGCAGCCGGGAGGTTGGCCGGCGCGGCAGGCGGCGAACCACGCGCTCGTGCTGCAGGCGCGCGACCTGCTGTGCGCGGCGCTGGACGTGCCGCCGCCGGCGCCGGACGCGATGCTCGGCGCGATGGCGGCGATCCCGCTGCCGCCGTTGCGCGTGCCGCCGCAGCCGCCGTCGCTTTTCGACCCGCTGCAGGACCACCTTTGGCACGCGCACGGCATCGAGGTCCCGGTCATGGACTGGCCGTCGCCGCGCGTGCGGCTGATCCGGATCTCGGCGCAGGCGTATAACAGCCTGGATCAGTTCCATTTTTTGGCGGACCAGCTCCGCGCGCTGCGGTAGCCCATGAACCGCTTCAACAAGCGCTGGCAGTTTCTCGTCTCGGTGTTCGCGCTGGTGCCGTCCGTGCTGCTGATCGTCGTCGGCATCCTGATTCTCGTGTCGCGGCGCGCGGCCATCGACGTGACGTTCGGCGTGCTGATCCTGGTGTTTTGCGCGCTGCTGCTCGCCGGGACGATTCTGCTCGTCGTGACGCTGGGCCGGCAGGCCGACGTGTCGCGGCTGCAGGCGGATTTCTTGAGCAAAGTCAGCCATGACTTCCGCACGCCGCTGACCTCGATCCGCATGTTCGTCGAGACGCTGCGCGAGAACCGCATCGAGGACCCGGAGCGCCGCGAGCGCATCCTGACGCTGCTTTCGCAGGAGACCGGGCGGCTGTCGACGCTGATTGACCGGCTCCTGGAATTCGCCAGGCTGGAGTCGGGCCAGCTGCGCTACGTGCCCAAAGCCGTGGATATTCGTGAGATTGTCGAGACGGTCGTCGCGCGGTTCGAACCGCGGACCGTGGGCGGGGACGTG
>CAIPXZ010000094.1 GCA_903869075.1 uncultured Myxococcales bacterium | reverse complement strand
CCGGGCGATGCGCTGTTCCAGGGCGACGGCGCGAACCTGCGCTACGAGCTCTACGGCGGCGTGACGTCGCCGTACGGTGGGCCGCCGATGGCAATGGCCGACGCGCCCGGGCGCGCGGTGGTGGGTCTGGAGCACGCGGCGGTGTGGCAGCCGGGGGCCGCGGAACCGGTGAACGCCAAGGTCGCGCCGGGCGCGCTGCACGCGTTCGCCAGCGCGGGCGACACGCGCGTGGGCGTGGGCGATGCCGGCCACGTCGTCAGCTGGACTGGCGGCGACTTTACTGTGCAGGCGAGCCCGACGAACAAGACATTGACGGCGGTGTGGCTGGCCAACGACGACGCGGCGACGGCGGGCTTGAACGGCTGGGCGGGCGGCGACGACGGCGTGCTCGTGCGGCGGACGCCGCTGGGCTGGTCGCTGTGGGCGCAGGCGCTGGCGAAGCCGATCGTCGCGCTGCAAGGCCGTACTTCCAAAGACGTTTGGGCGCTGCACGACGACGGCAGCTTGCACCACTGGAGCGGCGACGCGGCCGGCAAGTGGCAGGCGGTGGCGGGTCCGCAGGCGCTGCCGTCGCCGCCGCCGGGCTTCCACGCGCTGGCGCTGCTGGCCAACAACGCGCTGCTTCTGGCCGGTGATGGCGGCGCGCTGTGGCTGGGCAAGCCGATCGTCAATACCAACAATTTCGTGTGGTTGCCGCAGACCACAGCGACGACCGCCGCGATCCGCGCCCTGCTGGTTGCCGCCGACGGCACGACGTGGCTGGCGGGCGACCGCGGCTATCTGGCGAATTTTGATGGTAAAACCGTCAGCGCGCTCAACCCCGGCGTGTTCAAGAACCTGTACGGCCTGGCGACGGACGCCGCAGGTGTGGTCCACATCGTCGGGCAGACCGGCACCTGGCTGCGGGCGACGGCGCCGAACCAGATCGCCAACCACAGTCTGGCGGACATGCCGGTCGACCTGCGCGGCGTGCTGCCGACCTTTGACGGCGGGCTCGTTGCCGCCGGTGAGCCGGTAGTAGAGATCGGGCCGTACGTTGAAATGCCTTATTTTGCAACGCCTTTGCCGGGCGGCGCGCTGGGCCAGACGGTAAGTTGGACCGTCGCGCCCGGCAACCTGCCGACGCTGAACCTGCTGCGCATTGCCGACGCGAACTACACGACGCGCTGGGAAATCTTCCTGCACGGCGCCGTGACGCAGGCGCAACTGCCTGATTTTCCGACGCTCGGCCAGTTCAGCCCGCTGCCGACCGGGACTTTGTACCTGCGGCTCTGGCGGATCCTCGCGCCGCAGCTGGACATCGACGCGCTCAATCCGAAGCTGATCAACCAGAACTACTGGATTTCATGGGCCTACAACACGACGAACGTCGCCTCGCCGATGGGCCAATCGGCGGCGTTCAACCCGCAGCTGCCGCCGGTCACGACGCCCGATCCAGTGCCCTGGCCCAAATAACTGCGTCTGCGGTGGCCGATCGCGGCCGCGATCGCTAGACTCCCGCCGCCCCGATGGGCCCCGAGCCAGCCGATGTCGCGTTTTATTCTGCGTCTTTCCTTGGTGTTTTCAAGCGCTTGCGCGGCATCGCTGGCGTTGGCGCAGCCGATCGTGCCCAAGCCGGTTGCGCCGCCGCCGGCGGGTCAGCCGAACGGTGCGGTACGGCCGATGCCGCCGCATGATCCCAATGAAATCGACTGGCGCGGCCTGGGCGAGGGGCCGAAAAAGAAGCCGGGCGGCCATGACACGGTCGTCGCCGACCTGATCCGCAACGCGCCGTACCGCGTGGAAGTGGCGACATCGGACGGCGTCAAGCTCAGCCTGACCAACGCGCTGACGCTGGAGCGGCGCCGCGTTTTCGACGGTCCGACGGTTGCCGGCTACGGTTTTGCCCCGGATGGCGCCTGGCTGTACGTCGTCACGAACGACGGCGAGCTGTTCGCCGTGGAGCCCGATTCGGCGGCGGTGGAGAAGATCGGCAAGCTGCCACTGGCGCCGGAGCAGGTCGTCGTCGAGCTCGTCGGCGGCGGCGCGGCGACACAGCACGAATTCACGCTCTGGCTGGCCAAGGGACCGGCGCCGGTGACGGGAACGTGCCCGGGCTGGCGCGAGCTGACGCGCGTGCACGTGCGGCATACGCCGGGCGCGCGCGGGGCGGCGATCGCGCCACCGCAGGCGGGCTGGGCGGAGCCGCCGGAGGCTAGCCGCACGAACCCGACCTCACCGAATACCAAATACCGGGCGCAGATCGACGGCGGCGCGCTGGCGGCGGTGGCGCGCTTTGGCGGCGGCCAGTTCAAGCTGAACCGCACGGCTTTGCCGAACAACATCACGGATTTGCAGTGGATGCGCGACAGCGACGGCGTCGTCGCGACGTTTGTGCGCAAGCCAGTCGCGGGCTGCCGGCAGCGGCCAGGGGTCCGCGTGTGGCGCGATGACAACCGCCCCGGCGCGGTTGGCTGGCAGGAGTGGACGGCGCCGGAGAACCTCGACATCGCGCGGCCGGACGTGCACGGCGGGCTGCAGTGGGCGCCGGACGGGATGCGGCTGCTGGGCGTAGAGCCGCGCGGCGTCGTGCTCGTGGAGCCGTCGCCGCGGTTTCGCGGGCCGGTCGCGCTGATCGCGCCGCCGTCCAAGCTGTGGCCGAAATTCCGCCCGGGCGTGCGGTCCCTGCCGGCGAGCGCGGCGCCGGCGTACCGCCACGCGGAGCTGCTGCTGGAGCAAGGCGACCTGGACGGCGCGGCCAAGCTGCTGCGCGGCGTCAAGGAGGCCGACGCCAAGGCGCTGCTGACCCGGCTGAAGAAGCTGGAGGACGTGCGGCTGCGGCGCTCCGAGGAATTGCAGCTGGATTTGGCGGACTTGCGCTCGGACAAGTCGCAGAAGTCGCCGCCCAAGCCGCCGCCGCCGATCGTCGTGCCCGCGCCGCTGCCGGTGGCCGTGACGCCGAGCCAGCCGCTGCCGCAGGTCGTGACGCCGGCGGGCGCGGCAGGAATGCAATGAAAGTCGGACCTTCCTAGTCGGAGATTGACAGCCCGTGACCGCGGCCTAGGATTCAAGTCGAAGCCGGCAACCGCCGCGCCACCGCTCGAGGCAAAATCACCATGCATATCACCGCCACCGCCATCCAAAAAGTCCGTGAAATGGGCGACAAGAGCCAGCCCGAGGGCTACGGCCTGCGCGTCATCGTCGACGTCGGCGGCCCGGAAGGCTTCTTTTACGACCTCGACTTCGAGACCGCCGCCAAGCCGGACGACCAGACCGTCGTCGCCGACGGCCTGACGATCT
>CAIPXZ010000093.1 GCA_903869075.1 uncultured Myxococcales bacterium | reverse complement strand
GTGCCGGTCGTGTTCGTGACCAAGGACACGAACCTGCGTATCCGTGCGGATGCCTTGAACATTCACGCCGAGGACTACGACCGCGAAGGCGTGGACCTGTCGGAGCTGTTCTCCGGCACCGTCGAACTGGACGTGGATCCGGAGGCGATCGAGGCGATCTACACCGAGGGCGGCGTGGCGTGGGCGGGACTCAGCGACCGGCTTTATCCCAATCAATACGTGACCTTGCGTAATCGGTTCATGCCGACGCGCACGGCGCTGGGCCGCGTGGTCGGCGACCGGATCGAGGTCGTGCAACGGCAGCGCGGCAACGTCTGGGGCGTGAGCGCGCGCAACCGCGAGCAGGTTTTTGCCCTGGACATGCTGCTGCGCGACGACATCCAGCTGTGTACGCTCGTCGGCAAGGCGGGCACGGGCAAGACGCTGCTGGCGATTGCCGCCGGGCTGCAGGCGGTCCTGGACGGCGAGCAGTATCGCAAGCTTCTGGTTTCACGGCCGATTTTCCCGATGGGCCGCGACCTTGGCTTTCTGCCCGGCACCGTCGGCGAAAAGCTGAGCCCGTGGATGCAGCCGATTCACGACAACATCGACCTGCTGACCAACCTGAATTTGGGCAAGGGTTCCAAGCTGCATACCTATTCGGAATTGTTGAGCTCTGGCACGCTCGAGGTCGAGCCGCTGACCTACATCCGCGGCCGATCGCTGCCGTCGGTGTTCATGATCGTCGACGAGGCGCAAAACCTCACGCCGCACGAGGTGAAGACCGTGCTGACGCGCGTCGGTCACGGCACCAAAATCGTCTTCACCGGCGATCCGTACCAAATCGACCACGCGTATCTGGACAGCGTCAACAACGGCTTGACGTACCTCGTTGAGAAGTTCAAACACGAGCCGCTGGCCGCGCATGTGACGCTGGCCAAGGGTGAGCGCTCGCCGCTGGCGGAGCTGGCGGCCAATATTTTGTAGGGTGAGGCTGAAATGCGGTTTCTGTTGACGATGTCCCTGATTTTCGTGGCGTTGCCGGTGCTGGCCAAGGATGCGCCTGGCGGCAAGGCGAGCCCGGCGCTGGCCAAGCTGGCGGCCGAATTTCTCAAGGCGAATCCCAAGGATGTGCGCGTGTTGGCGTCCGCGTCGCCCATGCCGGAAGAGCCGGGCGGCGGCGCGCTTGTGCGCGTGGACGACGGTGCCGACGGCGGCAACCCGATCTGCTACCTGCTGCAGCTCGCCGGGCGGCCGTCGTCGCCGGCGAAGGTCGAGGCGTCGCTGAAGTTCGCGGTCTGCCCGCGCGCCGATCAAGGCAAGACCTCCCACCTGGAGCGGGTCTCCCTGGGTCGCCGCAACGCGTGGCTGCTGCGGCTGGACTCGATGCGCTGGGACTCGATGGCCAAGGGCGGAGAATCACAGCTGTATTGGGCGATCGCCACCGACATGGGCGATGGCGCGGGCCTGCGGCCGGTGTTCGAGCGCACCTCAACCGGCTTCAAGAGCAAGGACCAGCCGGCGCTGAACCAGCAGGAAATCTGCAAGGCGCCGACGGTGGCGATCTCCGCCGGTGAGCCGCAAGGTGCGAGTATTGCTTGCGAAGTCGAGACGACGCAGGGCACGCTGCTCAAGCGCACGCAGACGACTTTCAGCTACATGTGGGACGGCAGCCAGTTCGCCGGCAAGTAGCCGCGCCGCGCTACGCCTGCGGGCCGAGCACGAGCGCCCGCAACATCGCAAAATCCGCCAGCACAAAATCGGCACCAAGGCCGCGGATTTGCACGCGTGCGGACTCGTCATCGCTGTGCTGCACGAGCGCGCAGGTCACGCCAGCGTTGTGCGCCGTCTCGCGGTCGATGCGCGAACTGCCGACCATCAGCGTCTGCGCCGGCGTCGCGCCGAGCTGTTCCATGAGCCGCAGCGCGCCGGTCGGGTCCGGCTTGCGCGGCACGTCGCCATCGCAGGTCATGAAATAGTCGAAATAGCCAGCCAAATTCAGCTGTTCCAGCAGCCCCAGCGACGGCCCTTCCGGCTTGTTCGTGACGATCGCCATCCGCGCGCCGGCCTGCAGCAAGGCTTGGAGCGTCGCCGCCACGCCCGGGTACACGAGCGCGCGCTCGCCCAGGTGCGTCGCGTAGCGCGCGCGGAAGTCGTGCAGCCAGTCGTTGATTTCCAGATCGGTCGGCGCCGGCCCCGTCGCCAGCAGCGCCGCGCGCAGCAGCCCGCGCAGGCCTTCGCCTGACCAAACGCGCACTTGCGCCTCTTCCAGCAGCGGCCGGTCCAGGTGCGCCAGCGTATCGTTCAGCGCTGCCGTCAAGTCGGCAAGCGTGTCGACCAGCGTGCCATTCAAGTCAAAAAGGACGACGGGAAAACGCATGGACCACTCACTGTGCTGCCGGCGCCACTACTTGATGGCAGGCAGTTTGTCATACGCAATCGTTCCAGAGTCAAGTCTGCCCGGCTCCGGCTGCCAGGCCGTCAGCGTCGCCAGTTGGTCCCGAACCTGCTCGCGCATCGCCTGCGGCAAGCCGGGCGCCGTCAGCCACGCCAGCGCCAGTTGGTCGATGCGCGCCAGGTTGTCCTTGGCCGCCGCCGCCGCTGCGACAAAACGCTTGCCGTGGGCGCCGATCGCCGCCACCACACCCGGCACCACTGGCGACAACAGCTTGTCCGCGACCTGGTTGACGACGGTCGGATCGCTCGGCAGCCCCGACGGATGGTTCGGTTCCAGCACCTGGCCCTTCTGCTCGATGACGCCGGTCGCAAAATCCTCGCCGCCCTGCTTCCATTGCGACGCCGCGGTAAACGGCGGCGGCGCGCCCGTCGCCTTGGCCTTGCCCTTGCCCTTGCGCGGCTTCGTCGCTTCCGCCGCCACCTCCAGCTTGGCCTGTAGCGTCGCCTCCGCGGCGTAGGTCTGGTGCTCGACCTGGTAGTCATACGGCAGCCAAATCTCCTTCGGCGCCCGCTTGGGCGTGTCCGCCGCCACCTTTTGCGCCGCGTCATACGCCGCCTGCTTCTCGTCCACCGCCGCCTGCAGCTTGACGCGCTTCGGTCCCAACTCCGCCACGTGCGCCTGCTGCTTTTGGATCTGCTTTTCGTAGTACTCGACGTTGGCGTGCCACCGCACATTCGCCCGCGTTCCCGGGCAGTTCAGCGAGCCATCCGGGCACGGCGTCGGCTGCGCGGCATAGTACGTCTTGTCCTCCTGGGCGATCTTGGCGCGAATTTCCGTCAGCTGTTGCTGCAGGTTGAACAGCTCGCGCTCGCCGTCGTTCAGGCCTTCCTGCACCGGCCGGAGGTCCTGCAGCACCACGTTCAGCGCCAGCAGCGCCGAGGATTGCCGCGCCTGCGCCTCCGCCCACGCCGGGTTGTCGACGATCTCCACATGGTCGAGGAAGGTCTTCGAGCGGGCCTCCGGCGCCGCCGTTCGCTGCAGCTTGGCGCTCGCGACGGTGAGCCACAAATGCGCATCCGCCTTGGCCTTTTTACCGGACACGAGCGCGATGCCCGCGCGATCCAGCCCCGCCGACGCCAGCCCGCGCCGCAGCCCCGCCACCAGCGCTTCCTCCAGCCCGGGCATGTTCGGCTTTTCCGCCACCGGCGCCGCTTCCTTGGGCTTGTGCCGCGACTTCTTGGCCTTGGGCTCCGCCGCACCCGCCGTCGTCGCGACGATCTCCAGCCGCGTCGCCGCCTGCGCCGCCACTTTGCCCGCCCACTTGGAGCGCACCTTGCGCGCCGCCTTGTCCTGCGGCGCCACGGCCAGAATCATCTGCGCGTACAGCAGCGCCGCCGCCGGCAGCTTCTTGCGCAACGCCAGATCCATCGGCTTTTGCAGGTTCGCCAGCACTTTTTCGTGCGTCTCGGCGAACACCCGCGCGACCTCGGCGTTCAGCGACGGGTCGTCAATCGCCAGCGACTTGGCGCGCCCCGCCAGCCGCATCGCCGTCGGCCAGTTTTTGCTGTTGCGCTGGTCCTTGGCGCGCAGCAGCAGGTCCGCCACGAGCCGCTTTTTGGTCTCCTTCAGTCCCGTCACGGCCTCCGGCGGCGGCGGCTGGCGTTGCACAAGCGCGCTGAACGCCGTCAGCGCCGCTTCCAGCCGACCGGCCTGCAAATCCGCGTCGGCTTGCACAAGCTGCTGCTGAAAGTCGTTGGCCGAACGCAGCTTGTCCATCAGCGCAAAAGCGTCGGGATGGCCAGGCGACCACGCCAGCGCCTTTTGCGCGCGGACCTCCGCCTCCTGCGGCTTACCCGCGGCCAGCAGATCCTGCGCGTCCAGCACCAGGTACGACGCCACCGGGTTGCGCGCCTCGCGCCACAGCGCCGCGCCCTCGGCAAAATCGCGCGGCCACAGCGCCAGCCACTCCAGGTCCTTGATGAGCGCCAGCCACTCCGCGCGCTCCGTCAGCACCGGCGGATGGCTGGCCAGCGCCGTCAGCCGCGTCCGCGCGTTCGCCACCGCCTGCGCGCCCCGCGTGCGCGTGTCCGCCGTCGCCGCTTGGCCGGCAACGACGCGCGGATCGTCCGCCCGCAGCGCCGCGGCTTTGGCGTAGTGGCTCTCGGCTCCGGTCAAATCGTGGGCAGCAAAGGCCTCATGACCGGCGTCGACGTGCTGACCGATGGCGCGGGCAATCGCGGCTTCCAGTTTGGGAGCGATCGCCGCGCGTTCGGCAGGCGTCGTCGCCGCGTCATACGCTGTTCGCCACGCC
>CAIPXZ010000092.1 GCA_903869075.1 uncultured Myxococcales bacterium | reverse complement strand
GCTCATCGTCTACACGCTCATCGTGCCGGAAGTGCGCGAGGCGATGAACTCGCTGACCGAGGCGCGCGGCGTCATCGCCATCGACGTCATGGGGCCGATGATGTCTGGATTCATTCAGCTTTTGGGCGAGCCACCGCAGCTGCGGCCCGGTCTCATCCACCAGATGGACGCCGCGTATTTCCGCCGCATCGAGTGCGTCGAGTTCGCCGTCAAGTACGACGATGCCCGTGATCCCAAAGGCTTTTTGCTGGCGGACGTGGTGCTGCTGGGCGTCTCACGCTGCTCCAAAACGCCGGTTTCCATGTACCTGGCGCACCGCCGCTACCGCGTGGCGAACCTGCCGCTCGTGCCGGAAGTACCGCTGCCCAAAGAGATTTTCCAGGTGCCGCGCCACAAAATGGTCGGCTTTCGCATCGACCCGCGCACGCTCACGGACATCCGCATCGAGCGCATGCGCACGATGGGCCTGCGCCGCGACGCGAACTACGCGGATCCAGGACGGATTTTGGGCGAGCTTGAGTGGGCGGACCAGGTCTACCGCAAGCTGGGCTGCGCTGTGATCGACGTGACGAACAAGGCGATTGAGGAGACGGCGGTGCGGGTGCTGGAGATCGTCGCGCCGCCGCCGCGGACCGAGCACAGCGGCACTTTCCCCGCCGCCGAGTAGCAACAACGGGCGAACCGCGTGGCGAGCCGTGCGCGGCCGCAGCGCACACAAGGGCTTGAAATGACTACGCAACGGCATGTTTTCGCGTTCCCGGAGGGTCGCGCTGACCAAAAGGGCCTGCTGGGCGGCAAAGGCGCCAACCTCGCCGAGATGAGCCGCATTGGCCTGCCGGTGCCGCCGGGTTTCACGCTGACGACCGTGGCGTGCAACGCGTTTACGGCGCTGAACCGGCTGCCGGACGGGCTGATGGACGAGGTCGCGGCGGCGCTGCTGGACCTGGAGAAAGCCACGGGCAAAACGCTCGGCGATCCGGCGAATCCGCTTCTGGTTTCCGTGCGTTCGGGCGCGGCGGTGTCGATGCCGGGCATGATGGATACGGTGCTCAACCTGGGGCTCAACGACGCGACCGTGCTCGGCTTGGCGGCGGCGACGCAAAATCCGCGGTTCGCGTGGGACTGCTACCGGCGTTTTCTCCAGATGTTTGGCAACGTTGTGCTGGGTCTGGGGCTGCACGAGTTCGAGCGCGTGTTCTATTTTGCCAAGGAGCGCTGCGGCGCGCAGAGCGACCCGGAAGTGCCGGCGGAGGTGCTGCAGCAGGTGGCGCGCGAGCACCAGGGCATCATTTTGCGCCTGACCGGCAAGCCATTTCCGCAGGATCCGCGCGAGCAGCTGCGGGCGGCGATCTGCGCGGTGTTCGAGTCGTGGAACAACCCGCGCGCGGCGGTCTACCGGCAGCTGCACAAGATCCCGGAATCGTTGGGAACTGCCGTCAGTGTGCAGTCGATGGCGTTCGGCAACCTCGGCGATGACTCGGGCACGGGCGTTGTGTTCACGCGCAACCCGAACACCGGGGAGAAGGAATTCTACGGCGAATTCCTGCTGAACGCGCAAGGCGAGGACGTCGTCGCCGGCATCCGCACGCCGCTGCCGATCCAGCACCTGCAGGACACGCTGCCGGACGCCTACCGCCAGCTGTACGAGACGTGCCAGCTGCTGGAGCGGCACTATGCCGACATGCAGGACATTGAATTCACGGTGGAACGCGGCCGGCTGTACATGCTGCAGTGCCGCGTCGGCAAGCGCACGGCGCAGGC
>CAIPXZ010000091.1 GCA_903869075.1 uncultured Myxococcales bacterium | reverse complement strand
CGCGGCGACGGCGGCGTCGGGCCCATCCTCGCCAGCACGCACTGCCGCTTCGTGCGCCCGCTCGTGTTTCCGGACGTCATCCTTGCCGAAGCCACCACCACGCGCATCGGCCGCAGCTCATTCGACATGGCGTACCGCGTCGTCCGCCGCGACACCGGCGAGCTGGCGGCGGACGGCGGCGGAGTCATCGTAATGCTCGACTACGCCACCGGCAAAGCGCACCCCATCGACGACGCGCTGCGGGCGCGGATGTTGCCGTTTTGCCGGCTCACCACCGCCGCCGAGGACCATAATGCCGTTACCCGCTGATTTTCTTCCATTTTTGCGCGAGCTGGCGGCCAACAACGAACGGCCGTGGTTCGAGGCCAACCGCCACCGCTACGAGGCCAACCGCGACGCCATGCTGCAGCTGCTCGTCGACCTCGCGCCGCGGCTGCGGGCGCTGGCGCCGCATGTGGTTGTCGACCCGCGGCCGCAAGGTGGCTCGCTGATGCGGATCTTTCGCGACGTGCGGTTTTCCAAGGACAAATCGCCGTACAAGGCGGCTTTTGCCGCGCAATTTTGGCACGCCGATGGCGCGGAAGGTGCGGCGCCGGCGTTCTACCTGCGGCTGGCGCCGGGCGCGTCGGCGGTCGGCGGCGGGCTGTGGCGGCCAGAGGCGACGGCGGTGGCGCGCGTGCGTCAGGCGATTGCCGCGCAGCCCGCGGCGTGGACGCAAGCGGTGGGCGAGGCTTCGCGCGTGTCGGCGTGCGGGCTCGTCGGCGAGTCGCTGAAGCGGCCCCCGGCGGGCTTTGACCCGCACCACCCGCTCATCGCCGACCTGATGCGCAAGGATTTTGCCGTGAGCAGCCCGCTGAGCGACGCCGAGGTGCAGGGCGAGGACGTCGACGCGCTGATCCTCGCGCGGCTGGCGCAGACCGTGCCGTTCGTGGCGTTCCTGGACGCGGCGCTGGGTCTCGCCGTCTGACCCGCCTACAGCGCCACACGCACCGCAACCGCCGGCCGCACGTGCGCCGCCACCAGCGCGCTGCCCTCGCCCGTCAGCACCGCCGACGGAAGCGGCAGCCGGGCGACGCCGTTGCCATCGGTCAGCGCCTGCAGCACTTCGCCATCGGGCAGCTGCGCCGTGACAAGCGCGTCGACCTCCGCGCCGTCATGGCAGGCAAAAGCCGGGCCAAACGCCTCGCGAAAGGTCGTCGTGCTCTCCAGGTGGTCGCGCTTGCCCCTGCCCGGTCCGCCGCTGGCCAGCGCCAGCAGCGTCAGCGCGCCCGCAGCCATCGTCAGGCCGCCGATGCGACAGCCGCCATTTTGATTGCAGCTGCCCGCCGGCGCCTCGCTGATGAGGCCGATGCCGAGCGCCGTCAGCCCAACGCCGACGAGCCCGGTGACCACGCTGCCGCCGACGTCGCGCTCGTAGCGCACGGCCGTGGCGGTCGTCACCGGTGTGCGCGTCACCTCCGCGCACTGGCCCACGCGCTGCAGATCCGCCACCAGCACCGCGCCGTCCAGCCGCGCCTGCAGCACGTCGTGGCGATCGATTTCGCGCACTTGCACGTCAGCTGCGCCCGGATCCTGCCGCACGACCTCCCGCGACTCATGCCACGAGATGCAGCCGCTGCAGACGATGGCCAACGCCGCGACCGCGCCCTTGGTTCCAGGTTGACGCATGGCGCCTCCGCGCGGCTCGCTGCCGCAATACTTCCGTAGATTCGAGATCTTCTGACGCAGCCTATCGCCACGCGTCCGCAAGACTGAACGTCACCAGCTGCGCCGGACATTCCCGCCGCCGCCGCGGGCTTGACGCCTCCGCCGGACGCGGCACACTGCCCGGCCGCACGGCATTCGCCGCCGTCGCCGCGCACCGGAGCCGCCCATGTCCCACCTTCCCGCCGTTTTCGCCAAACTCCATTTTCCCGTCATCGCCGCGCCGCTGTTCATCATCAGCAATCCCAAGCTCGTGATCGCGCAGTGCAAAGCCGGCATCGTCGGGTCCATGCCGGCGCTCAACGCGCGGCCGGCGTCGCAGCTGGCGGAGTGGCTGCAGGAAATTACCGAGGCGCTGGCGGAACACGACCGCGCGCATCCCGAAAACCCCGCGGCGCCGTTTGCCATCAACCAAATCGTCCACAAGAGCAACGACCGCCTTGAGCACGACATGGCGCTGTGCGTCCAGTTCAAAGTGCCGATTATCATTACCTCGCTCGGCGCCCGCGAGGACATCAACGCCGCGGCGCACAGCTACGGCGGCGTGGTGCTGCATGACGTCATCAACAACCGTTTTGCCCACAAAGCCATTGAAAAAGGCGCGGATGGCTTGATTGCCGTCGCCGCCGGCGCGGGCGGGCACGCGGGCGTGAAGAGCCCGTTTGCGTTGATTCAGGAAATTCGCGAGTGGTTTGACGGTCCGCTGGCGCTGAGCGGCTCGATCGCCACCGGCGGCGCGGTGCTGGCGGCGCAAGCGATGGGCGCGGATTTTGGCTATATCGGCTCGGCCTTTATCGCCACCGACGAGGCGCGCGCCGCCGAGGCCTACAAGCAAGCGGTTGTCGACGCGAATTCCGACGACATCGTCTACAGCAACCTGTTCACGGGCGTGCACGGCAATTACCTGGCGCCGTCGATCCGTGCCGCCGGCTTGGACCCGTACAACTTGCCGGAGAGCGACCCGAGCAAGATGAATTTCGGCGGCGACGCCAAGAAAGCCTGGAAAGATATCTGGGGCTGCGGCCAAGGCATCGCCGCGGTGAAAGCCGTTGTGCCAACTGCGGAATTGGTGGCGCGACTGAAGCGCGAATACCAGGCAGCCAAGGCCAACATCACGGCGTGAGCGTCAGCGCTGGTCGGCAGCCGGGCGCCACAGGTCCACCGTCAGGCCAAACAGGATGTGGTGCGCCCAGCCCAGCGACGTCACGGTTTCCATGCCGGAAAGCTCGAAGTTGACGCTCCACGCCGGCGTCGCCATTGCCGAGAAGCCGAGCGCGATCTCGCCGGCGCCGGACGCGAACCACTCGCGGGTGGCGACGCTGTTGAGCACGTCCGAGGTGTTCTGCGCGCCCGGCGCCAGCATGGCCCGCAGGTAGAGGTTGTGCGGCAACAGCCGCTGCGCGCCGATGGTCAGGTAGGTCATGCCGGCAAAGCGGCTCGTCGGCAGCTCGCTTCCCTGCAGCGCGATGCCGTCGACGCCGATCCAAAAGTTCCAGCCGTCGGGGCCGCTGCCGCCGTTGCGCCAGCCGAGGCGCAGGCCAGACAGCCAGGTGCGGCCGCTGCGCAGCGGCGTCGAGGCGACGTCACCGGCGACGTCGAGGCCCCACACGCGCACGCGCGCATCGGCGAAGTCGTCGGCGCACGCCTGGCGGCTGGCAACGGCCGTCAGCCAGCACGCGACAAGGACGGCGCAGGTTGTTCGCGCGGCGCGTTGCATGGCTCCCTCGCGGCTACTGGCACGTCGCCGCGCACAGCGGCGGATCGCGATAATATTCCACCACAATGTCGGCAAACGTCCCCGCCAGCCAGGAATTCTTGTAGCCGTCCTCGCCCTTCCACATCGCGACGATGCGCCCGGACGCGTGGCCGACCTCGGTCGTCACGTTGCGCATGCTGTCGTCCCACGGCTTAGCATCAAATGCGGTGATTTCAAGCACATAGGCCGCAGATGCGGGCATGCTCGTCGTGTTCGCAGCGTCGGTGTGATCCGGCACGTCCAGCGAAGCATCGCCGGGCTGCGCGAACGTCTTGGCGAACCGCACGCCCGCCACCGGCGTCTGGCCCAGCCGAAGCGACGTCCCCACCGCCAGCTCACCGACCTTCGCCTGCAGCGTCAGGAACCAGCCGCGGTCATTGCCGGTCAGGCTCAGCTCCGTCGGCGTCAGCTTTTTGCCGTCCAGCTCCGCCGCCAGCGTCGGCGGCGCCATGTCCAGGCTCGGCGTCGGCGTCCACACCAACTTGGCTTTGCCCGGCTTGCCCGGCGGCGCCGGCTTTGCCGCGAGCGTCGCCGGCTGATAGCGCGCGGTCTGCACGCAGGAAATCGCGCACAGCGGTGGGTGGCGGTCGTAGCGCACCGGCACATCCTTGAACGTCCCCGCCGCCCAGTGGCCGCCCTCGAACGTCACGGCGATCTTGCCCGACGCCGTGCCCACCACCTGCCCCGCCAGCGCCGGCGTCCACGGCTTGACCGACCACGCGGTCAGCTGCACCGCCCAGGCATTGCCGGTATTGAGCGTCGTCGGCCCAGCCTTGGGGTCCTTCATCTGCAGCGTCGTGCCACCTAGCCCACCGGTCATTTCCTTGCGGAATTCGCGGCCTACCGCCAGGTCATCCTGCACCGTCACCGTCGGCCCGAGCGCGAAAGTCTGTGTGCCGTCCTTGAGCGCGATGCGCCAGCCGCGGTCATCGGCGATGATGGTCACCTGCGGCAGCGCGATGGCCGCGCCGCTGATTTGGCCGCGCACACCGTCGGTTGGCACGTCCGCCAGCGCCGGGTGCTCCGACCACTTGAATTCCTTGGCCCACGCCGGGTTGCCCCCGCCGAGCGCCATCGCCATCGCCACCGCCATCGCCACAAGCCAACGCTGCATCGCGCCTCCCCCCGGGTCGCAGCGCCGGTAGGAACCCGGCCGGCCGCGCGCCGCAAGGTGTTGATGCTACTCCCCAATCCGCGCCATCACAAACGCCAGCGCCTCCGCCTCATAGCGGTCCAGGTACGTCACATGCACGGACAGGCTCGTGCCGCTGTCGCAGTATTTGTCGGTCGTGTCGCAGTACGCCTCGATCTTCGGCGCGATGCCGTCCAACACCTGCAGCTGCGCGTCGGTGCGCGGGAACATGCCGTCGTGGGTCGAAGTCCCCTTGTCAAAGGCGTGGTTGGTCACGTGGCGCGGGTCGCCGAACGTCACGACCGCATACACGTGATTCGCCACCGCCGCCGGCACCGGGTCCGTCAGCGCGCCCAGCGTGCTGCCACCGCCGCCACCCAGCACGTCCAGCACAACGTGGGCACCCTGCGAATAGCCCGCCAGCACGATCTTCTGGTCCGGGCACGCCTGGATCTGAGCCAGCAGCTGCGTCTTCAGCGCGGTCACGCCCGTCGCCGAGCTGGTCGCGTAGTTGGTCAGCGTCGCCGGATAGTCGACGGCAGCGCGGGTGACGCTCTGCTTGGCGGTCGCGACGATCTGGTCAACGAGCGCCTTGGTGCGGCCCTCGCCCGCGGCTTCGCCAGACGCGCGCGCCGTGATGACGTGGACAGCGGCACAGCCGCCCGTCGTGTCGGTCGCGGTGGTGTCGCCGGCGATGTCGGCGATGCCGTCCCCGGTCGTGTCACTGGTTGTCGCCGGGGGCGAATTCTCTGCGGCGCAGGCGGTCAACAGCACTGGACTCAGCCACAGGACGCGGGCAAAAAGGCGCAGGAACATCGGAACCTCCAACGCACACCGCCCGCTCGGACATCGGCAGCGGCTGCGCGGGCACGACTGATGCAACAGGCGTGCCCGCGGACGTGGATTGTCCAATTGTCGGGCAATTCCAAGCACCTCGCCCGGAGCCATGGCCTGTTGGCGGCGCGCGTTCGGCGGAAGGTGTGGAAAATTCCGCAGTCACAGCCGCGGCGTTGCGGGTCAGAACCCCTGCGTCGGCAGCTCGGCGCTGACCGGCCGTGAGGGCTGCGACACGCTGTCACCACAATAGGCGTCGAAGATCGCCGCGACGCGCTGCTCCATCGCGAACCGCAGCTGCGCGAATTCCGGGCGCTGGCGGATGGCCGCGAGGCAGGTCGACTGCGCGAACCACACGCCGTTGCTCAGGCCACAATCGATCGCCTGGCGCAGCGTCGTCAGGCACCAGGCGTCATCTGCCTCGCCGTTGCGCAGCTCCATCCACAGCAAAATCGAGCGACAGCGCCGCATCGCCGTCGCGCCTTCATTCCAGGTGATGCGCTCCAGCAGCGCCAAGTGCGCATCCGATGGCGTCTCCTTCAGCACCGAGCCGAGCACCACCCGCAGCGCGTCGATGAACGGCGGCAGCGGCTCCGGTTGCGGCGCCACCATCTCGCGGTAGGTCGCCAGCAGCAGGTCGCGGCGGTTCATCGCCAGCGCGCCGGAATACACGCCGCGCCACAGCGCAAACGGCGGCAGCCCGCGCGCCAGCACCTGCGCGCGCGTCCGCTCGAGCGCCAGCGCGTCCGCCTCCAGCACCGCGACGCGCGCCAGCTCGCCCAGGATCGCCGCCGGATCGCCGCCCAGCTCCAGCGCCACGTCCAGCTGCTGCCGCGCCTGCGCCAGCCTCCCGGCATCTGCCAGCAGCGCCGCCAGCTGGGTGCGCGGCTCCGGCAAGCTCGGCGCCAGGGTGATGGCGCGCCGGAACGCCACGGCCGCCGCGACGGGTTGACCGCCGTGCAGCTCCGCCAGCCCGTGCGCCAGCCACGCCTCGCCGCTCTGCGGCGCGAGATCGATGGCGCGCATCGCCAGCCGCTGCGCGCTCGCCAGCACGCCCGCCGGGATCAGCGCCTCCACCGCAAGCTGGCCGCTGAACGCCGTCGCCAGCGCCGCCGCGACCATCGGCTCGGTCGGCGCCAGCGCCGCCGCGCGGGTATAGTGGTCGATCGCCGTGCGCAGCGTCTCCGGGTTGAAGTGGATGAGCGCCTCGCTGTGGCTACGGCGTCCCGCCAGGTAGGCGCGCAGCACCTCCGGGTCGGTCACGTCCGGCGTCGTCGTCACGCGATGGGCACCGGCGATCAGCTCCTGCGCCACGGCAAACGCGATCTCGTCGTGCACCTGGCGCGCCCGCGATGCGTCGCAGTCGAGCGTCCGGCTCCAGACGACGCTCTCGTCGCCGCACGCGGTCAGGGTCACCTGGACGCGCACGCCCTCGCTGAACTTGCGGACGCTGCCGTCGACGACGAACCCGACGCCGAGGCTGCGGCCGATCTCCGCCGGCTCGCGCTTCTCATCCACGTACGCGCGGGCGACGCGCGCCGCCACCGCGCGCAGCTGCTTGTGCGGCACCAGCGCGGCGGTGATGTCCTCGGCCAGACCCAGCGCCAGCTCCGTCGGCGCGCCCAGGCTGGCAAACGGCAGCACAACCAACCGCGTCGCCGCGCGCGGCAGCCGCAAGTCCTGGGTCGGCACCGGCAACGCCGTGCCTTCGGACGACGGACGGCGCGCGAGCTGCCCCTGCGACTGCGTCAGCGCGTGGTGCAGCGCCTCGGCCGACTGTGGGCGGGCCGACGGCTCGAACTGCAGGCAGTGCAGGATCACCCGCACCAGTGCCTCGGGCAGCTCCGGCGCCCAGGTGCGCGGGTCGCGCACCGGCTCGGTCACCCGCGCCATCGCCAGCGCCATCAGCGAATCGCCGAGCCACGGCGGCCGACCGGTCGCCAACTCGTACAGCATCACGCCGAGCGCAAAGAAGTCGGTGCCGGGCGTCACGCGGTCGCCGTTCATCTGCTCCGGGGCAAAATACGCCGGCGTGCCGACGGCTGAGCGCGACTGGTTCTGGTGCCAATCGAGGTGCGCGAGGCCGAAGTCGCAGATCGCGATGCGCTCGCCGCTGATCAGCACGTTGCCGGGCTTGAGGTCGCGGTGGATGACGCCGGCGGCGTGCGCCGAGCGCAGGCCCTCGCAAATCGCGCAGCCAATCGCAGCGATCCGCGCCGCCGTCAGCCGTCCCGACTGCCGGAGCAGCTCCGCCAGCGAGCCGCCGGGCAGCAACTCCATGGAAAACCACGGCACCGCGCCATCCATCCCACACTCGTAAATCCGCACCACGTGCGGGCTGACGATGCGCCGCGTCGCCTTGACCTCGCGCCGCAGCTGTTCACGCAGTTGTTCCGGCAACGCACCGACGCTGTCATGCAAGACTTTGAGCGCGACCTCTTCATCCAACTCGAGATCGAAGGCGCGAAACACGCGGCCCATGCCGCCGCTGCCGAGCTCTTCACCGATCCGGAACCGGCCGTTCGCCGCGGTTGGCAGCGCCATTGTCGCACGATGCAAGAGTGCCGACGCGCCCATTGTTTGCGCAAAAACCGTCGACCGGCTGTGGTTTTTTTCCCGAACTACTCGCATGAAAATGCTACGTCCTCAGGAGGTTAGGCAAGTTACGCTAACAGGCTGCTGAAAATACACCACCCGACCACCGCGCACTCGCCGGTCTCGCGGCAAACGGCGCTCGCATGACCACCGTCGCTCCTCTGGCCCGGTACACCGCGCCGTCAGGCGCCATTTTCGCCCCGTTCTCGGAGCTCTTCGTTGCTCTTTTCCCGCTTCCGGCCGGCCTTCTACGCCGCCAGGGCCTCGATCCTCGCCACTCT
>CAIPXZ010000090.1 GCA_903869075.1 uncultured Myxococcales bacterium | reverse complement strand
GATCCGCTCAAGAACGGCTGGAACTTGCCGCCGCGGGGCACGTCTGCCAAGGAGGGCGACCGCATCTTCCTGCTGACCCAGGGCAAGGATCGCAGCCACACGAATCCCGCGGCGATCTATCAGCTTTTTGCCCACGATCTCGGCGAAGTCAAAGGCGAAATTGCGACGATCAAGGAGCTGGACGGCAGCTCGTTTCAGGTCGGCGGTCAGTACATCATCGCCGCGGGCCTGAAGGCGGCGAGCGACGTGAAGGCGGGCGACATGGTGCTGGCGGAGTGGGCGTCGTCGCTCAAGCACGCGATTGTGCAAAAGGTCGATGGCGACAAAATCACCGTGCGTTACACGGACTTGCCCGACAGCTGGAGTGAGGACAAGCTCGTCAAGGTGCTGTCGCCCAAGGAAGTCACCAAGCAAAAAGACGGCCTGTCGCCGGGCAACTTCGCGGTGGCGCAGGACGATGGCCGCGCGGTGATCGTGCTGCTCGTGTCGGAAAACGGCGAAAAGTGGCTGGCGCGCAAGTTCTCCGGCCGCGTCGCGACGTTCCCGAAGGCGGAGCTCGAGCCGATTCCGCTCAAGCCGGCGCTCAAGGTCGGCCAGACGGTCGTGGCGCCGTACGTCGGCATGATGTACCAGGGCAAGGTCAAGAAGCTCAGCGGTACCCGCGTGGAAGTCGCGATTGATCAAGGCGTTTCCAAGGAACCGATCGTGTCCTCGCTTGGCCAGGTCGCGCTCGCGCTGCCGCCGCCGAAGAAGTAACCGCCGTTGCCAATGCTGTCCAAGCCCAAGCCAGACGAGGAAGACGGTGTGCAACCGGCGCCGTGGCTGGGCACGCCGCAGGAATTCGGCTGGCTCAAAGGCCTCGTCAAGGCCGTCCTGGTGCTCAACGTCATCGACGCGGTGATGACGCTGCTGTGGATCACCGATCGCAAGGCCACCGAGAGCAACCCGCTGCTGCTGGATTTGCCCAGCGACCACCCGCTCGTGTTCGTGCTGATGAAGACCGGGATGGTCTCCGCCGGCTCCTTTTTGCTGTGGCGGCACCGCGACCGGCCGCTGGCGGTGATCTCGATCTTCATCGCGTTTCTGGCGTACTATTTCCTGCTGGCGTGGCACCTGGAAGCGCTGTGGATCGCGGCGCAGCACTTTGCCGGCGGGGGATGAGCGATGGCCAAACGACTGCTCCTGCTGCTGGCGCTCGCTGGCTGTCGCACGCCGCCGCCGACTTTCGTGCCGGTGCCCAAGCCGCCTGAGATGCCGCTGGCGCCGCTGCCGGAGCCGGTGACGGCGGTCATTGCGCCGCAGACAGTGACGCCGGTGGTGGCGAGTGCCGCCAAGCCGGTCGTGGCGCCGCTGCTGGCGGCGCTGGCGGCCGAGGACACGCCGGCGGTGGCGGCGCTGCTGGCGGACGATGTGTCGGTGACGCTCGCCAACGGCGACGCGTGCGTGGGCGCGCAGGCGTGCGGCCAGGCGATCGCGCGGGCGCTTGTGGGGACCAAGCTGCAGGTCCTGCGGCGGCTGCAGCCGTCAGCAGAAGTCGCAGTTGTGCAAGGGCTTGTCGAGATTGCGCAGCGCCGCGTGCCGTTCGCGCTGGTGCTGCGGCTGGCGGATGGGCGCGTCGCGCAGGCGCGCGTGTATGGCGCGACGGCGCCGTGGCGGTTCACGCTGGACGCGCCGAAGACGCCGCTGCCGCCCGCGACCTCGGAGCCGGTGGACGTTGTGACGGCGCCGCCGCGCTTTGACGCCGGCCCGCTGGCGGCGGCTTTTGACCCGGCGACGCTGGCGCGCGACGCGACGGCGGCTGGCCTCGTGGCCGAGCAGCTGACCTACCACGACACGACTTCCCAACGGGAAACGACGACGGCGCAGGCCAATCAGGCGGCGATTCGCGCGTTTGCCCAGGCGTTTGCCGTCGAGTCGAGCGCGCTAATTGGCCAGCACGCCGCCGGCGATTGGCTCGTGCTGGAGCGCGAAGTCGTGCTGCAGCAGCGCGCGCCGGTCGTGCCGGTGCCGCCGAGCGCCGAGGCGCTGCACGTGCGGACGCTTGAATTCCTGCTGGTGCAAAACCGCACAATCACCGAAGTTTGGGGCTATTGCGACCCGGTGGCGTTTGCCCCGGCGGTCGAGCAGCCGGCGATTCCTGCGCTGCACTGAGCGCCATTTGTTACCCTGTTCGCGCCGCATTCGCGGCTGGAGCCGCCGATGTCTGAACTGCCCTTGCCGCTGACGCCGGAGCCGGTCGTACGCAAAAAGCGCTCCGTGGCGCCGGTGGTGATTGCGCTGTCGGTGCTGGCGATTGGCGTCGCCGTCGTCGGTTCCAGCACGTCCGGCGGCGCCGGCATGTACAACTACACGCTCGCCGAGCTGGAGCGCAAAAGCGCGGAAGTCGAGGGCAAGGACATCAAGGTCGCCGGCAAGGTCGCCAAGGGCAGCGTGAGCGGCCAGCCGGCGAGCGACACGTTCCGCTTCGCCGTCGAGGACACCGCGGGCCATCGCTTGACCATCGCCTACGCCAAGCTGCTGCCGGATCCGTTCGAGGAAGGCCGCGACGCCATCGTCGCCGGCAAGCTGACGCGCGACGCCAGCGGCCAGCACGTGCTGCAAGCGTCCAGCCTGACCGTCAAGTGCCCGAGCCGCTACGGCGACGCCGAGAGCATGTCCGAGGCGGACCGCCAGAAGTACTACGCGACCGAGTACCAGAAGCACAAACAGGCGCAACAGCAGGCAACACCTCGGCCGTAGCGGCGCGAGCGGCGAGGACAGATGCGGATGATTGCAAAGTGTATGGCGCTCGCAGCGCTGGCGATGCTGACGGCGTGCGCGGCGGCGACGACGAACCCCGACGCGGACGCGCTGCAGGCGGACGCGACGGCGGATGCGGCGGTGCTGGACAGCGCCGATACCCAAGCGGACGTCGCGCCGGACGTGCCGCCGGACGTGCCGTTTGAGATCGCCGACCATCCGCCGGCGCCGCAGGACGTCAAGGGCAAGGGCAAGGTGCTGGCGGCGCCGCACACGCGCGTCATCACGTTTGACGGCGACACGCTGCGGACAACGGAGGAGACGTTTGTCCACGACCTCGCCGGCTCGGCGTACTGGGCGGCGGCGACGGCGGAGTATGGCGTGGGCGATCTCGTCGTCGACCCGCCGATCCACCTCGCGCTGACGCCGACACCGAGCGTGACCGAGGCGGAGGCGGAGGCGTTCGTCGTCGACCAGCTGACGCACCAGACCGCGCTGTGGGGCAAGCCGGACCCGGCGACGGTGTACGTGCTCGTCTATCCGCTCGGCGTGACGGTGACCGAGCCGCAGAGCGGCGGTGTCAGCTGCCAGGACTTTGGCGGCTACCACTTCATCGTCAGCATCGGCGGCGTCAAAGTGCCGTATGCCGTCATCCCGTCCTGTCCGGATTTTGACGGTCCGGGCGTCGACTTGGCGCACGTCTACATGCTGGCGGCGAGCCACGAGCTGCTGGAAGCGGCGACCGACCCGGACCCGTACAACGCGCCGGGCTGGAACAAGGTCGACGCCGCGCACTCTGGCTGGGGCACCATCGCCGGCGGGCCCGAGCTCGGCGACCTCTGCACTTTCGCCGAAGGCGACCCGTACACTTGGCCGGACAAAGATTACGTCTCCGAGCGCGCTTGGTCCAACAACGCCGCCGCCGCCAGCCACGACCCGTGCCAGCCGACGCCCAACGCCGACCCGTACTTCAACGCCGCGCCGGAGACGCCCGACAGCATCACGTTTTCCGGCGCCAAGACCGCCGGCGTGCGCATCGCCGCGGGGCAAGACGCCATCGTGCCGGTCCACCTGTTCAGCGACGCGCCGACGGGCACCTGGGAAGTCTGGGCGACCGACTACGCGACCTGGTATTTGCAGACAGCGCCGCAGCTGGCGTTTGACTGGGACGGCGCGGACAAGGCGCAGGGCAAGAACGGCGACGTGCTGAACTTGCATATTACGGTGCTGAAGGCGGACGCGAAGAAGGTGGAGCCCTATTTCATTTTTTCCAAGATTGGCCAGACGACGCATACTTGGATTGGGTTTGTGGGGAATTGAGGCGGTGAGGCGGCGGGCGATGGTCAAGGCGGACCGGTACTCGAGCGGACGGACGCCATCGGCAGCCTCATGCACCTGAGGATGCGGTCCATGTCGCCACGCAGCAAGATCATCATCGCTTCCATCGTCGGGGTGCTTGCCCTCGCGCCGTTTGCCGCTCCGTCGTTGCAAGCCTACCGGCGCCGCGCGAAGGCATCTGAGGCCAGCGAGATGCTGGATTTGCTTAAGAAAGGCGCGGCAAGCTACTACCCAACGCCGCGGACAAATGCGCTGGGCGCGCCCGTCGACTGCCAGTTTCCGGCGCCAGCAGCCGGCCACGCCCCCCAGGACAACGCCGCGTAGCCGGAACGGCGGCGCTGGCAGCACCTGGGGAAAAGTCCTGAGCGGTACGGTCGTCGACGCCGTATCAGCCGAAATCATCTGCAACGCGTGATGGTCGCCTGACGTCGGCGCCAACGCCCAACGCGCTGACCTGACGCTTTTCGCCGAGGGGAAAGTTGACGTCTGGACTGGCGTGCCAGCCGCGGGTGCATTGCTACGCCTGAACACCTGAAAAGGACGCCATTTGGAGCTGCTTTGGGCCTTAAAGGGGGCGGCGGTGGCGCCGAAACTGGTTGTCAGGCACGTGCTGGAAGGTCCGGCGCTGGGCGCGGGCTGGATGTGGCCAGCAAGTTCAGCAGGTGGACATGCTCGGAATGCAGATCGACACCTCCCGCCGTTGGATGCGCAGCCGCGGCGTGCGGTGCGGTCGGGCAAGCCATCGCCAGCACCCCAAGGCCTTGACGCCGCCGCCCCCGCGCTTCACGCTGCCGCGCGCGGCCTTTGCCGCACCGGAGCCCGCGATGTCTGCCCAGGAAACCCTCAGCCAGCCGCTCACCCTGCCGCGTGGCCAGGTCATCAAGAACCGCCTGCTGAAGTCGGCGATGAGCGAGGCGCTGTCTGACCGCACGGGCTATGCGGCGCCCGAACTCGCGCGGCTCTACGGCGCGTGGGCGGATGGCGGCATTGGCCTCTGCATCACCGGCAACGTCATGGTCGACCGCCGCGCGCTGGGCGAGCCCGGCAACGTGGTGCTGGAAGAAGGCGCGGACCGCGACGCGCTGCGGGCGTGGGCGCAGGCGGCGACGCGCAACGGCACGCAGTGCTGGGTGCAGCTGAACCACCCCGGCAAGCAGGCGCCGAAGGGTCTGAACCGGGAGAACGTGGCGCCGTCCGCGGTGCCGTTTCGCCAAGAAATGCAGATGATGTTCCCGACGCCGCGCGCGCTGACCGACGCCGAGATCCGCGACATTTTGGCGCGCTTTACCCGCGCGGCGCGGCTGGTGCAGGAAGCCGGCTTCAGCGGCGTGCAGATCCACGGCGCGCACGGTTACCTGGTGAGCCAGTTTCTGTCGCCGCACCACAACCAGCGCACGGACGACTGGGGTGGCACGCCCGAAAAGCGGCGGCATTTTGTGCTGACGATGCTGGCGGACATGCGCGCGGCGGTCGGACCGGATTTTCCCATTGGCATCAAGCTCAATTCCGCGGATTTTCAGCGCGGCGGCTTTAGCGAAGAGGAGTCGATGGACACGATCCGCGCGCTGGCGGACGCGGGCATCGACCTGATTGAGATTTCCGGCGGGACTTACGAAGCGCCGGTGATGACTGGCGTGAACGCGCAGCGGGCCGTCAAGGACAGCACGCGACAGCGCGAGGCGTATTTCCTCGAATTTGCCGAAAAAGCGCGGCGCATCGTCGCGACGCCGCTTGTGGTGACCGGCGGCTTCCGGTCCGCGCAAGGCATGGCGGACGCGATTGCCTCGGGCGCCGTGGACATGGTGGGCATCGCGCGGGCGCTGGCGGTGGAGCCGGACTTGCCGAACCGGCTGCTGGCTGGACACGAGCCGCGCTACGCCATTTTGCCGCGCACGACGGGCATTGCCGCGCTGGACCGCAGCGGGCTGATGGAGACGGCGTGGTATGCCGTGCAGCTGCGGCGGATTGGCCGCGGACAGGCGCCGCTGCCGAGGATGAGCCCGTGGCGCGTGCTGGCGGGGATTGTCTGGGCGCAGCTGCGGCGCGGTCGGATTGGGCCGCCCAAGCGCCTGCGCGCGGTGTAGCACCACGCACGTCGGCAGAACGCAGGCCAGCCGCGGGAACGCGCGCGCCAAACCCCGCTGTCGCCCCTCGACCGCATTGCCGGCATCCTGTAGCTTTCGCGGCGTCGCGCGCGGAGCCGATGCCTTCACCTGAGTCGCCCGGGCCGGATTTCTCGCGATCCGCACGGCAAGCGCAAGCAGCGCGTGCGGATTTTGGCACTTCTGCTTGGCGGCTCGGCGACGCTTTTGGCGCTCGTCTTCATCCTGCGCGTGCGCTTCCAGCCGCTGCTGCCGCTGGCGCCCGGTGTCGCGGCCCAGCGCGCGGCGCGGGCGAAGTTGCGCCACTAGCCGACCACGCCCCCCCCCCCTCGGCGCCGCCGCGTAGCCGGAACGGCGGCGGTGGTCGCACCTCGGGAAAAAGTCCTGAGCGGTACAGTCGCCGACGCCGTGTCAGCCGAAATCGTCCGCAACGCGTGATGGTCGCGTGACGCCGGCTCCAATGCCCTGGCGCTTTTCGCCGAGGGGAACGCTGACGTGTGGACTTGCGTGCCAGCCGCGGGTGCACCGCGACGTCTGAACACCTGAAAATGACGTCATTCTGGCACTTGACGGGCTCGCGGGAGCACTCGAGACTGGTGGTCAGGCATGTGCTGGAAGGTCTGGTGCTGGCGGAGGGCTGGATGTGGTCTGCATGATCGGCAGGTGGACGTGCGCGGAACACCTATCGACTTAGTCTCTCGCTTTTGGCGACGTGTCGTTTTCAAAACAGCCGGGTGATGAATCCCACGACCCCGACCACCGGCGTAACCACGGCGAGAACCCATTTGGTGTACGTGAAAATTGGTCCATAGGTCAGCGCGAAGGCCGGCAAATCCGGGTAGCTGCGAGCCATCAAGTAATGCGTGATGTTTTCTGCGAAATCGAACAACCAACCCAGCATGCCAAACGGAGCCAGCCACGCAAAACGCGAGTCGTGGGGAAACGAAAGCGACAGGAGCGAACAATACAGCAGACTTGTGACAAG
>CAIPXZ010000089.1 GCA_903869075.1 uncultured Myxococcales bacterium | reverse complement strand
CTCAAGAAGGGTGGGCAGCAGTAATCGCTCCCCGGCGGATTCCGCCGCGGCCTGGCGCAAAATGTCACACAACCGCCGCCGTCACCGCGCTCAGCCCACCCGGGTAATCGGCACCAGCACACCGCCGTCGGGCGTGGCGCGCGGCGCGTCGGGGATTACAAACCGCTCGCCGGCCTCGATGCGGTCCTGCAGCGCCTGCATCCCCGCGATATCATGGCCCTCCAGCCAGAACGACGGCGGCGGTCGCTCCAGGCGGATGCCACTGTCGCCCATCGACGCCCTCAGCGCCTGGTCCGTGACCTGAAAGCCGTAGGTCAGCGTCTCGTGCTCGGAGTGCGCCGGCGTGTACGCTGTCTGCAGGTCCAGCGCGCCAAATTTCACGTGAATGTACAGGGCCTTGGACAGCCATTGCGTCGCGCCCCAGAATTCCTGGACGCCAAAGCACTTCAGCGCCAGGCCTTTGGTCAGGCTGCCCAGGCCGCGCAGGTCGGTGTCGGTCACGCCCGCGCGCTCGAACACCGGCGCAAGGCTCGACAGGTTGTGGCCAAACCAGATGCCGGGTCGGTGCATCGGGATCGCGACGTACATGCTCACCGGCACCAGGCCATCGTAGTCGTGTGGCACCTTGAACAGCTCGCGCGCCAGCGGCCAGAGCGTGGACGCCGGCCGCGCCAGGCCGTAGATGGCGCCGGGCATCTCCGAGCAGTCAAAAAACACCCAGCGCGGCATGGGCATGCCTTCGGGGCCAAAAGTCAGGCCGTCCAGGCGGTGCAGCAGCTTCAGGAAAGTCTCGGACTCCAGCTTCAGCGGGTCGATGATGTTCTGCGGCGGCACCGGCACGCCAAACGGCGCCAGATCCAGCGCCGGCAGGTTGAAAGGCGTCGCCACCAGGTACGGCGTAAACTCGTCCAGCAGCTTGGGATTGCGTACAGGAAACGGCAACATGCGTCCTCACAGCCCCGGTTGCGGCGCGCGGTGCAGCGGCACCCGCACGTGCGCGCCATGCTCAATCGTGTGGCCGACGACGAGCACGCGCTGGCCCGCCTCGATGTCGCGCTGCAGGCGCTTCAGCGCCTCGACGTCGTCCACGTCCAGCAGCGTATTCGGCGGCGGCGCGGCGGGATGGACGCGTGGCGCGGCGAGCACTGTGTTGTGGTGCACGTCGTCGAGCGGCAGGCGAAAGCTCAGCGTGCGCGGCAGGCTATGCGCCGGCGTGTAGGCCGTCACCAGCTCAAGCGGCCCCAAGTCCGCGTAAACCTTTAGCTTTGGCGAGCGCCATTGCGTCGTGCCGTACAGCGTCTTGATCGGAAATACCTGCAGCCCCAGCGCCAGCGTCACCTTCAGGATGCCCGCGGGCGCGATGCCGGGCGACACCTGGTTCAGCGACTCGAGCGTGTACAGCAGCCACGTGTGCGGCACCTGCGCGCCGCCCGAGAAGCCGGCGAGCATGGGAATCGCGATGAACAACGACACCGGCACCAGCCCGTCGTAGTCCTCCGGCACGTTCATCGCCTCGCGCGCCCAGTCTTCCAGCTTGTGGGCGCGGATGCCGAGGCCAAAAACCGCGCCCGGCATCACCGCGCAGTCGTAAAACACCCACGACGGCATCTCCATGCCAAACGGCCCAAACGTCAGCTTGTCGACGAGCTGCAGCATCGCCAGGAACGCGCCGTGGCGCCGCTCTTGCGGATGAAAGACGTTCTGGCGCGGGATCTGCAGGCCCAGCGGCGCCAGGTTTAAGTCCCGCAGAATCCACGGGTTGGCGATCAGGTAGGGCTCGCACTGCTGCTGGATCGGGCCGTAGAGGGAGAGCACGGAATCCTCCGGCACGCGCGTCGGGCGCGGCAGGCGCTACGCGCGCAGGGTGCGCGGGTGCACCGCCGACGTCAAGCGGGCTGGCCCGTGCGCTACGGAATCGGGCAGCCGCTGCCGACCAAGCCGACGCTGATCCCGGCGGCGTTAGCTGTGCATTCGCTGGCGTAGACCTTGCCGTCGCAGCCGCAGACCGGGGCGTAGATCGCGTCGCAAACCTGCGGCTTGACTGTGCAGACGCCGGTCTTGCCGCACTGGCTCGTGGCGGTTTTGCAGAAGCTGCCGGCGCCGCACGCGCTGTCGGCGCTGCAGACCTTGCCGCTGGTGTCCAGGCTGGTGGCGTCGTCGCAACTGCCGGGCGGCAACATGCAGGCGTCGGTGGCGTAGCAGCCCCAGCCCTTGCCGTCGCAGGTGCAGACGGTGGACGGGTAGCACTTGCCGCAGCAGCACTCCTCGCCGTAGTTGCAGACCAGACCGGCGCTGCTGCAGGTGGCGCCGATGCCGGGGCTGGCGGGGCAGGTGCCGACCGGCGTCGTGTCGGGCGTGTCGGCGATCGCCACGTCGGCGCCGCATGATTTCGCGCACTCGCTGCCGCTGCCGCCCATCATGCCGCAGGCAAAGCCGCCGTTGCTGCAGACGAGCACGCCGTTCAGCATGCACGGCGCGCCGGCGACGACGCCGCCCACGCAGCACGCCATGTCCGTGACGGGCATACAGTTTTGCCCGGTGTCGGCGGCGCTGTCGACAAGCCAAGTGTCGCCCACGACGTCCGTCACGCCGCTGTCGGCTGCTGCATCGCCAATCGCCCCGGCGTCCGCGTCGTTCTCGCCCGCGTCCACGCCAATTGCGCCTACGCCGCTGTCACACGCTGCCAAGCTGAGCGCCAGTGCGCCCGCCATCCACCACATCGTTCGCTGCATCGCTGCCTCCGTTGCGCGCCCGCCGGGGGCGACACCGAACAAGTAAGCACGAAGCGTGCCAGCGGGCGCAGATTTTGCCGCGGCGCGATTTCAAGGTGTTACCAGCGCGGCCGCAAGCAGCGCAGCCACGGCGTGTGCGGAAAAAGGCGACATGTCGAAATTCTCGACAGTGACTAGCGGCCCGTCACGCGCTTGAGCATGTCCTGGTACGCTTCCTCGATGCCGCCGAGATCCTGGCGGAACCGATCCTTGTCCAGCTTCTTGCCAGTACCGACTTCCCAAAACCGGCAGGAATCCGGGGAGATTTCGTCCGCCAGCAGCAGCGTGCCGTCCGCCAGCTTGCCGAATTCAAGCTTGAAGTCGATGAGCTCGATGCCGCGGGTCAAGAAGAACGCCCGCAGCACGTCGTTGACCTTGCGCGCCAAGCGATCCAGCTCGGCGGTCTCGTGCGGCGTCGCCAAGCCAATGGCGATGGCGGCTTCGGCGGTGATGAGCGGATCGCCCAACTCATCTTTTTTCAGGAAGAATTCGACGATCGGTGCCGGCAGCACAGTGCCCTCCGCCACGGCGTAGCGCTTGGCGAACGTGCCGGCGACGCGGTTGCGCACCACGACTTCCAGCGGCACGATCTCGACCTTGCGGCTGACCATGCGCCGCTCGTCCAGCGTGTCGACGAAGTGCGTCGCCACGCCCTCGGCTTCCAGCAGCTTGTACAGCGCCTTGGTGATCGCCAGGTTCACCACGCCTTTGCCGACAATCTGCCCGAATTTCTGGCGGTTGAACGCCGTCGCGTCGTCCTTGAAGTACTGCACGATGAGGCTGGGATCGCTCGTGTGGAACAGCGTCTTGGCCTTGCCTTCGTAAAAGGAATCGAGAACTTGCAGGGACACGGGGCACCTCTCAAGGGTTGGTAACTTGGGCAGCTTCCGCCAGCGCGCGATCCAGGATCAGATCGGCGTGGCGCAGATGGTGGCGCAGGTCAAAGCAGCGATCGAGCGCCGCTTCATCCAAAAACGCACGGATTTCCTTGTCTTCCAGCAGCAGCGCCTTCATCTCGGACGCGCCGCCGGACGTCACCGCCGCCAGCGCCGAGCGCTGCACGATGCCGTACGCGGTCTGCCGCAGCACGCCCGCGTCGACAAGCGCCAGCAGGACATTGCCGGAAAAGAAGGCGCCCGCGGCCAAATCCAGCGTATTCGCCATCTTATCGGCGTGGACGACGAGCCCGGACACGAGCCCGGCGGTGCGGTGCAGCATGAAATCCAGCGTCACTGTGCCGTCCGGCGCGATGTAGCGCTCCACCGACGAATGCGAAATGTCGCGCTCATGCCACAGCGGCACGTTGTCGCGCGCCATGTCCGCGTAGCCGCGCACGACGCGCGCGAGTCCGCACAGGTTCTCGGAAAGAATCGGGTTTTTCTTGTGCGGCATCGCCGAGCTGCCGCGCTGGCCCTTGGTGAACGCCTCGTGGACCTCGCCGACCTCGGAGCGCTGCAGGTGGCGGATATTGACCGCCAACCGCTCGATTGCGCTGGCAATGCTCGCCAAAGCGGCAAAATACGCGGCGTGGCGATCGCGCGGCACCACCTGCGTCGGCACCGTCTCCGCGTGCAGCCCCAGCGTCGCCAGCGCCATCGACTCCGCTTCCGGCGGCGTCTGCGCGTAGGTGCCGACAGCGCCGGACAGCGTGCCGTAGGAGATCTCGGCGATCGCCACCGCCAGCCGATGCCAACAGCGCACGAATTCCGCCATGTGCCCGGCCAGCACGAGGCCAAAAGTCGTCGGCTCCGCGTGCATGCCGTGGCTGCGGCCAATCGTGAACGTGTGACGGTGCTCGCGGGCGCGGTCCGCCAGCGCCAGGATCAGCTTCTTCAGCCCGAGCTGCAGCAGCTGCCCGGCGTCGCGCAGCAGCATCGCCAGCGACGTGTCCAGGATGTCCGACGACGTCAGCCCGCGGTGCAGCAGCCGCGCCGGTTCGCCGACCGACTCTTCGACCATCGTCAAAAACGCGATCACGTCGTGCTTGACCACGGCCTCGATCTCGTTGGCGCGCTCCGGGCGCAAAACCGCTGTCTCTTCCACGCGATCCGCGGTACCCGCCGGCGCCTGGCCCAGCTGCTCCAGCGCGCGCAGGTGGGCGCACTCGACCTGCAGCCAGCGCTGCAGGCGGGCCTCATCGGTCCACAGAGCGGTCATCTCGGGGCGGCTGTAGCGGGGAATCACGGTGGGCTCCTGGGGCGACGGCAGTACGCGCGTGAGTGTCGGTCACGGCTGGCCGTCAGATCAACCCACGCCCGGCGGATGTTGCCGCATCGCCACACGACGCGGTCACAGCTTCCACGCCGCCTCGGCCGCCACGCCCATGTCCGACCACACCCAGTCGACTTGCAGCCCGCCGTCGAACCAGCCCTGGGTGTTGGCCAGCAGCCGTTGGCGGTCGCGATCGGCGATCTTGTCCTGGCCCGGCAACTTACCCTCCAGCACCGCTTGCGTGTGCACGAGCATCGCCGGCGAAGTCGCGACGACGCGCCAGCCATGCACGACGACCGTCGGCAGGTTGGCCAGCGGCGGCACGTCGCCCGTCCAGACAGCGCTCTCGCCGCCATCGGGCGCGCGCTGCCACACGAGCGTGGGTGCGCGATCCGCGCCGGGGTGCGCCAGCGCCTGCGCCAGCAGCGGTGAGTTCGGACCATACTGGCCGGCGAGCTTGCGCCGCAGCGCCGCCGGCATCCGCACCACCGCCGCCGCCGTCGCGTCCGCGCCGATCCACGGCGTCACGTCATCCACCGCCGCCACGTCCGCGACCTCCCGCAGCCAGATCGCGCCGTGTTGGTCGATGCCGACGTGCGCGTGCAGCCGCAGCCGGTCGTCGTCGCGCCGCAGCCCGATGCCGAGCCACTGCACGGTCGCGATGCCGTCCGCCTGCCACGGCGCCGTCAGCCAGCGCTGCAGCAGCCGCCGCGCCGCCGCCTGCGCCAGAAAGACGTGCGCCGCGCCGCCACCGACCCGCTCCACCGCTGCCCGGTACGCCACGTCCACGCCGAGGTGCGCCGCCGGCTGGCTGGGCAGGGCGCGCGCCAGCAGCGCCGTCGGCGCGTGGCTCACCGGCGCCACGGCCAGCCGCAGCAGCTCCGGCGTCACCGCCAGGCTCGTCGCCGTGGCATCGCCCGCCAGCGTCGCCAGCTGCCGGCTCCACGCCTGCGCCGCCTGTGCCGCCGCCAGCGACTGCGGGCGGTTGGGCATCGTCAGCACCGTGTCGGCGTCCCAGCCGCACACCGTCCACGGCTCATCCGCAGCGAGCCCTTGGGTTCCGACGGCGTGGGTAAACGGCGTCGCCGCCGCCAGCAGCTGCGTCACCTCCGCCGGCAGCGCCGCTCCCGCCTGCGTTTGCAGCGCCTCGAGCGCCGGCGCCAGCTCCGCCGGCGTATCGACGAGCAGCACCCAGTCGCAGCGCTGGCCGGTTGCCTTGACCGCCGTCGCAAAGCGCTCGCCGTGGTACAGCTGCCAGCCGCTCCACAGCATCATCGACGCCGACAGCAGGAACGCGAGCGCAAAAATCGCTGCCGCGACGGTAGGTTTGCCGCGACCCGGCGCGGGTGCGAGGTTGTCAGTCGCCATGGAAGTTCTCGGTCGTGCGGGTTGGACGAGTATGACGCACTGCGCTATGCTCCGCGCCGCGATGGCGTTGCGCAAGTTCCACGTCAGTGACACTCCCCCGCCGGTCGACGGCGACGCTGCAGTATCGCGTCGCAAAGCCAAAGCGCTCATCGGCGGTTCCATCGCCATGCGCCGCCTGAACGGCACGCCGTCCGAGATTGGCGGCAGCTTCATCCTCGACCCCATCTTTCGCGAAGCCGACCTCGCCAAGCTGCGCGCCGCCGTCGACCCGGCAGATCCGCGGCCGCTTGTCATCGAAATCGGCTTCCAGATGGGCGAATTCGCCGCCGCGTTCTGCCAGGCCAACCCGGGGCTGCGCTACGTCGGCTTTGAGGTGCGCAAGAAGTACTGCGAGGAAGCTGACGCGCTCGCCGTGAAAAATGCCATTCAGAACGCGACATTTTGCCTCGTGGACGCCCGCGAGATGCTGCGCGAAGTGCTGGCGCCGGGCACTTTGGATCAGCTGCTCGTGTTCTTTCCGGACCCGTGGTGGAAGCCGCGGCACATCAAGAAGCGCCTGCTGACTGCGGATTTTGTCGCTGAGGCGGCGCGCGCGCTGCGTCCGGGCGGCCGGCTGCTGTTGAAGACCGACGTTCCGGGCTACGCTGACTGGGCGCAGGGCATCATGGCCGACGATCCGCACTTCGCGGTCGAGCGTTTGGCCAATCCCGGCGCTGACTTGCCGCCGACGCTGCGTGAGCGTCGCTGCCATTTTCACGGCTATCCGACCTTCGCCGTCCAGGCGACGCGTCGGCCCTAGCCACCGTTGTTCTTGTTTGCAGAGGGGAATCCCATGAGCTACGCCTATCGCCTGCCGGTCGTGATTTTGCTGCTGGTCGTTGGTCTCGGCCTGTTTGCCAAGACGCTCTACGGCCGCTTCCGCGTGCTGAAGGCCGGTCGGCCGGAGACGCGCTGGGATCTCGTCGAGAACCGCGTGCGCGGCCTGCTGGAAGTCGGCTTTGGCCAAGCGAAAATGTTCAAGGAGCCGGCGTCCGGCCTGCTGCACGCGCTGACGTTCTGGGGCTTTGTGGTGCTCGGCGCGCGGACGACGCAGCTGTTCGTCCAGGGCTTCGTCCCGGACTGGCCGTTGCCGGTGATTGAGGCGATTTACGCGCCGATCAAGGACGTGACGGCGGCGGTCGTGCTCGTCAGCATCCTCGGCTTCTTCTACCGCCGCTTGGTGGTCAAGCCCAAGCGCATCGCGTACTCGGGCGAGGCGCTGCTGATTCTGGGCTTCATCGGCGGCCTGATGGTCACCGAATTCCTGTTTGAGGGCCTGCACTTCGGCGGCATGATGGCCAGCGGCAAGCCCGACGAGATCGCCCACGCCACCGCGCACGTCGCCAACGCGCCGATCGGCAGCGCGCTTGCCGCGTTCTTCGCGACGTCCGGGCTGAGCCCGACGCTGATGCAGGCGCTCGGTGAGGTCAACTACTGGATTCACCTCGTAATTGTGCTCACGTTCATGAACCTGCTGCCGCTTTCCAAGCACTTCCACGTCATCACGTCGCTGCCCAACGTGTTCCTGTCCAAGCTGGAGCCCAAAGGCGCGCTGTCGTTCGTGCCGGACATCGAAAAGAGCCTGGAGGAGGAGAAGCCGCTGGGTCTTTCCAAGACCGAGGACCTGAGCTGGAAGCAAATTCTCGACCTCTACACCTGCACCGAATGCGGCCGCTGCGAGGTGAATTGCCCGGCGTGGACGACGGGCAAGCCATTGAATCCGAAGATGATTATCCTCGACATCCGCGACCACGTGTACGCCGACCAGGCGCGCATTTTGGCGGGTGGCAAGGTGCCGACGGCGGCGCTGGCGATCTCCGGCGAAGTCACCGCGGAAGAGGCGGAAGGCGCGATGCCGGCGCTCATCGCCGCGGTCAACCCGGACGCGATCTGGTCGTGCACAACGTGCCGGTCGTGCAGTGAGCAGTGCCCGGTGATGATCGAGCACGTCGACAAAATCATCGACATCCGCCGCCATTTGGTGATGACGCGCAACGAATTCCCGAAGGAAGTCGGGACGACGCTGAAGAACATCGAGTCCAAGTCCAACCCGTGGGGCATGGCCAGCGGCAAACGCTTTGACTGGGCAAAAGACCAGAATATTCCGACGTTGGCGGAGACGGAGAACCCGGAATACCTGTTCTACGTCGGCTGCGCCGGCAGCTTTGACGATCGCGCCAAGGAAATCACCCTGGCGACCGCCAAGATCTTGAAAGCCGCGGGCATCCGCTTTGCGGTCATGGGCAAAAAAGAAAAATGTTGCGGCGACCCGGCGCGGCGCATGGGCAACGAGTACCTGTTCCAGACAATGGCGCAGGACAACATCGACACCTGGAAGGAAGCGGGCGTCACCAAGATCGTCAGCAACTGTCCGCACTGCTACAACACCATCAAGAATGAATACAAGCAGTTGGGCGCGAATTTCGAGATGGTGCACCACAGCGAGCTGATCCCGCAGCTGATCGCCGATGGCCGCCTGAACCTGTCGGCGGGCGAGGCGCAGCGCGTCGTCTTCCATGATTCCTGCTACATGGGCCGCCACAATGACGTGTACGAGCAGCCGCGCGATGCGCTCAAGGCGATCAAGGGCATCGAGCTCGTCGAGATCGAGCGCAGCGAGAAGCTTGGCATGTGCTGCGGCGCGGGCGGCGCGCGGATGTTCATGGAAGAGAAGATCGGCAGTCGCGTCAACAACGTGCGCGTCGAGCAGCTGCTGGAAGCCAAGCCGGAAGTCATCGCCTCGAGCTGCCCGTTCTGCATGACGATGCTGAGCGACGGCGTCGGCGCGGCGGACAAGAAGGATTCGATCAAGACCAAGGATATCGCGGAGTTGATCGCCGACCGGCTGATCCTCCCAGCGCCGGCGGAAGACGCCGCGCCGTAGCCGCCGTCATTCCAGCTCGTTCAGCAGCACCGGCTCTTTCAGCTCCGACGACAGGTAAATGTCCGAGTAGACGCCGTTGACGTCGAAATCGGCGCGGGCGCGGGCGTACCACCAGTCCTGGTTGGGATTCTGGATGTACTGTACCGGCGGCACCACCGGCGCCGACGGGTCGCGCGCCAGCACCTGGAACTCGAAATTCACCTGTTCATTCACGCGGTAACCGGCGCCCAGCGCGCACCAGCCCGGGTGCGCCGTCACATCCGCCGACTGCGTGCAGTCGATGCCCCACGCCGTGTCCATCAGCGTCCAATCGGCGACGTGCGGCCAAAATTCAGTATTGCTGGTGCTGGTCGACACATAGCGATGGTACGTCTGGTAATAGGTTTCCTGCTTGATGCGGATGTCGCCCAGCATCGCGATGGCTTCCTGCACGCGCGCGCGGCGCGTAAAGCGCTTGTACGAGCCGATCGCCACCGTCGCGAGGATGCCAATGATCACGACCACGACCAGCAGCTCGATGAGCGTGAACCCGGCGTTGCCGGTCCGGTGCGAAAAGGGGCGTGCGTTCATGGCGTATTCTCCTGTTGCGGCCCGCAAGCCGCTTGACTCCAGAATGGGACCGCACGGGCGGCGCGTCAATGGAAAGCTGCGTGCAACGATTTAGACAATCCCATGACGCACCGCGTCTTGCCGAGGCGCAGTGAGCGGCAGTATACCGGCGCGGCAGAACGGAGACGCCAATTGTCTCCGCGTGTAAGGCCAGCAAATACGCTGTTTTTCCAGATTGGTGCGCCATGACTGCGACGAATCCCCCGGCCTCTTCCAACTCTCCAGCGCGGTCCGCCGCGGCCGATCGGGCTGCGCGCGTTGACTCCGGAACTTTTGCGGCCGTGCCGCAGTCGCGCGCTTCCGACCGCGATGGCCGCCGCCGCCGCCTCGTGCGCGCCGTGCGCGACGCCAGCTTGTTTGCCAGTGAAGCCGAGCACGCGCAGGCGCTGTTCGTCGCCGATGCGATTGTCCGCCGCGCCGACGGCGACTTCATCCAGCGCCACCCGACCGACGCGTTCCCCGGCCACGTCAAGAACAACCTGGACGCGCTGGCGGTGCGGCAGTTCGAGCAAATCAAAGTGGCGTGTGCGCGGCCCAAGTTGGCGACGCATGGCTATGATTTTCCGACGTTTGTGCTGGAAACGTCGATGGCCGATCAGCCGTTCATCATCGACACAATCAAGCTCGTGTTGCGGCGGCTGGACGTGCATACGCTCGGCTCGCTGAACATGATTTTGCCGATCGAGCGCGATGACAAGGGCCAGCTGCTGGACATCAGCCAGGACAATCCGCGGTCGCGGCCGGAGTCGGTGAGCGCGCAGCTGCTGAGCGTCGCCAGCGTGGGCGATCGCGCCGAGGAAATCCGCGCGCAGGTGCTGTGGCATCTGCAGCAAGCGGCGCGCGTCGTCGCCGATTTCCGGCCGATGCGCCGCCTGGTCCGCGACATCGTCACCGGCCTGCGCTTTTGCGCTGAAGACGCCGGCAGCCAGGACTCGGAATTCGCCGAGGCCATCGCGTTTGCCGACTGGCTGCTCGACGAAAACTTCGTGTTCATGGGCGCTTGGGGCTTTGACGCGCTCGGCCGTCCGACCGGCCGCCTGGGCCTTGGCCGCTACGACACCGCGGAGCAGATTGGCGTCGAGAGCGACCCGCACGAGGCGTTTGCCGATGGCGCGCCGCTTGTCAGCATCCACCAGTCGCGCAAGCCGTCGCCGATTCACCGCGAAGCGCCGCTGGCGGAAGTGCGGCTGCGGCTGCTGAACGACGACGGTTCGGCCGCGGGCGGCGTGGTGCTGCAAGGTCTTTTCACCTACCGCGCCGTGACCGGTCGGGCGTCGAGCGTGCCGTTCCTGCGCCGCCGGCTGGCGCGGATGGTGGCGACTGAAGATCTGGTGCCGTCGTCGCATCGCATGAAATTGTTCCTGAATTTCTTTGACCGGCTGCCGCTGACCTTCGCGTTTGCCGCCGCCGATTCGGAGATCGTCTCGCTGTGCAATGACGCGATCGACGTCGATTTTGGCAGCACGCCGCGCGTCGTGTACCGCGTGGACGCGCTGGGCACGGGCGCGCAGGTCTTCGTGCTGCTGAGCCAGGAGCGCTACGGCGAGGAAGTCCGGGCGCGTATCCAGGACCACCTGAAACTGGCCTTCGCGGCTGAGGAAATCCAGTTCCGGCTGCTGGTGGGCAAAACCGACACGGCGGTGCTCGACTACCTGGTTTTTGCCGACACGCCGCTCAAGCTGCCGGACGTCGACGCGCTGACCGACCACGTGTCGGCGGTGGTCAGCCCGTGGCTGGAGACGATGCGCGAGATGCTGCGCAGCTCGGACGTGGCGGAGCCCGAAGTCGATCGGCTGTGCCTTTTGTACGGCGAGTCGCTGCCGACGACGTACCATCATCACATCCAACCGCGCGATTTGCTGGATGATCTGGCGTCGCTGGAAGCGGTGCGCGGCGGGTCGAAGCTCCAAGTGCGGCTGCGCGCTGACGCCAACGACGAGACGCACAAGCGCATTCGGCTGCTGGTGTTTTCCGCGGAGGACATCGCGCTGACGGACCTGCTGCCGGTCATCGACAATTTTGGCCTGCGCGTGCTCGGTGAGTCCAGCTTCACCGTGCGCGATGCCGACGGCGGCGTCGCCTACTTCCAGACCTACGGCATCGCCAGCCTGACCGAAAATGGCCCGCATTTGCTCAGCCACAGCGGCGCTTTCATCGACGCGATGTACGCGGTGATGGACGGTCGGCTGTCGTCGACGACGCTGAACAAGCTGCTGCTGCCGGCGCGTTTGAGTTGGCGCCAGCTGCAAATCGTGCATTCCTACTTGGGTTTTGCCCGGCAGCTCGGCACCGCGTTCCCTAACACGCTCGTGCAGCAGGTGCTGCTGAACCAGCCGGAGTCGGCGCGGACGTTGATCGACCTGTTTGACGCGCGGTTCTCGCCGTTCTTTGACGGTGCGCCGCAAGTGGTTGGCGCCAAAGATAAAAAGCGCGCGGCGCGGGTCGCCGAAGTGGAAGCGCGCTTCACCGGTCGGCTGCAGAGCATCCAGGACGCCGTCGAGGACAAGGTCCTGCGGATGCTGCACAACTTCATCCAGGCGACGCTGCGCACCAACTATTTCCAGCGTCCGGACGAGGCGCGCGGCCTCAGCTTCAAGTTCCGCTGCTCGGAAGTCGAGATCATGCCGGAGCCGCGGCCGATGTTCGAGATCTTCGTCTACGACCCGCGCGTCGAGGGCATCCACCTGCGCGGCGGACCGATCGCCCGCGGCGGCATCCGCTGGTCGGACCGCATCGACGATTTCCGCACGGAAATCCTCGGCTTGATGCAGACGCAGATGGTCAAAAACACGCTGATCGTGCCGGTCGGCTCCAAAGGCGGCTTCGTCCTGAAGAAGCCGGAGCGCGACGAGTCGGCGCGGCGTAAGCAGGCGGATGAGCTGTACAAAGTGTTCATCAGCGGGTTGCTGGACGTCACCGACAACTTGGTCGCCGGCAAGGCCGTGCCGCCCGAGGACGTCGTGACGTATGACGGCGCCGATCCGTACCTCGTCGTCGCCGCCGACAAGGGGACCGCGCACCTCTCCGACACCGCCAACGGCTTGGCGTTGGGGCGTGGCTTCTGGTTGGGCGACGCGTTCGCGTCCGGCGGCAGCGTCGGCTACGACCACAAAAAGTACGGCATCACCGCCAAGGGCGGCTGGGTGTGCGTGCAGCGTCACTTCCGCGAGATGGGCTTGGACACGCAGACCGACGTCTTCCGCGCGTTCGGCATCGGCGACATGAGCGGCGACGTGTTTGGCAATGGCTTGCTGTTGACGCGCACCGTCAAGCTCGTCGCGGCGTTTGACCACCGCCACATCTTCATCGACCCGGATCCGGATCCGGAGGTCTCGTTCATCGAGCGCCAGCGGCTGTACGACACGCCGCGGTCCTCGTGGGCGATGTACGACGCCAGCAAAATGTCCAAGGGCGGCGGGATCTTCCCGCGCGGCGCCAAGTCCATCGCGCTGACGCCGGAGATGCAAAAGCTGTTCCAGACTGACAAGACCGAGTTTGCCAGCGACGAGCTGCTGCGCGCGATCCTGCTGCTGGACGTCGAGCTGTTCTGGAACGGCGGCATCGGCACCTTCGTCAAGTCCAGCGCCGAGACGCACCACGACGTCGGCGACAAGACCAACGACGCGATCCGCGTCGATGCCAAGGACTTGCGCGCCAAGGTCATCGGCGAGGGCGGCAACCTCGGCTTCACCCACGCGGCGCGCGTTGAATACGCGTTGCACGGCGGGCGAATCAACACCGACGCGGTGGACAACAGCGCCGGCGTCGACATGAGCGATCACGAGGTCAACCTCAAGATCCTCTTCGCGCCGCTGCTGCAGGCCAAAACCGTGGACTTTCCGACGCGCGACGCGGTGCTGTCGTCGATCGACCAGTACGTCTGTGAGCTTGTGCTGTGGAACAACTACCAGCAATCGCTGGGAATTTCCGTGGCTGAGCTGCGTTCGCCAGGGCAAATGCGCATCTGGGGCGACGTGGTCAAGTTCCTCGCCGGCGAGCTGAAGATCGACCAGGACGTGCAGCTGCTGCCGTCCAAAGCGACCGTTCAGGAGCGCCGCAAGGCGGGGCTGGGGCTGACGCGGCCGGAGCTGGCGCGCATCACCGCGTTCGCCAAGATGTGGCTGTTCAACGCGCTGGCGGCGGACAAGCCGTCGTCCAACCGCGTGGCGAATCACTACCTCGAGTACTATTTCCCCAAGGAAATCCGCAACAAGTACCAGAGCGCCGTCGATGGCCACATGCTGCGGCACGAGATCATCTCGACCTTGTGGACCAACGAGCTCGTCGATTTTGGCACGGCGATCCTGCTGCCGCGCCTGGCGATGGAGTACCCGCGGCCGATCGCCGAGATTGCGCAGGCGCACACGGTGTCGATCGACCTGCTGGACATCCCGCGGCTGCGCAAGGCGCTCATCGCCCTGGACGGCAAGGTGCCGGCCAAAGCGCAGTACGAGGCGTTCGCGGTGCTGGACGAGGCGGCGGTGGCGGCGACGCAGTGGCTGCTGGCGAGCTTTCCGGGCGAGGGGCTCAACGAGTTCCTGGACAATGCCGGCCAGCTGCGGTCGTGGCTGAACGGTGTGCGGGGGCCGATGGCCAAGGCGCAGACCGGACGGCGCAAGGCAGAGGCGACGGCGCGCATCGCGGCGTGGACGGCGGCGGGGCTGCCGGCGGAGCTGGCGGAAGCGGTGGCGGGGCTGCCGGCGCAGGCCAACGGCTTCGCGATCTGGACGCTGGCGCGCGAGACCAAGCTGGACGCGACGGACGCGGTGGCGATCCACTTCGCCACGGCGGAAATCACCGGGCTGGCGGAGGTGCTGGCGCAGGTCGCCGACGCCAACCCGCAGACGCGCTGGGAAGCGGCGGCGCTGGCGAGCCTCGGGCCGGGCATTGGCCACACGCTGTTCCGGCTGGCCGGACGCGTGGCGCAATCGCTGGGCGGCAAGAAGCCGACGCACGACCGCGTGCGGGCGGTGCTTGTGGACGAGCTCAAGCTCAGCGCGCTGTGGGAGCTGGCGTACCAGATTCAGTCCGAAGGCGTGCAGATTCCGGCGCTTGTGGTGCTGACGGAGCGGCTGCGTGCGCGTCTGCGCTGATCAGCGCGCGTTTCCCCGCCGCCGGCTGAACCGGCGGCTCCTCGCGCTGGCCGGTGCGTGCACCGTCCTCGCGACGTCCGCCTATGCACGCGACACGCACACGCGGCGCGCGATCCAAGCGGTCGGCGAAGAGGCGACGCGCGCGTTTGAGGACGGCGACTTCAAGCGCGCTGCCGACCTGTACACGAACGCCTGGCACCTGGCGCCGGACCCGAAATTCCTTTACGGCGCGGCACGTTGCGCGCACATGGCCGGGCACACGGACCAGGCGCTGGCCGGCTACCGCGCGTTCCTGGCGGCCAAGGGCGCGGACGCGCGGCGGTCGGCGCACGCCCAGCGCTACATCGAGGAGATTGCGGCGGACAAGGTCGCGGCGCTGCTGCATGACGCGAATACGGTCGCGCGGGAGAGTCCGGAGCTGGCGGCGGAGATCTACCTGGAGGCGTACACGCTGGCGCCGAGCCGCTACGATCTGCTGTTTCGCGCCGCGGTCACCGAGCATCTATCCGGCGAACTGGCGGCGGCGCGGGACCACCTGCAGCGCTACCTGGCGGCGGCGCCGGCGGACGCCGCGGATCGCGCGCATGCGCAGGCGCGGCTGAAGCTGCTGGACCGGCGGCTCGACGGT
>CAIPXZ010000088.1 GCA_903869075.1 uncultured Myxococcales bacterium | reverse complement strand
GTGGGTGATCAGTCGCCCCGGCGAGGACGTCGTCTTCGACTGGCGGCTGTCGCGCCGCCATGGGGAGCTGACCTCGCTGATCGAGGGTTACCGCGGCATCCTGCAGTCGGACGGCTATGGCGCCGTGCGACGTGAAGTCGCTCAAGTAGATGTTCATTATGCGTGATCCACCATAAAACTGAACCTGCGGTTCCACCCGCAGTCGCCTATCGGCACCGGCGAGGCTGGCAACGGTCTGGTCGGAAGCTGCCGAGACAAACGCGCTTCCATGAATGTGGTGCAAATCGCCGTGAGGCGAGGTGCAGGACTGCAAGCGTCAATGCGGTTCAAAGCGCCGGTCCGATGACACGCCTAATATATGTGAACTGCATGCAAGCATCGTTAAGCCGAAGGAGCCAAATACGCTGTCAGGCTCCGACCAAAAGGTAACGCAGCCGGTCGACCCCGTAGCTTGGAGCGGGTCGCGTGGACAACAGGGCTGCCGGTGTAATGGCAGGGGATAAATCATCGCGAAGGCTACTTGATCGAAACACGTTAAACCCGACGTTCCGCTTCGTGAGAAGCAAGGTTCACCGCAAGGAGAACTGATGGAGCGGCGGGCAGAGGATGCTGGAGGAAGCGAATGCCGTGCGGTAATGGCGCGGATAGAGGACTCCTCACCGCGAAAGCGGGCCGACTTCCAGCGGGTCATCAATCACGAACAACTTTGCAAAACCATCGAATGGGGGAATCGCAAATGAGCGAAGGGCAACCTTCGTGTGCACCTCCAAATCCGGACCATCAGGCATGGGACAAAATCCCTTGGGGCCAGTGCGCCCGTCGGGTCAGACGGCTGCAGGAGCGAATCGTGAAGGCCACACAGGCTGGGCGCTGGGGCAAGGTGAAGGCCTTGCAATGGATGCTCACCCACTCGTTTAGCGGCAAAGCCTTGGCCGTGAATCGAGTGACAGAAAACAAAGGCAAGAACACCGCTGGGGTTGACGGAGCAATCTGGCAAACTCCCGGTGCGAAATACAAAGCGATAGGAAAACTACGGCGAACCGGATATCGACCGCAGGCGCTCAGGCGCGTGCATATACCGAAAGCGAACGGGAAATTACGACCGCTCGGAATCCCCACCATGAAGGACCGTGCGATGCAGGCACTGCACCTGCTCGCGCTGGCCCCAGTGGCGGAGACCTTGGGCGATCCGAACTCCTATGGCTTCCGGGTGGCACGCTCCACGGCGGATGCGATCGAGGAATGTTTCGTCCTGCTGGGTCGCCCCGATGCCGCCGAGTGGGTGCTGGAGGGCGACATCAAGGGTTGCTTCGACCACATCAGCCATGAGTGGCTGCTTGCTCATGTGCGGACAGACACCACGGTGCTCCGGAGATGGCTGCGGGCCGGCTACGTCGAGAGTCGCACGTGGTTCGCGACGGAAGCGGGAACGCCGCAAGGCGGAATCATCTCGCCGACGCTCGCGAATCTCGCGCTCGATGGGCTGGAGGAACTGTTGCAGCGCACGTTTCCACGTAAGTGGGAACAGCGCTCGATGGTCCTGCGGCATCCGAAGGTCCACTTGGTGCGTTATGCGGACGACTTCATCGTCACCGGGGCTTCCCGTGAAATCCTGGAAAACGAGGTTCGTCCCGTCATCGAAAGCTTCCTGCGCGAGCGCGGTCTCGTCCTCTCAACGGAGAAAACGAAGATCACGCACGTGAAGGACGGCTTCGACTTCCTCGGGCAAAACCTGCGGAAGTTTGGTGGCAAGCTGCTGATCCGGCCCTCGAAGAAAAACACCGAAGCGTTCCTGTTGAAAATCCGGTCTATCCTGAAGACGAACAAATCGGCGGCTCAGGCGAACGTGATATGGCAACTCAATCCGGTTATCCGTGGTTGGGTGAACTATCATCGACACGTCACGGCCTCGAAGGCGTTTGAGCGGGTAGATTGGGCCATCTGGGAGAGCTTGTGGTATTGGGCTAAACGGCGGCATCGGAAGCAATCCCTGCGCTGGCTCGCCCGGCGCTACTGGCATGCGTTCGGTTCGCGCAACTGGACCTTCGCGGCACGTCTCGACGGTGAAAACTCGGCGGGGCAGCCCGACTGGTTGCGGTTGCACTATGCCACCGACACCAAAATACGACGCCACCTGAAGATCAAAGCGAAGGCTAACCCGTTCGACCCGGAGTGGAGTCGTTATTTTTAGGAGCGAGCGCTCCTCAAACGACTCGGCAAGAGCACACGAAAGTCAGGAAAATCTGTTGTGGATACCGGCCCCGACTTACCGGGGCTTGTGATGGCTTGAGCCGGATGATGGGAAACTATCCAGTCCGGTTCTGAGGGGAGGACGCGTCAGTAATGACGCGTCCTTACCCGACTATGAAAGCCATGTGCGGG
>CAIPXZ010000087.1 GCA_903869075.1 uncultured Myxococcales bacterium | reverse complement strand
GCGGCGCCGGCAACGCCGACGACGCTGGCCTGTACGAGTATGAGCGTCGACTTCGCCCCGGACAGCCACAAGCTGCTCGCAGCGTGCTGGAACCTGCTGCTGATCTACGATGCGCTGACCGGTCAGCCGCTGGCGCAGGGCATCGACACGGATGCGCTGTTGGCGGTGGCCTGGTCGCCCGACGGCAAGTGGCTCGTGGCTGGCACGCTGACCGGCGGCGCCAAGCTGTACGCGGTCGCACCGATTCAGGGCGCCATCGCCCACCCGGTTGCTGTCCTGCCGGTGCCGCAAGTCGCGGCGCTGGCGTTCTCGGCGGATGGCCGGACGGTCTACGTGGGCAACGGCTTGAAGCCGAGCGTGCTGGCGTGGACCTTGCCGGTGCCCTGACAGGAGTTGCAGATGAAGCGGAAGTACCTGTGCCTGATGTTGCTGCTCGGCTGTGCCAAGGCCAAGGTGGCGGACGTCGCCGTGGACAGCGACGCGGCGGGCGCGGGCGACGTGCAGCTGGCCGCGGACGTGTCGGCGACTGTCGATCCCGCCGCCAACGAGCCGGACTACGACCCGAAGATGCTGCGCGGCTCAGCGCTGATCGCGCCGGTGCGCGGCTTCGTCGTCAAGCAGGGCCAGCTGCACGGCCACTCGGTGTTCTCGCATGACGCATGCGACGGTTCGCCGCGCGTCGATGGTGAAACGGGCGCCCGCAACGAGCAGTGCTTCTGGGATTTCCGCGACGGCATCTGCCAGACGGACCTCGACGTGCTGTTCCTGACCGACCACAACGCCGGGCTGTTCTGCGACTATGAGTACCCCGACGAACTGCTGTACGAGCCGGGGCAGGGCGACACGCTTGTGCTGCGCGACGGCGCGCCGGTGGCCAACAACCTGAAGTGCAAGGACGGGCGCACGCTGCTGGTGGCCGCGGGTTTTGACAACCACAACCTCGTGTTGGGTCTGGAGCGCCACCTGCGGGCAACGTCAGCGGACCGGCAAACGCTGTATGGCACCAAGACCGACGTGGCCTTCCAGGAGTTTCGCGATGTCGGCCACGCGCTCGTCGCGGTGGCGTACGTCAGCGATTGGGCTCGCGCGGATGTGGCGGCGCTGCACTGGGATGGCTATGAGGTCTACAACCCAGCGACGAACATGAAGGCGCACATGGGGGAGATGCTGAGCGCCATCGCCGACTTCGTGAATGACCCTGCCAGCAATCCCGTGCCCGAGCTGGCGATCCTCGCGGTGTTTGAGGAAGGCGCAGCGAACATCCAATACTGGTCGGACACGGTGCTGCGGCAGCGCGTGTTCAACTTCATCGGACCGAACGCGCATCGCAACTCTCTGCCCATGATGATGGCCGATGGCGAGCGCGGTGATTCCTACCGCCGGCTGTTCCATTGGTTCGGCAACTTCTTCTTGTTGCCTGCGGATCAGGCAGCGACGGCCGATGACCGCACGTACAAGGCGGCGCTGGCGGCTGGCCGCGTCTACAACGCCTTCCTGTTCTATGGCTACCCTGTGGGCTTTGACTTCCACGCCACGGCTGCCGGTTCCACCTACGAGATGGGCGCGGAACTGGCCAGCGCCGACGGCGTAACCTTGCACGTAGGCGTGCCGCGCGTGTACGGCAAGCTGGCGGAACAGCCGGTGATTACAGCGAACCTGCTGCGGGCTGTCACCGATGGCTGGGAGACTGTGGCGACAGGGACCAAGGACTTTGACTTTGCCGTCGCCAAGGCCGGCGTCTACCGCGTGGACGTGCGCATCACGCCAAACCACCTGCGCAAGTTCCTGGGCGCCACTCCGGACAAGTACCTGACGGAACGCAGCTGGGTGTACTCCGGCACGATTTACCTGGGCATGCCCTACAGCCAGAAGCCCTAGCGGTGGCGTGCGGTCCTGGCGGACGCCTTGCGTAACAGCGGCTTGCGACCTAGCCTGTGCGCAGGCAGCGCAACCGCCGCCAGGATCTTCCATGCCCCGCCACCGCCAAGCCATCAGCGTACTGACGCGCATCGATCAGTTCAACGCCGGCCGCGATCCCGAGCGGCTTGCCTTGAAGTACAAGGCCTTGGCCAGCAACCCGTTCGCTTTCCTGCGCGGCACATGCCACCTGTTCTATGAAGACCTGCCGGCCGGCAGCGCGCTGGACCACTCGCCCGCCGCGTGGGTCTGCGGCGACTTGCACCTCGAGAATTTCGGCAGCTACAAGGGCGAGAACCGCCTTGTGTACTTTGACCTGAACGACTTTGACGAGGCGATCCTTGCACCGGCGCAGTGGGAGCTTGCGCGGTTTCTCGTCAGCGTGCTGGTGGCGGCGCAGGTGCTTGGCTGGTCGGCGGAGGACGCCGAGGCGCTGTGCGCTGCGTTCCTGGATGCTTATGCTGCGGCGCTGCGCGATGGCAAGCCGCGGTGGATGGAGCGCGCAACGGCCCCGGCGCTCATCGAGGCGCTGCTGGACGGGCTGGGGGACCGCTCGCGGGCGAATTTTCTCGACAAACGCACCGTGCGCAAGGGGGCCAAGCGGCGGCTGCGCTTGGACAACGGCAAAGCGCTGCCCGCGGACGACGGCGACCGTCAGAAGATCACCAAGTTCATGGTCGGCTTCGCCGCGCAGCAGCCTGAGCCGGCGTTCTTCGAGGTGCTCGACATCGCGCGCCGCGTCGCAGGTGTCGGCAGCTTGGGCGTCGAGCGCTACGTCATCCTCGTGCGCGGCCGCGGCGGTGCCGCTGGCCAGTTCCTGCTGGATCTCAAGCACATCCCGGGGTCGGCGCTGGCGGCGCGGGTGCCGCTGACGCAGCCGGCATGGACCGACGAGGCGCAGCGCGTGGTGAGCGTGCAGCGCCGGATGCAGGCGGTGGCGCCGGCGTTCCTCGCGGCGGTCAGCATCGGCGACCGCGCGTACGTGCTGCGCGAGCTGCTGCCCAGTGAAGACCGCCTCGCGCTTGGTGCGTGTAAGCTGCGGCGGCTGGACAAGGTGGTGCGGGCGATGGGCGAGATCGTCGCGTGGGATCAGCTGCGCTCCGGCGGCCGGCAGGGCGCGGCGATCGGCGACGACTGGGTGGCCTTTGGCGAGGCGCATACAACGTGGCGCGATCCGCTGCTGGCCTATGCCCGCGCGTATGCGCCGCAGGTCGTGCGGGATTGGCAGGCGTTCCGGGCGGAGTGGGCGCTGCGCCAGCCCGTGGCGTGACCGCGTGGCAAGCGTGGGGCAGCCCGGCAACGCTTTGGCGCTGACATGCAATTGCAACCCAGCGTTCGTTCAAGCGATGCGCGCGGCTGCGACGCTGCCTCCGGCAAGCGGAGGCGACAATGCGCGTGGCGGTTGTGAGCGATTTGCACCTGGCGGCAGAGGCGAGCGTGTGCCGCGGCGGGCGGTCGGAGCGGGCGCTGCTGCAGTGGCTGGACCTGCTGGCCGAGCGTCATGACCACGTCGTGCTGCTGGGCGACATCTGGGAGACGCTGGCGCCGCAGCGGCTGGGCGACCAGCGCGCGGAGCTGGAGCGCGCGGCGTTGCGCTGGCCAGGCGTGCGCGCGCGGCTGAACGACCCGGCGTTTGTCTACCTGCATGGCAACCATGACCTCGTCGCCGCGGAGCTCTGGGGCGCGCCGGGCGAGTGGCGCGTCGAGGCGGACGGCTTGCGGCTGTGGTTCACGCACGGCCACCAGTTCGACCCGTTCAGCAGCTCCGCCCACAGCGAGCGGGCGTTCTGGGCGGTGGGCTGGCTGATGCGCGCCGGGCTGCGGCGGCTCGTCGAGCAGCTGGACGGCGTGGACCAGGTGTTGGGCGGCGCGCACCGCGTGCAGGCGCGGTGCCAGGTGCAGAGGCGCGCGGTGGCGGCAGCGCGCGCGGCATCGGTCGATCTCATCGTCACCGGCCACACGCACTTGGGCGGCGTGTATGATCACGGCGACGTCCGCTACCTGAACAGCGGCACCGGCGCCGGCGGCAGGCGCAGCTGCCTCAGCATTGACACCGCGACGCGCCGCTGGTTCTGGATCGACGGCCAGGCGCAACGGCTACCCATGGTGCGGCCGGTGCTGCAGCTGCGCTGAGCCGATCCGCGGCGCTGCCGGCTGTGCCGCCAGCTCCCACACCGCGCGGGACAGCGGCGGCGCAATGCGGCACACTCGCGGCAGGCAGCGACAAGCAGCAGAGGGAGCGAGGCGATGCTGGACAAGCTCAGGGCAAGTGACGCGCCGGCGGCGACGCTGCTGATTCGCGTGCTGGTTGGCACCGTGTTCGCGTCCGAGGGCGTGCAGAAGTTCCTTTTCGCCGCCGAGCTGGGCGCGGGGCGCTTTGCCAAGCTTGGCTTGCCGCACCCGGAGCTGCTGGCGCCGCTTGTCGGCAGCGTGGAGATCCTCTGCGGTGTGGCGCTGCTGCTGGGGCTGCTGACCCGGCTGGCGACGCTGCCGCTGCTGGCCGTCATGGCGGTGGCGCTGGTCAAGACCAAGCTGCCGCTGTTGGCTGCCAAAGGTGCGTGGGCGCTGGCGCACGAGGCACGCACGGACTTTGCGATGGTGCTGGGGCTGCTTTTCCTGCTGGCCGTCGGTGCCGGGCCGCTGGCGGTGGACGCGCGGTTGGGCGGCAAACGCTGACATGGCCAACGCGGCGTTGCGCGAAGTGGCGGCGGTGTTCCTGCGGCTGGGGCTGACCGCCTTTGGCGGCCCGGCGGCGCACATCGCGCTGATGGAGGCGGAGCTTGTCCGCAAGCGGCAGTGGCTGACGCACGAGGAATTCCTCGATCTGCTCGGCGCCGTGAACCTGCTACCGGGGCCGAACTCGACGGAGATGGCCATCCACCTCGGGCTGCGACGCGCGGGTTGGCCCGGGCTGCTTGTGGCAGGCGCATGCTTCATCCTGCCGGCCGCGGTGCTGACGCTGGGCCTTGCCTGGGCGTATGTGACCTTCGGCCAGTTGCCGCAGGCGGTTGGCGTGCTCGCCGGCATCAAGCCGGTGATCGTGGCGGTGGTGGCGCAGGCGCTGTGGCAGCTGCTGCCGCGGGTGGCGCGGACCTTGCCGCTGCGGTTGCTCGGGCTGGCGGCGCTTGTCGCCACGGCCTTGGGCGCCGATGAGCTGGCGGTGCTGGTGGCCGCCGGTCTGCTGGCCGTGGCGCTGCGACAGCCGCGACCCAACGCGCTGTTGGCGCTGCCGCTGGCACCGCCGGTGTTCAAGGTCTTCCTTGTGTTTGCCAAGATCGGCGCGGTGCTGTTCGGCAGCGGCTACGTGCTGTTGGCGTTCTTGCGCCACGACCTGGTGGCACGGACGCACTGGCTGACCGAAGCGCAGCTGCTCGATGCCGTCGCCGCGGGCCAGTTCACGCCCGGTCCCGTGTTCACGACGGCGACGTTCATCGGCTACCTGCTTGGCGGCGTGCCGGCGGCGATCGCCGCGACGCTTGGCATCTTCCTCCCGGCGTTCGTGCTTGTGGCGCTCAGCGCGCGGCTCGTGCCGATGTTGCGGCGGTCACCGCTGGCGGGTGCGTTTCTGGATGGCGTCAACGTGGCGTCGGTGGCGCTGATGGCGGCGGTCGCGTGGCAGCTGGCGCGGGTGGCAGTTGTCGATGCGCCGTCAGCGCTGCTGGCCGCAGGCGCGCTGGCGCTGCTCGTGCGGTTCCGCATGAACTCGGCGTGGCTTGTGCTGGCGGGTGCGGCGGTCGGGTTGCTGCGCCACGGGCTGTGACGCCGCGGTCGGCTATTCGAACGCGATGAGCAGCGCCGAGACCTGGTAGTACGGCTCGGTGTGCGCGCCGCCGTCGTAGGCGCAGCTGGTGCCGAGCGTGCAGCCGGTGCAGGGCAGCGCGTCCGGGCGGCAGGTGTTGGTCCACGCCTCGACGTCCCACGCCAAGTCAGCGGTGGCCTGTCCCAGCAGGTCGGCACTCACGTCGACGCTCCACGGCAACACGTCCGCGCCCGGGCACCAGCCGGCGCGCGCGTACTGGTACGTGCCCTGCTGGCCGGGTGCGCCCGCGGTCGCGCAGTCGGTGCGCCACAGCTTCTTGGTGTACGGCGTGGTGCCGGCGGTCAGCGTGTGGGTCTTGGCGCAGAACTCGGCGCAGTTGCTGGCGTTGCCCTGGCCGTGGCCGGTAATCAGGGCGCGCAGCGTGTAGCTCGTCGCGCCCGTCGGCAGCGGCAGATGCTGCGGCGGCGTCGAGGTGGCCAGCGGCTTGGCCGGATCGCCAAAGACCGCGCCGTGCGGCGTCCACACCGGCAGCACCGCCAGCGGTTTGTGCGCCGGCACGCCGCCCTTGAACTCAAAGCTTGCCGTCAGCAGCCAGCCGCCGCCATACGAGCTGCCTGGTCCGACCCAGGTGTCGATGAACGCCCGCAGCGTCACATTGCCCACCAGCAGCGGCCGCAGGTCCGTCACGTCCAGGTCCCAGCTGGCGCCGACGTGAAACGGCGTGATGAACCGCACGAGCTCCAGCACCGTGTCGCTCTGGCCGTCCGCCGACTTCGCCGTCACCAGGCCCAGCGAACCCAGCCGGTCGTACGGGTCGCAGCCGTCCTTGGGGCACGACAGCTTCAAGTGCAGCGTGATGGTCTGGTAGCTGCCGGTCGCCGGGAAATTCGCCGGCGCGTCGACGGTCCGCTGGTTGTCGGTGCCAGTGAAGTAGATCGGCGTGTGCGTGTACGCATCGACCGTCGTGTCGGCGCCGGGAAGGGCAAACGGACTGGCGTTAACGTCAGCGGCGGCATCAGCTGCGACATCGGCGACCGCATCGGTGGTCGGTGTCACGTCGGCGGCAGCGGTCGCATCGCCCGTGGCGGCGGTCGCGCCGGCGGTCGAGGTTGCTGCCGGCCCACACGCGGCGGCCAGCGCTGGGAGGAGCCAAAGAGCGAGTTGGGCGGCTGTCTTCATGGCGGCAAGTGTAGCGCAGGCGGCGGGACGACGGAAGGCCGCGCGTGCCCCGGCGAACGCAGCTGTCCACGCCGGTGGTGGCGCTTGACGCCCGCCAGCGAGCGGGCACACTGCGGGACGTCGACGCGGCGCAGTCGTGGCTGCCGCGGCGTGTGACGGCGCGTTTTCTCTGGACTTTTTCGCGCGGGAGGCAACGTGGACGCGAGTCAATCCCGATGGCGAGACGCCGCCCAGCGCGCGGCGTGGTGCGCCGCGCTGGCTTTGGCCGCCTGTGGCGCGGACCAGACCGTCGCGGACAAGGATGCCGCAGCGGGCGGTGGGGACGCCGTCGCTGACGCCGCGCTCGCCGCCGATCCGCTCGTCGGCATCTGGCACTTCAGCGGCATGGTGCCCGCAATTCTCCACGCCACCTTCACCATCAACGCTGACAAAACCTTCACGATTGTCGAGACCGTCGCGCCGCCGACCTTGCCCGCCGGCGTCACGCCCGGCACCTGCGTCACAACGGACAGCGTCTACGGCACCTATAGCGAAACCGTCAGCGGCACCACAAACACCGTCACCTGGACGATGCTCGGCGGCATCGCCAATGCCGTTTCCGGCTGCGCATCGCCGGCGACCGACACACCCGGCGTGGCGATGACCGCGGCGGCGATCCAGGCCTACACCGACCAGGGCTTGCTGCCGCCGGCGGTGGAGACCTACACCGTGGACGCGTCGACGCTGACCCTGACGATGCCGGGCAATGGCCGGAGCATGGTCTACACGAAGTGAGTTGATGTTGCGCAAGTACATGAAACTACGATGAAAATACTGCACACATCAGATTGGCACTTGGGCAAGATTCTGGGCGGCGTGTCGCTCGAGGCGGATCAGGCGCACGCCCTGCAGCAGGTCGCCGATTTTCTGCGCGCGGAGCCGCACGACCTCTTGGTCATAGCCGGCGATATTTTTGACCGGGCGACGCCCAGCAATGACTCGGTGCGGATGCTCGGCGCATGGCTGGGGCAGCTGCGGCAGATTGCCCCAGAAATGCCGGTGGTTATCGTCGCAGGTAACCACGACAACGGGCCGCGGCTGGCGTGGACGGCGAGCGTGCTGGATCACCAGCGGATTTATTTGCGTGGGGAGACCGACAGCATCGACGTGCCGATTGAAGTTTCCGGTCGCGATGGCGTGCGCGCGCAGGTTTGGGCGTTGCCCTTCCTGCTGCCGGGCGCGTTGGGCGAGGCGCTGACCAGCCAGGTCGGCGCGATGGACCAGGCGCTGCGGCGCATCGCCGCCCAGCAGGATCGCACGCAAGCGCAGGTGCTGATTGCGCATTGCTTTGTCCAAGGCGCGACGACGTCGGACTCCGAGCGCAGCCTGATCGGCACGGCGACGCAGATCGACGTCGGCGTTTTCAGTGGTTTCGATTACGTCGCGTTGGGGCACCTGCACCGCGCCCAGGCACCCGCGCCGCACGTCCACTATTGCGGCTCGCTGGCGCGCTACAGCTTCTCGGAAGTTGGCTATCCG
>CAIPXZ010000086.1 GCA_903869075.1 uncultured Myxococcales bacterium | reverse complement strand
TGAAATTGTCCTGACGCCGCAGCTGCTTGCGCGCTACCGTGCCGCGTTCGAGGTGCTCGGCCACGACGTCCAGCGCGCCGCCAGCGAGGTCGGTGCGCGCTGCCTGCAGGTCGATCTCAGCGTGCCGTTTGACGACGTCGTGATGCGGGTGTTTCGCGCCGGAGGCTTCCTCGGGTGAACGCGCTCCACTTCAACCAGCTGCTGACGACCCCCGCCGACGCGCTGCGTCTGGCCGGCGCGCTGCTCGGGCTGATCGGCGTGCTGTACCTGCTGCGACCGCGGCAGCGGCGTGTGGAAGTGCCGTTTGGCGGCCTGTGGCAGCGCGTGCTGGCGGAGCGCGAGTCACGCGTCGTCGGTCGCAACTTCCGGCGAATCCTGTCGTTCTTGCTGATGGTGCTGCTGGCCGGGCTGCTGCTGGCGGCGCTGGCGGAGCCGCTGTTCGCGCCGGTGGCCAATGGCCCGCGCGCCGCGCCGCTGCGGCCGCACACGGTGGTGATCGTCGATGTGTCGGCGTCGATGCAGACCGCGGATGGCCTGGAGGGTACGCGGCTGGCGGAGGCGCAAGCCGCGCTGCGCAAGTGGCTGCTGGCGGCGCCCGCGGACGAGGACGTGCTGCTGCTGGCGGCGTCCGGCCACGCTGAAGTGCTGGCGGGCTGGGGCAGTGACCGCGCGACGCTGGATGACGGCATCGCCCGGCTGCGGCCGACGGACGGCGGTTTGGACCTGCGGCGGGCGATCGCCACGGCGCAGCAGGCGCTGGCGCACCGGGCGGCGCCGCGCATCGTGCTGGTCAGTGATGCCGGCCCGGCGGAGCTGCCGCTGGACGTGACGCCGCTGGTGCCGCTCGCGCACCTGCGCGTGGGCCCGGCGCGCGCGTGGCAGCCCGGCCAGCCGCCGCCGGCGCCGCATCTGACCAATCTGGCGGTGGGTGAGCTGCGGGTGCGGCCGGAGCCGCTCGACCCGTCGCGCGGCACGCTGACGGTGCAAGTGCGCAATGACACGCCACAACCGGTCGCTGCGCAGCTGCTGCTGGCGGGCAGCGATACGGCCTACGACGCCGCGAATTTTGCCAGCCCCGACGCGCTGCGGCGCATCGTCGACGTCGAGCTGCCGCCGGGGCTGTCGACGCAGGTCGTGCCGGGCGTGGACCTGACGGCGGCGCGGTTTGCCGTGCAGGTGCGCGGCAAGTCGGCCCTGCGCGACGCAGCGCCTTGGGATGATTGGGGTTTTGCGGTGCTGGCCGAGCGCAAGGAGCTGGGCGTGTTGCTGGTGAGCGGTGGCGCGGACGTCGACCCGGCGGTGGGCAACCTGTACCTGGCGGCGGCGCTGTTCGCCCACGGCAAGGTGAAGGTGCAGCACCTCGCCGCGGCGGACTACCGGCCGGAGACCTTTGCCGCGCGCGATCGGCCGCGCCATGGCGTGGACGTCGTGCTGCTGGATCAGGCGGGTTTTGCCCTGCCGGAGGGCACGCCAGGGCTGATTCTGTCCCTGGCGGGCGCGCCGACCGAGACGCTGCGGCTGGCCGAGGGACCGGAGCTGGCGGTGCGCGACGAGGAGCATCCGGTGATGCGCGGCATCTCGTTCCAAGACACGAATTTTGACAAAGTGCGGCTGATTCCCCAGCGCCCAGGCGATGTTGTGCTGGCGGTGGCCAAGCCGCGCGGTGCGGTGATGGTGGCGCGGCAGACGGCGGTGCGGTCGCTGGAGTGGGGCATCGACCTGCTGGAGACCGACCTGGGCGCGCGGTACAGCTTGCCGCTGCTTGTGTCGAACGCGCTGCTGTGGCTTGTCGGTCAGGAGGAATCGCTGGTGCCGCCGCTGCAGGTCGGGCGGCCGTGGGCGGTGGATGCGCCTGTGGACGCGACCTGGCAGTACGTGGAGCCGGGGCAGCCGCCGCGGCCCGCGCGGACATCGGGGCGGCAGCTGCTGGGCCAGAGCGAGCGGCACGGCGTGCACGTTTGGCGGTCCGATGGCGACCGGCTTGTGGCGCGCGCGACCGTGCTGGCGCCGACGGAGAACCCGCTGCTGCTGCAGCCGTGGGGGCCGACGGCGCAGCCGCTACCGGCGTCACCGACGATCGCCCCGCCGCGCGCGCTGCTGCCGCGCTGGAGCCTGTGGTTGCTGGCGGTGCTGCTGATTGTCCTTGTCGAATGGTTGACTTACCTGCGGCGGAGGACGGTATGACGCGTTCCCGCACGCTGTGGCTGACGGTGGTTGGCGTGCTGGCGCTGCTGGGCACGGCGCTGCTGGCGCACCAGGCGACGCTGCAGCTGGCGCTGCTGGCGCGGCAGGGCGTGGAATTCGCCGCGCCGCAGCTGCTGTGGCTGGCGACACTGGCGCTGCTGGCGCGGCAGGGCGTGGAATTCGCCGCGCCGCAGCTGCTGTGGCTGGCGACACTGGCG
>CAIPXZ010000085.1 GCA_903869075.1 uncultured Myxococcales bacterium | reverse complement strand
TGGCCGCGCTACGCGGCGGCTTGGTCGGAACCGCGCCTCGACACAGCTTCGTGGTGTCTATCGCCTTGGAGCCGCCCGGGAGTCCGTGGCGGGTCTGAAGTTCCGGATTCCGGTTGGCGGCTGGTCGCGCGCGCGAGCGCCATTCGCCGCGCGCATGGACTGCGGGCAGCCGCCGGTGCGCTCGGGCGGCGACGACTTTTTTGCGGTCCCGACCGCGGCAATCGTCGTCAGCGATCGAACACTATTTTGGGTTGCGGGCCGGGAGACAGGGCGCAGCGGCCGGCCTGGCAGCGTCGCGACGAGCCACATGCCAACGACCGCCCCGCCGCCGCCGCCCGCGGGCTTGACGCCACGCCTGCCACCGGCGAACTTCACGCGCGGCAGCGTCGCCCGGCCGCCGCAGTGGAGGCTTCGCCATGCCCTTGCCCGCGCGCTTGCGCCTCCTCGCCCTCGCGCTCACCGCGACCGCCGCCTGCCAGGCCACGCCGCCCGCCGCCGCACCGCCGCAGCCCGACTACCGGCCGCAAGCCGCCGCGGCGATGACGGTGCTGGCCAGCCTCTACACGGCGCCGCTGGGGCTGTTCGGGGTCACCTGGTGGCAGTCCGCCAACGCCGTGGAGACGACCGTCGACTACGCCCGCCTGACCGGCGACCGCCAGTTCCAGACCCTCTGGACCACGACGTTTGACGTCCACAGCGCGATCAGCACGCAATTTCTCAACGACTTCCACGACGACGAGGGCTGGTGGGCGCTCGCGTGGCTCAAGGCCTACGACCTGACCGGCGAGGTGCGCTACCTCGCCATGGCCCGCACAATCTTTGACGACATCACGCCCGACTGGGACGACCAGTGCGGCGGCGGCGTGTATTGGACCAAGGCGAAATCCTACAAGAACGCCATCACCAACGAGCTGTTCCTGACCCTCGCTGCGCGGCTGCATGCGCGCACCAGGGTCGGCGGCGCCACCACGCCGTACCTGACGTGGGCGACGCGCACATGGACCTGGCTCAAAGCGAGCGGGATGCGCAACAGCGACAAGCTCTGGAACGACGGCTTGGACGCCTGCAAGAACAACGGCCAGACGACGTGGACCTACAACCAGGGCGTGCTGCTGGGCGGGCTCGTGGAACTCGCGCAGATCACCGGCGATCCGACGTACCTCGCAGAGGCGACGGCGACCGCGGACGCGGCGGTGGCGAAGCTCGTCGACGCCCAAGGCGTGCTGCGCGAGGCGTGTGAGCCGGACTGCAACAGCGACGGCGCGCTGTTCAAGGGCATCTTCATGCGCAACCTGGCGGCGCTGGACGCGGCGCTGGGCGACCATCGCTATCGCGCGTTCCTGTACCACACCGCTGATGCCATCCAGGCGCACGGGACGGACGCTGCGGGCAACATCGGGCTCGTGTGGAGCGGGCCGTTTGATGCGAGCGATTCGATTCGCCAGAGCGCGGGGCTCGATGCGGTGAATGCGGCGCTGTGGGCGGCGCAGTAGCGCGTGGTGCGGCGCGATCCACGACTTCCGCGCCGGAGACCTACCCCGCCGTTGCCGCAGTCAGATCGACAGTGAGCCAAACCGGCTATTTCGCCGCGCAGCTGGCCTTCAGCCCGGAGACCGCGCACGCCTTGCCGTCCGCGCAGACGTCCAGGACGATCCAGACGTGGCTGGCGGCGTCACACGTCATGCGGACTTCCTGGCCAGCCACAACGCCACAGCCTTGCAGCACCATCGCCGGATCGCAGGACATGCCCGGCGTCAGCACCTCGGCGCATGGAATATCGCCCTGGCCAGACGTTGGCACGCAGATGAAGCCGGAGGGACACGCCATCGGCGAACTCCATTTGCCAGACAAACACATGCGATAGTGCGTCGCGTCGTAGCAACCGGTCGTGTCGGCGCCGGAGCAGGTTGTCGCGATTGTGTCGCCACCACTCGCCGCGTCCGCACCGCTGTTTGTGGCCACGACCGAGCACGCTGGCACCGCATGACCGTTCAAGTCGGTCGTCGTCGTGCACTTTGCACCGGCGGCGCACAGCGACGTGACCGCCCAAACGTGGGCGGAGGCATCGCAGCCAAGCGCGGCGGCGGCGGCGTTTTGCAAGCCGCAGACCGCGGTGTCCTTGTACGGGTCGCAGGCGCTGCCGGCTTGCACCCCGACAGGACCGCCATCGACTTTTGCGGCTGTGCTGCACGCGCCGAGGGTGGCGGCGCACAGCAAGAGGCAAGCGCGCGTCCAATAGGCGAGCAAATTCGAGTTCAAGCCGTTCCTTTGGGCGCAGGAAAAAGACAACGCCGCGGTGTGCTGGATCCTGCCAAGGATCGCCAAGGCCGGCAAGTCACCTTCGCCAAGGGCGAGCCGCTGGGGGCGCTGCCAGCCAGCCCTTGCCGATCGCCCTCGGAATGCGCTAAGTCTGCACCGAGCCACCGCTCGCCAAGGAAGTACCGCTTTGACCCTGCTGCATTCCGTTCGCGCCAAGTTGATGGGCCTCGTGGCGTTGTCCGCGCTCGCGCCGCTGGCGGCGATGCCGCTGCTGGACTGGCTGATGCGCGACGCGCTCGTCGACCAGGTGGACGACCGCGTCGAGGACGCCGAGAAGGAATTCGCCCTCGAGCTGGCCGATGACGTCAAGGATTTGACGCTCGCGGCGCGGATGCGCGCGCTCGATCCGGCGACAAAGACCGCGCTGCTGGCGCACGACGTGCCGGCGCTGCACGCGGCGGCCAAGCAGTTTCACGACGTCTACCCCGACTTCGACGTGCTGTTTTACGACGCCAACGGCAAGCTCG
>CAIPXZ010000084.1 GCA_903869075.1 uncultured Myxococcales bacterium | reverse complement strand
GGTTCAAGAAATCCCTGCGGGATTCTGGGCTTGGCCGAGTCCGCCTTCCGGCGGACATCTCGAACAATAGCCCGGGACTTCAGTCCCGGGTGCACGAGGTCGAGCTTGCGACCGCCCTGCGACAGGTGCTGCGGGCGCTTGTGATCCAACCGGGCGGGCGCTACACTGCACCCCCTTTCAAGCACCTGTGGCACCGTGCAAATCCGCATCACCAATAGCCTGACCCGTCAAAAAGAGCCGCTGCGGACGCTGCATCCCGGCCAGCTCGGCCTCTACGTCTGCGGCGTAACGGTCTATGATTTCAGCCACGTCGGCCACGCGCGGGTCTACATCGTCTTTGACGTTGTGCAACGCACCGCGCGGCGGATGGGCTTGGACGTCAAATACGTCCGCAATTTCACGGACGTCGACGACAAGATCATCGCGCGGGCCAACCAGAACGGCGAGACGACGGAGACGCTGACCAACCGGATGATCGCCGCGTTCCACGAGGACATGGACCGGCTGGACTGCGAGCGGCCGCAGGTCGAGCCGCGCGTCACGACGCACATGCCTGAAATCGTTGCGATGATCGAGCAGATCATCCAGCGCGGCCACGCCTACGTCGTGCCGGGCGAGACGCAGGCGGACGGCACGATCGCCCAGGACGTGTACTTCGACGTCCGGACGTTTCCGCCGTATGGCGCGCTGTCCGGACGCAGCCAGGACGACAACGCCGACGGCGCGAGCGAGCGCGTGCAGCACGACGCACGCAAGCGCAGCCAGGCCGATTTTGCGCTGTGGAAGTCCGCCAAGCCTGGTGAACCGTTCTGGAATTCGCCGTGGGGCAATGGCCGTCCCGGCTGGCACATCGAGTGCTCGGCGATGGCCTGCAAGCACCTCGGCGAGACGTTTGACGTGCACTGCGGCGGCAAGGATCTGGTGTTTCCGCACCATGAAAACGAGATCGCGCAGGCCCGCGCCGCCAACGGTGCGGACTTTGCGCGGCAGTGGATGCACAACGGCTTTGTGACGATCGACTCAGAGAAGATGTCGAAATCACTCGGCAATTTCTTCACGATCCGCGACGTTTTGGCGCGCTTCCACCCGCAGGTCCTGCGCTATTTCCTGCTGACGGCGCACTACACGCACCCGCTGAATTTCAGCGATCGCTCGCTGGAAGAGGCGCAAAAACGCGTACTTGGCGTCTACGAGAAGCTGGCGGCGGCCGAGTCGCTGCTGGCCGCGCGCGGCATGCTGGCCGGCGGGCAGATCGATGAGCCGGTGCTGGACGTGGTGGCGACCGCCCGCGAAGAGCTGCAAGAGGCGCTGTGCGACGACTTCAACACGCCGCGGGCGCTGGCGGCACTCTCTGAGCCGATCACCGCGCTGTCGCTGGCGCTGGACAAGCCGAAGGCGGCGGGCGCCATTGACGTGATTGCGCAAGTGCGGGCTTTCCTGCATGAAGCGTCGGGCTGGCTGGGATTGTTCCAACATCCGCCGGCGGCCATGGTAGAAGCGATTGTGGCGCAGGCGCGCGACCGGCTGTTTCCGCCGGGCAGCGAGGCGCTCGCGGACGTGGAACGGCTGCTTGTGCAGCGGCAGGAAGCGCGCGCGGCCAAGGATTGGCAGCGGGCGGACGAGGCGCGGCTGGCATTGACGCAGATCGGCGCGGAAGTCCGCGATACGCCTCAAGGAACCGTCTGGCGGCCGCGGCTGACGGACTGATCGACGGCATTGGAGCGCCGCCCATCGCGGCGGCAGGGAGAGACTGATGGATCCAGATTTCATTCGCGAGTTCAGCGTGTTGGCGGCGTTCGCCGGCCTGTACATCGTGGGCTCGATCTTCTTGCTCAAGGGTCACAAGACCGATCTTTCGGCGGCTGCCAGCCATGGCGCCGTCGCTGCGGACACCGGCGTGCCGACGCCGCAGCGCCTGAACCGCCGCCGCAAAGCCATCGCCCGCGAGCAGGCGAGCAAGTCCGCGGAATAAGCGCGGGACCCGCGGTGTCTTGCCGGTCGGCGCCCAGCCAGCTTTTTGGCCCGCGTCCGGCCACCTCGCCGGTGGGCGCGCTGCGTCCGCACCCTTTTCTGATTTCCGCCCGGGAGTTCTGCAATGACCGCAAGCGCCATTTCGGCCAAGCCGCGTGAAGTCCGTGAATCTGTTGTCATTCGCTTTGCCGGTGACTCCGGTGACGGCATCCAGCTGACCGGTAGCCAGTTCTCCGCTGCGTCCGCGCTGGCGGGCAATGACACCGCGACGTTTCCCGATTACCCCGCCGAAATTCGCGCACCTACGGGCACGCTGGCTGGCGTCTCGGGCTTTCAGCTGCACTTTGCCAGCCGCGACATCCTGACGCCGGGCGACCGCGCCGACGTGCTTGTGGTGATGAACCCGGCAGCGCTGGCCGCGAATCGCAAGTGGCTCAAGCCAAACGGAATTTTGATCGCCAACGCCGACTCGTTCCAGGCCAAGAACCTGAGAATGGCCGGCTACGTGGAGAATCCGCTGGAGGACGGCTCGCTCGCCGACTACCAGCTGTTCCAGATCGACCTGAGCCGGCTGACCAATGACGCGCTGCAGGGCTACGGCCTGTCGGCCAAGGAAGTCGAGCGCTGCAAGAACTACTTCGCGCTTGGCCTGGTGTTTTGGCTGTTCGAGCGCAACGGCGACATGGTCGAGGACGAGATCCGCCGCAAGTTCGCGACGAAGCAATTGCTGCTCGATGCGAACCTGAAGGTGTTCCACGCTGGTTGGGATTACGGCGAAAATACAGAGCTTTTTGCGCTGCGCTACAGCGTGCCGGCGGCGTTGGACATCGCACCGGGCACCTACCGCAGCATCGCCGGCAACGAAGCGGTGGCGCTGGGCCTTGTCGCCGCGGCGCACAAAGCCGGGCTGGACCTGTTCTACGGCAGCTACCCGATCACGCCGGCATCGGATATCCTCCATACTTTCGCAGGCTTGAAGGAGTACGGCGTCCGCACGTTCCAGGCCGAGGACGAGATCGCGGCGATCTGCGCGGCGATCGGCGCGGCTTATGGCAACCAGCTGGCGGTGACGGGCACGTCGGGTCCGGGCATCGCGCTGAAGTCCGAAGCGATGGGCCTGGCGGTGATGACCGAGCTGCCGTTGGTGATCGTCAATGTCCAGCGCGGTGGTCCCTCGACCGGCTTGCCGACCAAGACGGAGCAGGCGGATTTGCTGCAGGTTTTGTACGGTCGCAACGGTGAATCGCCGATGCCGGTGCTGGCCGCCCGCAGCGCCGGTGACGCGTTTGAGACAGCGTTTGAAGCGGCGCGCGTGGCGATCAAGTACCGCGTGCCGGTGGTGCTGCTGACCGATGGCGCGATCGCCAACGGTGCGGAACCGTGGAAGATTCCCGACGTGGACAGCCTGCCGACCATCGATCCGCACTTGCTGAACGACGTCGCCAAGCTGGACGGCGCGCTGCTGCTGCCCTACCTGCGCGAAGCTGACACGCTGGCGCGGCCGTGGATCAAGCTGGGCACGCCTGGGCTGGAGCACCGCATCGGCGGCATCGAGAAGTGGGAAAAGACCGGGCACATCAGCTACGACCCGCAGAACCACCACAACATGGTCAAGGCGCGGCAGGCGAAGGTCGATGCGATGACGGCGGAGATTGCGCCGACCGAGCTCGCGGGCGCGCCCGAAGGCGACGTGCTGGTTGTGACCTGGGGCTCGCCGTACGGCGCGGCGCTGACGGCGGTGCGCGATCTGCAGCTGGCCGGCCGCGCGGTGTCGCACGCCAACTTGCGCTGGCTGAACCCGCTGCCGCCGGACCTGTTTGCGATCCTGCAGAAATTCCGCGTGGTTCTGGTGCCGGAGATCAACAACGGCCAGCTCGTCAAGGTGCTGCGCGCGGCTTACGCGCTCGACATCCAACAGTACAACCGCATCACCGGCCAGCCGCTGACGGTGGCCGAGCTGCGTGACGCCATCGTGGCCGTGCTGCCGCACTAAGCAAAACCCCTTTTGCCCCGGAGTCGTCGCCATGACACTCGCTACCGACATCGCGCTCAAGCCCAAGGATTTCGCCACCGACCAGGACCCGCGCTGGTGCCCGGGCTGCGGCGACTACGCGATTCTCAACGCGGTCCAGCGCGCGCTGGCCAAGCAAGGGGTGCCGCCGCACGAGATCGCCACGATCGCCGGCATCGGCTGCTCGTCGCGTTTCCCGTACTACATGGCAACCTACGGTTTTCACACGATTCACGGCCGCGCGCCGGCGGTGGCGACGGGCCTCAAAGTGGCGCGTCCGGACCTGCAAGTCTGGGTCGCGACCGGCGATGGCGACTCGCTGTCCATCGGCGGCAACCACTTCATCCACATGCTGCGCCGCAACGTCGACTTGAAGGTGCTGCTGTTCAACAACCGCATTTATGGCCTGACCAAGGGCCAGTATTCGCCGACGTCGGAGCTGGGCAAAAAGACCAAGTCCTCGCCGCAAGGCAGCGTTGACAATCCGTTTTTGCCGATGTCGCTGGCCGTCGGCGCCGAAGGCAGCTTCCTCGCGCGCTCAATTGACGTCGACGCCAAGACGCTGGCGGACGTGCTGGCAGCGGCGGCGGCGCACAAAGGCACGGCGCTGATCGAAATCTTGCAAAACTGCAACATTTTCAACGATGGCGCGTGGGATCACCTGTCGAGCAAGGAATTCCGTGCCGACCAGACGATCCTGCTGGAACACGGCAAGCCGATGATTTTTGGTGCGAATCGCGACAAGGGCATTCGCCTGCGCGGGCTGCGGCCGGAAGTTGTGACGCTGGGCGTGGACGGCGTGACTGTCGACGACCTGTGGGTGCACGATGCCCACGACGAGGACCCGACCCGCGCGTTCCTGCTCTCGCGCATGGAATACCCGGCGTTTCCGGTGCCGGTTGGCGTGCTGCGGTCGGTGCAGCGGCCGGTCTATGACGCGCTCGTGAATGAGCAGGTCACGCAGCAGCAGGCGACCAAGAAGGCCAACCTGCAGGGCCTGCTCAACGGCCGCAGCACGTGGCAAGTCGGCTGACGTTCCCGCGACCGCGACGTGACAATGCCCTGACGCTGACGGCGCCAAACGCGCACGGGCGCCGACAAAGGACTGGCGCAGAATCATCAACGGACTATGCTGGCAGCATGGTGCTTCACCATCCAGGAGGAAAAAATATGGAACTCACAGTCGCTACGAAGTTGGGGCAGGAAGGCAATATTGTCACCGTGGATGGTTCGATTCAGGAGCATTTGGGCAAGAAGCTGGAGAAGCTGGAAGCGCGCTGGGGCAAGCCCGTGACCGCGCGCGCGGCGCTGGAAGAAGTCGCCGTGGGCTACGATTGCACCCTGACGATCACGCTGCACGGCACGCCGGAGCTGATCAGCCACGGCCACGCGGAGACGCTGGTCAAGGCCGTCGACACCGCGGTGGAGCGCGTGACGCGGCAGTTTGAGGCCGAGGCGGACAAGCGCACCGGGCGCGAGCGCCAGCGCAAGAACGGCACCTCGAAGCCGGTCATCAGCTAAGCACGGTTGCGCTGAGCCGGCGAAAAAGTGCGCGCGTGGAACTGGCGCCGCCTTGCCGACTCGCATAGCATGAGCAGCGTCGCGATCGCGCGGCTGGGTGTCGCCATGCTCCGGTTCAGCCTCGCTTTTGTCGCCCTCGCGCTCACCCTGGCCGCGTGCACGGACTGGGACGCCGGCGTGAACGGCGGCATCGCGGTCTCCAACCCGCCGCCGAGCGGCAGCGACGTCGACCAAACCGGCCTCGTCTGGTGGGAAACCCAAGGCAGCGGCAGTCCGGACACCGCGATCGGCAGCGACGATGCGGCCGGCGGCAGCGATGACGTGCTCGTTGTCGACATCCTCGGCGATGACGTCACAAGCACCGACGCGGCCGGCATCGACGCCAGCTTCGACAGCGGCAAAGACGGCCTCATCGCGCCCGACGGCGTGCTGGACAGCGCCAACGCGTGCAGCGGCAGCAACCGACCCATCGGCTGCGACTGCGCCAGCAGCCAGCAATGCGCCAGCGGGCTGTGCGTCAACGGTCCCAACGGCCTGGTCTGCAGCCCGACGTGCAAGACCGTCGACTGCCCCAGCGGCTGGGAATGCGTCGCGCCGGCCCTTGTCTGCAAGCAGCTCGCCGACGCCGTGATCGCCGACGCCGGGACCACGGACACGGCAGCGGATACCGCGCAGGTCAACGACGGCGCGACGCTCGACGCGCAGGACAACGACGGCGTGGCCGTGGACGCGGCGCCGACGGACGTGCAACTGACCGACGTGGGCGTGCTGGACGGCGATCTCGGCGACGGCTGGCTGTTCGACATCGCCCTGGACAGCAACCCGCCGCTGGACGCCGACGACGCAACCGTGGCTGACGTGAACGACGCCGTGACGGACGCCGACGTGGTCCAGCCCGACGGCCAGCTGACCGACGCGCTGACCGATGCCGTGAGCGACACCGGCGATGACGTCAACGACGCCGCGGACATCGACACCGACGGCCTGACCGGCTTGGACTGGGTCGGCTATCCGGACGCGATTTACCCCGACGACGCCGACATTTACGGCGGCGCGATCAACAGCTGCCTCAGCCTGTACCTGTACCAGCAGGAGACCTGCGGGCATACCAACCCGACCGCGGCGTGCATCGACAGCGTCGCCAGCCAGGGATCGCTCTACGCCAATTACCTGTTCGAACCCGTGCGCGCCTGCGAAGACGCCTACTGCGTGGACCTCTGCGCGACCGCCGTCACCGAGACGTGCATGAGCGACTGCGTGGGCAAGCACTGCCCCAACCAGTTCCTTTCCTGCGTCTCCAACGACCAGCACGGCACCGCTGACTGCCAAGCGACGTTCAGCTGCGCGATGGGCTACCCCGGAAAATTGCTGACGATTGGCGCCAAGTGCTACGCCAACGGCACGCTCGACGCGCAGCTCCAGGTCGGCGGCCTCATCAGCTGCGAGACAAAGCCCAACACCCAGAGCTGCTTCCAGGCTATCGGCAACTGCTACGACCAAGGCGCGGCGGCGACCAACACCTGCATGCAGACCGTCAACTGCACGCAAGCCTGCGGCAGCGCTCAGGAATGCGTCTGGACGTGCCTCGGCAAAGCCAACCCCGCCGGGCGCAAGGCCATCGACGCGCTCGGCAACTGCCTTGTCACGGTCTGCGGCCCCAAGTGCAACGGCGACCAGACCTGCCAGAACGCGTGCTTGGGCACCGATTGCGCCGCGCAATTCAGCGCTTGCATGGCCAACTGACCGACCTAACGCGCCCGCACCCGCACGATCTCGCGCCAGATCCGCTCGACGTCCGCCGGATCCAGCCCCAGCGCCTGGCCGCGCGCGCGCAGCCGCAGCATGATCTGCGCCTCACGCGCCACATCCAGCCGATCCTCGCCCGCCGCCGCCTTCAGCGCCCACGCCACGCGCACGCGATGGCCGCGCTCCGCCAGCAGCTCCAGCAGCCGGTTGTCGGTCTCGTCGATTTCCTGCCGCAGCTCATCCAGCGTCACGGTCATCCTCCCAGCGTGCGCATGGTGCCGGAGGTGACACCAAACTGCTCGTGCACCTCAATTTTCCGCAGCAAATCCGCAGGACGCAAGCGACCCGCCAGCAATTCCTGCCACGCCTGCAGCACCGCCAGCGCTTCGTCGTGGCTCTCGCGGACAAACTCGACGCGGAACCGCCGCACGCCGCGCGCCACAAGCGTCGGCGCCACGCTCGCCGCCGACTGCGCCTGGGCGTTGAACACCGTGTTGCGGCAGCCGACGTCCACGACCACCGGATGCTGCTGGCCCACGTGGTCGCGCAGGCTCACGGCGTGCTGCTCGCATGGCCGGCCGCAGGTCCGGAAGTCCGCGCCCTGACTCAGCAAATGCGCGTAGACGCAGTGCTCGGTGTGAAAAGTCGGGATGTGGTGGTGCACCGTCACCGTCAGCCGCTCCGCCGGCACGCGCTCAAGCAGCGCCAGCAGCTGTGGTTCGTCCAGGTCATGCGCCACCGTCAGCGTATCCGCGCCCAGCGCCAGCAGGTGGTGCGCGGTCAGCGAATTCGTGACGTTCAGCGAGAAATCGCCATGCACCGCCGGCCTTTCCGCCGCCGGCAGCTGCGCGAAGGTCATGAGCCCGCCCCAGTGCCGCACAAGCACACCGTCCGGCCGCAGCCGAGCGATGCGCCGGTCATAGCCGTCTTCACCCGGCTTTTGCACCCGCACGGTGGCGATCGTCACGCGCAGCCCAGCCGCGCGCGCCTTGTCCACCGCGCGCGTCAGGCCGACAAGCTCCATCCAATCCAGCTCGACTTCCGCCAGTCCGGCGGCGACCACCGCGTCCAACTGCGCGTCATTGCGGCACAAAGCCAGCAGCTGCGGCGTCTCCGGCGGCTGCCACGGCGTCACCGCGCGCCGCGCTACCGCCGCCGCCACCAACGGCTGCGCCTGCGGCTCCGGCGCCACCGCGTGCCGATGCCGCGCCGCCACCGCCAGATCCAGCGCCGCGACGAGCGTGCGCCGCAGCGCCTTCAGCGCCGACACCGGCACGTGCAGCCCGGCGTCCAACGCGCTCAAGTCCATGTCCTGCAAGCGAAAAGGCGTCCCGCCCAGCGCCGCCAGCTTATCGCGCAGCAGCGCCGCGTCCAGCCCGCCCGCCGCCGCCGGCTGCAGCAGCACGTCGGTCGCCGCAGTCGTTGTCGCGTCCAAGCCCACCGGCCCCAGCGCCGTCAGCGTCGCCTGCAGCGGCGCGTTCTCGGCGCCAACCACTTGTAAAACAACCGGAATTCGCCCGCTCGGCGCCTGCCGCAGCACGTCCGCCGTCGCCACCGCCAGCCGCGGATCGCCCGTCAGCCACGCGCGGTCGCCCACGCCCACGCGCGCGAGGTCCGGTCCCGGCTGGCCAAACCGCAGCAGCCAGCCGTCCGCCAGCGGTTCGACGGCGAAGAGCGGTCCGCCCGGCTCATCGGACTCCGGCTTACCGCGCTCAAAACCCACGCCCATGCCCGCACGCGGCGCCAGCGGCGGCAGCTCCGGCACCACCGGCTGCGCCGCCGACGCCAGCCCCAGCGCCAGCCCGCCGGTCGCCTGCCGCGGCTGGGCGCGCACCTGCACCGTGCTGCGGCTGACTGCCGTGACCTCGCCCAACAGCAGGCCGCGGTGCTTGGGAAAGCGCCCTTCCACGAGCGTTTGGTGATCCACTCCGCCCAAAAAGCCCTGCGAAAAACCACGGCTGTACGACAGCGCCATCTGCTGCGCCGCCTCTTCCAGCCGTGTCAGCGTCGGCTTGCCCGCCAGCGCGTCCAGCCGCTGCCGGTACGCCTTGACGGCCGTCGCCACGTACTGCGCGCTCTTTTGCCGGCCCTCGATCTTCAGCCCGTGCACCCCGACCGAAGCCAGTTCCGCCACGACATCCAGCCCCGCCAGATCCAGCGGGCTCAGCAGGTACGCGACGTCGCCCAGCGGCTGCACGGCGCCATCGACGACCAGCTCATACGGCATCCGGCACGACTGCGCGCACTGGCCGCGGTTCGCCGAGCGCCCGCCCCACGCCTCGGACGTCAGGCACTGCCCCGACCACGACATGCACAGCGCGCCGTGGATGAACACCTCCAGCTCCAGCGGCGTGCCTGCCGCAAACTGGCGGATCTCCGCGACGGATAGCTCGCGCGGGACCACGACGCGGGTGCAGCCGAGCGTCTGGGCGAAAGTCGCTGCTTCCGCTGACGAAATCGTCATCTGCGTCGAGGCGTGGACCTCCAGCGTCGGCGCCAGCGCCCGCGCCAGC
>CAIPXZ010000083.1 GCA_903869075.1 uncultured Myxococcales bacterium | reverse complement strand
GACGAACCAGGTCGGATCGGCCGCGAAAATCGCTGACTGCGGCCGCACATCGGACACAAGCACCGCTCCGGACACTTCGCGCGTCGCCAGCCGGGCGTCCAGCAGGTCGCCACCGAGGTCGCGGACGATGATGGAGGCCTTGCAGTTGGGGCAACTGATCTGGGCGCGCTGGTAGCCAACCATGCGGTCAGGCGGCAACCGGTACATTTTGCTGCAGCTGGGACAGGAAAAGCGCACGGAGCGGTCCTCCAGAGATGCCTGAGGCCAAAAGGGGGCACGGCGATGTGCCGCAGATCGCCATGGTCTACCCGAGCATGCCTCGCAAGTCTACCCGGCGCAGGCTTTTCTGTAGCCGTCTGCGACCTGCCGACCGGCGCCAGTGCGGGGCCAACGCGGGGCGCGCGCCGCGGCGGCTTTGTGCTTGGGCAAATCAGCTGAATCCATTGCAATTCCCGGCATTGCTCCAGCGCATTTGCCGCCGTCGGTCGGCTGGAGACTTGGACGCACCGCCGGGGGCGTCCGGTTTGCCGCGTGCTGGGCTTCACGATTCTTCACACACCGGGCAAAATCGCTGACGGCGACGCTTGCCGCGCTATCGACCGTGGGGTAGCTTGACGCCGCGAAGACACTTGCTGCGTTGGCGGGGGCTGCACGTCGTGAAAGCACCAGTTCTCCATGGCTTGCGTCCGGTGGCGCGGCACTGCGCGGCGCGGCGCTGGGTCAAACGGCTGCTCACCGTGCCACTGCTCCTCGTGGCGATGCCGGGCGTGGCGCAGTCGCCGGCGGGCATGCGCGCCGATCTGGCGTCCGAGCCCGAGGACGACACGGCCAAGCGTCGGCAGCGGCCGTCCGACGCGTTCCCGCTGACGGGCGATGTACGGCTGGATAACACCGTCGGGCTCGGTACTTTTGTGCCCGGTGAGGCGCGGCGCGCAAGCTACGACCTCGGGCTTTTCCTGCGCGCGGCGCTGGCGCTGGGTCACGGCGTCAGCCTCGCGGCGCTGCAGACGGTCAGCAAAAACCTTGTCACCAACGTCGATAGCGGCGCGGCGCGGCCGTACGACACCGTTTTTGGCGACACGCTGCTCACGACGAGCTGGTCGCCGCAGCAGGTCGGCGCGGATGGCAGCGCGCGGCCGTGGCTGTTGCCGGGCGGCCTCAAGGTCGCCGCGGGCCTGGCGCTGGCGCTGCCGACGTCGCGCGCCTCGCGCTTTCAGACCCGGCTGTTCGCGCTGACGCCGAGCGTGTCGCTGGGCAAGCCGGACTGGCTCGGCGGGCGACTGGCGGTCAGCTATGCGCTGGGTTTTACCAAGAATTTCAATCGGCTGACGACCTCGGCCGTCGATACGGTCAACTTTCCCAGCCTGGCGCGGCCTGAGGGCCCGGAGCTCGTCGCCGGCCAGACCGAGATCGCCACCGGTGCGCTCAACACCTCGTTTGCCGTGCGCAACACGCTGGCGGTGACGTGGCTGCCGACGCCGCGGCTGAGCGTCGGGTTGACGTATGTGCTGTACAACAACTTCAAATACAACGACTTTTCCGCGGACGCGTGGACCAGCGCCAACGCCAAGCCGGGCAATGGCCGCGCCGATCTGCAGTGGGGCATGGTCGCCGTCGGCTACAGCTTTGACCCGGACCAGCAGTGGACGCTCAGCGCGCTGGCGCTGACCGCCTCGCCGCCGTGGAGCGCTGACAACCGCACGCTGCGCTTTCCGTTCTTCGATTTCCGCTCCGCCGCTGACAACTACACGGGCTTCAGCCTGTCCGTCAGCCGCGCCTTTTGACCGTTTTGGGGAGCCAGCCATGAAGGTTTTGCACCTTGCGCTCTGCCTGCTGCTCGCCGCGCTGGCTGCGTGCGCCCAGGATCCGGGGCTCATCGACCGCACGCAGGCGAACCGGCTGTACAAGGCCGATCTGGCGGGCGCGTGGTACGAATTCCAGGTCGTGAGCGACATGCCGTCCAGCGCCGGTTTCGGCTTCGTCGGCCAGGCGAATTTTGCCGGCAAGCAGGGCAAAGTCATCTTTGACATTGAGGAAAACGCGATCGTCGTCTACCCGTACACCGAAGCCGTGGTCGGCGCCGACGCGCAGTGGAGCAAGCGCAAAATCCGCAAGTACTGGGACGACGCCGTGCGCAACCGGCCGTCACGCGAGGTGCTGGACTCGGACTTCATCGAGGTCGTCGTCGGCAATCCGGTGGAAATCTACCCGATTCTCAGCCACTTCGACGTCAAGCGCGACTACTCCACGGCCACCGGCGCGCAGAGCAACGTGCTCGTGGAAAACACCACCGACCGGCCGTGGTGGCAGCGCGACTACATGCGCGTCGACTGGATGGGCAACACCCTGATGAATTTCGCGTTTCCGCAGGGCTCGGTGCAGATGTCGCCGGTGGATTACTATGTCCAGGACGATGACCTGAACAATCCCAGCCACTTCTACGCCGATCCGGATGGCGGCTATTTCCACTTTACCCGCCACCTGTTTGGCCAGCCGATGTCCACCGGCGCGTGCAGCCCGTATGCGCTGGCGCCAGGCGACTGCGCTGGTGCGGCGTTCGAGGTGCGGGTCAGCTTTCGCCGCGTCGAGCCAGGTGCGCTCAATGATTACGAAATTCGTCCGTACGCCATGGCCGGGCCGCAGCAAAAATTCGGCTATTTCCTCGCCGATCGCTACAGCTACAGCCCGGACTACGGCCTGACGGCCAGCGGCCACGACTACAAGGCGGCGCGCTGGAACATCTGGCTGCATTCCAAGACCTTCGCCCTGCCCAAGGACGCTGCCGGTGCTGACCTCCAGCACGTTTGCACAACCAACGCCGACTGCCCGGCGCCACAGGTCTGCGACCAACCCGGCTGGTTCCAACCGGGGCTGTGCAAAATCGGCCAGCGGCTGGACTACGGCGCGCGCGGCATCCGGCCGATCGTCTTTCACCTGAGCGCCGGCACGCCCACCGACCACGTCAGCGCCGAATACGCGACCGCCGATGACTGGAGCGACGTGTTCCAAGACACCGTTGCGTGGCTCTTGTTTTGGGAGGACAAGTGGCGCGCTGACTTGCCGCAGGACGCCGCCGGTCAGCCGGTCGGCCAAGCCGGCTTCAGCGACCCGCAGTCGCAATTCGGCCAGCGCTTTTGCCAGACCGACGCCGACTGCGCGCACCACGCGGTGCTCAGCGCGGAACTGCACAGCACCGTGGACAAGTTCAACGGGCTGATCATCGCCGCCGCGGCGCCTGGCCAGCCGGCGCAAGCCATCGCCGTCGACGACCCGCCGTCGGCGCGGCCGGTGGTGGCTGCCGATGGCGCGTGGCTGAGCGTCATCAACGCCACGCCCGGCAGCGCGCCGGCGACGGTCACCGTGGGCGGCGCGCAAGTCGCGGGTGTGGCGTACAAGCCCGGCACGGTCGCGGCGGCAGCGCAGGGCGTCGCGCTGACGGCAGCTGACCTGGGGGCGACGACGCTGACGCTGTCCGCGGGCAGCGCGACGGCGACGCTGGGCAACCTGAGCTTGCAGCCCGGTCAGGCGTACACGGCGGTGTTCGTGGGCGGTGACGCGATTGTGCTGGTGGCGGCGGGGCTCGGCATCGCGCAGCTGCGGGCCGTCAACGCCGTGGCGCAACACGCGGACGCCAGCCAGCCGAGCAGCGGCGATGACTTGAACGTCGGCATCGCCGGCGTGCAGATGGTCGACCGGTTGGCGTATGCAACGGCCAGCGAGCCGCTGTTTTTCAGCGGCCAAAACCCGCAGATCGCTTTCCTGCGCCCGGGCAGCCGCACGGACGTCACCTGCATGAGCGTCAGCGGCGTCGGCACGTGCGTCGGCTGGAAGCAGCCGTTGACCGCCAGCGACGCCGATCGCCGCGCCCAGCTCAAGGCCAGCTTGCCGCCGGTCGTCGTCGTCTGCGAAAACGTCTTCACCGCCACCCGGGATGTCTGCGATGCGCGCGGCGCGACCGGCGTGCGCACCGCCCGCGACGACTGCCGGTATTGGCGCGAGGACGCCGGCGTGTGGCGCAACCCGTGCGCCGATGTCCACGACGGCGGCTGGGTGCGGCACGCGGCAGAGCCGAAGATCGTCGGCGACACGCGCTACAACTTCCTGTACTGGGTCACGAACACCGAGCCGACCTCACCGCTCGGCTACGGACCAGCCGCCGCCGATCCGGACACCGGGGCGATCGCCTGGGCAAGCGCCAACGTCTACGGCGCGGCGCTGGTGACGTATGCGCAATATGCAAAAGATCTCGTGGACTTGCTGAACGGCGATCTGAGCGATGCCGACGTCAAGACCGGCAAGTACATCAAGGCGTACCTCGCCGGGCAGTCGCGCTCGGCGCTGGACAGCTCGGCGTTCCAGGGGGCGGCGGCGCCCGATGCCGGCCTGCCGCTGGCGCTGCAGCTGACGGACGCCAAGGCGCGGGCGACGCTGAAGATCACCGACAAGTTTCAGGATTTTGTCCACGCCGACCCGCCGACGCCGGCCGAGGAGCAGCTGCTGCGCGACCTGGCGACGCCGACCGGGCTGGCGGCGGCGCTGGACGCGCAGGGCCTGACTTTTGACCCGCAGCTGACGCTGGCGCAGCTGCAGAAGGTCCAGGGCACGCCGCTGGCGCGGGCGATGATCAACGATGAGGTGGCGCTGACGCTGTCCGGCGGCGCGGTGCAGCCGGGGGATGCGATCGCCCCGGAGCTGATCGCGACCTTGAGCCCGGCGGGCTGGGCGACGCCGCAGCGCGCCATCGACGAGCACGCGCGGCTGCTGACGCTGGGCTTGAACGCGATTGAGCCGGCGGAATTCTACGACCCGGCGATCGTCGGCCTGGCGCAGCGGCTGGCGTGCCAGCCGGGTCAGGATCCGACGACGGTGCTGCCGGATCCGCAGCAGCTGGACGCGCCCGGCAACTTCAGCCAGCAGTGCTACAAGGGCGACGCGCTGCGTACGGCGCTCTCGGTGGCGATTTTCCGCGCCACGCTGGAGCACGAGGTCGGCCACACGCTGGGGCTGCGCCACAACTTTCAGGGCTCGAACGACGCGCTGAACTACCTGGACCCGTATTTTGACCCGGACGTCGGCCGGCAAAAAGAGGCGGTGCCCTGTGCGGATTTGACGACGGCGGCGGGCACTGTCGCCGCCAGCCAATTCTGCGGACGTGACTTGTATGGCCGCAATTTGCTTGGGGAAACCTGCGTCTTCAGCAAGTGCCTGAGCGATGACGACTGCGCGACCGGCACCGCGTGCGTCAAGGCGACAAAGCAGTGCGTGGACGCCGACGGCGTCAAAGTCGGCCAATGCAACGCCACGACCCAGCAGACGCTGCCGTGCACGGACGACAGCCCGTGCGGCGACGAGGGCGTGTGCCGCAAGGGCATCTGCAACGCCAAGATCAAGTGCACCGATCCAAGCAAATGCGGCACCGGCAACACCTGCGACGGCGGGTTTTGCGTCGACGCGCGCAGTGGCGCGCCGGCGAGCGTGCCGATGGTCGAGTCGACGACGGGCGTCGCCTACAAATACCTGTCGCGGGCGCAGCTGACGCAGCGCGAAATCACCACGCGGCGGATGGAGTACCAATACTCGACCGTGATGGATTATGGCCAAAAAATCCACAGCGATATTCATGGTTTGGGTAAGTACGACTACGCCGCCATCCGCTACGGCTATGGCGGACTTGTGGACGTCTACGCCGACGTCAGCTTCTTGCGCGACCGCGTGACACAGGTCGCGCGCATCGAGAACACCAACAAGCCGGACATCGCCAAGTGGTCCGTGCAGATGGAGACGACCGGCTGGCAATACGACATTTTGACACCGGAATTCAGCATTTTGAGCGACTGGATGCCGCCCGAATACAACCGCCGGCGCGACGCCGTGCCGGAATTCCTCGTCAACCTGGAGGTCGCCAACGCCTTCAAGTACGCGCGCAATGACATGGACCGGACGTATTTTGAGGTGCCGTACAAGTATTGCTCGGACGAATTCGTCGGCATCCTCGGCTGCAACCGCTTTGACACCGGCGCGACGGCGGAGGAGATCGTCTACCACGCCGGCGAAGCTGTGGAAGAATACTACCTTTTTGACGCCTTCAAGCGCGAGCGACAGTGGTTTGCGCCAGGCGGGACGCCGCTGACGTATCTGGCGCGCTTGACCGACCGCTGGCTGACGCCGCTCGGCACCGCTGGGCGGTACTACGCGCTGTACAACAACATGTTGCGCTACTACCCGTGGTTCCCGGCTTTTGATCGCCAGGAGTCGGGATTTGGTCCGATGCGCCGCGCGTCGATGGCGGCGTTCACCAAGCTGGCGTCGATGGTCGGCTCGCCGGCGCCGGGCGCTTTCACCTTGGACAAGGCGCAGAACCTGTACGTGAACACGTCGTACGACCCGGCGGCGGCGGGCGACGCGCATGTGGATCTGGGCCCCGGCAAGTACCCATGGACGACATTTGCCAACAGCAGCGGCTACTTCTATGCCGACAATCCGCTGTGGATCGGCGCGTATTGGGACAAAGTCGCGGCCATCCAGGTGCTGACAAGCGCCACGGTGTCGCTCATCACCGAGTCCGCCGGCGAGCAGCTGCCGCTGTTTCGCGGCACGGCGATCGGCTTCAACACCATCTACCCGCGCGAGCTGATGCAGGTGCTCGGCGGGCTGGTGGCGGGCGACGCGGCGGTGATCGGCGGCCTTTTCACCGCCGATCCGCAGGTCGCCGGGCAAAAGCGCTACCAGCCGGCGGACCCGTTCCGCAGCTATCCGCCGAGCACGCCGCGCGTCCAGCCGTCGATCACCAACCTGACGCTGCGGCTGCAGGCGGCGTGGCAAGCGGTGGCGAAACTGCCGGCGGGCTTTGACCCGAGCTACACGGAATCGATGGCGGTCTGGTTAAAGGGCAATGGCCTGCAGTACACGGTGGGCACTGGCCAGGTCGGCGGCAAGGACGCGCCGGTCGCCGTCGTGGAATTCGCTGATCCTTTTGGCAAAAAGACCTACGTTGCGCCCAAGCCGAACTACGACGTGGACCGCTATTGCCCGACGTACCGCATGCTGCAGCGGCTGAACCGCTGGAAGACCGGCTGCAACGACGGCGGGGCGTGCAGCGCGGGCGGCTGTGCGGATGGCAGCGCATGCGCGACGCCGGCGTGGACGACGACGACCGGCGCGGCGCAGGACGCCATCGCGCAGCAGATGCAGGCGGAGATCGAGATCGTGGACGCGCTGCGGCAGCTGTATGCGCTGTACGGCGCCATGGGCGCTGGCAATTGAGGGGAAGGCGATGAAGCCCATGCTATCAAAGTTGATTTTGGCCTCGCTGCTGCTGGCCGCCTGCGCGCAGGACCTGCCGGTCGTGGACACCGTGCAGCCGAACTACGTGGCCAAGCGCGACCTGCTGGGCCGCGAGTGGTACCTGCGGACGACGGTTGTGGACACCAAGTTCACAAACGCGCAGTCGTTCCCCGGCGCCATGGGCAGCCTGGCGCGCGGCGTGTTTGAAGTGCAGGAAAAGGCGCTGTTTTTTTACCGGACGTACGAATTCCTCGCCGGCTCCGAGATCTACGCGCAAAAATCCGACACCGACACGCCGCTGTTGGACGCCGCCGGCCAGCCGGTGCGCCACGCCGTGCTGCAGGATTACCAAAAGATCCGCTGCACTGCCGACGACCAGTGCCACGCGGGCGCCCGCTGTGCCAACGGCGCCCGCGCCGACGCCTGGCGCGACGAGGGCGACTGGCAGGGCTTCTGCGTCAACGACGGCCAAGCGTATGTGTATCGCGGCAGCCCGCTGCTTGCATTTCCCATCACCAGCCAGTTTGACATCAGCTTTGCCTACAGCGCCGCGACCGGTGAAAAGACCAACAAACGCTATGAAAACACAACGGATCGCCTGTGGTATGAGCGCGACTACATCCGGGTGCAGTGGGGCCTCAACCAGCTGCTGAACTACGACGCGGATGTGCTGGCCAATGCCGGCGGCAGCGTCGTCTACGCCGGCGACAGCGCGCCCGAGGGCGAGGGCTTCCAGACCGGCGTCGACACCCAGTGCGCGGACAACGGCAGCAGCTGCAGCGACCCCATCCGCACGCAGCAGTTCTTCACCTACACGCACCGGCAGATCCTGACCGCGCCGACGGTGCAGCTGAGCGATGGCAGCGCCGTGCCCGCTTGCTACTTCGCGCCGTATTACGTCGGCGGCGTGTACGACTGCGCGTCGGAGGAATACACCGTCCGCACGTTCTTCCTCGAAGTGCCGCGCTACGCCGACCCGCAGCGGCAGTACGTGGCGCGCGAGATGGACGACGTGGAGCTGCAGAAATTCGGCTACTTCCGCGCCGAGCGCCAGGTCTACGACCCGCAATACGGCACGATCTTCAGCAACGAAGTCCGTCGCGCCGTGCGCCATCGCATCTGGGACAAATACATCAAGCTGGCGGACGCGGACGGCGTCTGGCGCGGCGGCCTGGATTACGCGCACATGGCGCCGCAGCCGGTCGTGTACTACCTGAACGAGGACCATCCACGGGCGTTGGTCGGCCAGTCGCTGGCCATCGCCAAGATGTGGGCGGAGCCGCTGGACGCCGTCGTGCGCTTTCACCGCCCAGACTTGCAGCTGGATTTTCCGATGTTCGTGCTCTGCGAAAACAGCGACGCGCAGGCGCAGGCGGCGCTGGCGGCGGGCGGCACGCAGGACGATGGCCAGTGGGCGCCGGGTCCCGATGGCACGCCTGCGCCGATCGCCACGGGCACGGTGGCACAGTGGTCGGGCACCGCGCTGGGCCGGCGGTTCTGCCGCAACATGGACCAGCCGCACGCGTTTGGCGACCTGCGGTATTCGTACCTGCACGTCGTCAACCAGCCGCTGCAGGTCGGGCTGTACGGCTATGGTCCGGCGGCAAGCGATCCGCTGACCGGCGAGATCATCGCCGCCAGTGCCCACAGCTACGTCGCGCCGATGCAGCTGGGCGCCGAGAACGCGCTGCAGGCGCTGGAGCTGGCGGCGGGTATCCTCGACTTCAACGACGTCAAGCGCGCCAGCCAGAAGCTGTTCGTCAACGCCACGCGCATCGCCCAGCAGTACGACTTGAAGGGCCCGAAGAGCCTGGACGACGTGCGCGCGCAGGTGGGCGCGATGCTGGACGCGGACGTGCGCGACCGGCTGACCGCGTTGGGCCTGACGCCGAGCGACGACGCCGGCACCTGGGCGCAGACGCGGCTGGCGCGGATCCAGCAGTCGAGCGCGCTGGACGCGACGTTGATCGGCGACGACGACGGCCATTCGGTGCAAGCGCTGTTCAAGCTGTGGAACATCCCGGTGGGCCAGAACGCCGTTGTGACGGAGCAGGACCGCCAGCAGCTGAGCCTGGCCAACTGGGCGCACACGGCGGGCTACCTGGCGCAGCAGGCGAAATACGACGCGCTGGCGCAAAAGACCGTGCATTTTGCGGAGTTCTCGGATGGCGCGGTGCTTGGCATGGCGCAGACGTACGGCGCGCGCTACGACCAAGCGCTGTGCCAGGCGTACCAGGCGGCGCCGGGGCCGACCGTGCTGACGTGGACGGCGCAGAGCCAGCCGCCGGAGCCGTGTCCCACCGTCGGCGCTTTTGAGTCGCTGGGCTTGGGTCAAGGCCGCATCTGCGTGGCGCTGGCGGCGGGACCGCAGTGGGCGACGTGTTCGGCCGGGACGCTGGCGGCGCAGCTGCGGGCGGCGCTCAATGACGTGAACAACAACGCGAATCCGGCGGTGGACCAGCAGCATGTGCTGCCCGGGCCTTTCTACACGGACACGACCGACGCGGTGATCCGCGCGACGCAGCAGGTGGGCCGCGCGGTGATCGATGGCCTGCGCGCCGACATCAAGCTGGACCTGTGGCAGCGCATCTACCGCGCGACGGCGCAGCACGAGGTCGGCCATACGCTGGGGCTGCGGCACAATTTTGAGGCTTCGACGGACGCGCTGAACTACCACAAGGCCTTTTGGGACCTGCGGCTGGACGCCAATGGCGCGGTCAGCAACCCGTTTGGCGCCGAGACCGCGGCGCAGCGCCAGGGCAACATGCGGATGAACATGCTGGCGTCGGTCATGGACTACACCGGGAAATTCAATAGTGAATTCCTCGGCGTCGGCTTGTACGACAAGGCCGCCATCAAGTTTGGCTACGGCGACCTTGTCGAGGCCTTTGACAAGCCGCCGTCGCTGGACACGTCGCCCGATGGCACCCTGCCGCCGCTTTCGCAGTACCTGGCGACGCCGCAGGACGGCGATCCCGGCGTCGTGCTCGTGCAGGACCACGGCGTGCAGGACGCGAACCGCATCAACCGCCGCATCCACTATTCCACGCTGCCGACGTACTACGGCGGCGTCGCCAACCTCTACGCGCGGCACGACGTGGCGTGGCACGACATCAAGGGCGCGCCGTGCAGCCAGCCCAGCGACTGCGGCACCGGTCAGGTTTGCGCGCCGCTTGGCACCGACAGCTTCTGCGCCGTCGCCGCGACCCGCGCCGCCGAGGTGCCGTATCGCTTCTGCAGCGACGAATACAACGGCCAGACGGCCAGCTGCGCGACGTTTGACGAAGGCGCGGACCCGTGGGAAATCACCCGCAACGCCTTGGATGACTACGAGAATTATTGGTATTTCTGGGGCTACATGCGCGACAACGAGCTGTTCAACCCGGCCAACTACGCCAACCGCGTGCTGCGGCAGTTCTTCCTCGCCACGCGGCAGATGCAGTTTTGGGCGGTCGACTTCGCCACCTACCAAAAAGACGGCTGGTGGCAGGCGCGCTACGGCAAGGAATTTGACCAGGACGTCAACGGCGGGCTGTCCGGAGCGTACGCGGCGCTGCTCAGCTTCAACACCATGGCGCAGACGATGGGCCGGCCGTCACCGGGCTACTACGACATGAACGCGCTGCGCGGCCGGTTTGAGCCGTACAACAGCGTGGACGCGCAGACCAGCGAGCTGCACTGGCTGGATGAGCTGGACGGCGCGCGGCCGATCTACGCGGCGTGGGGCGGTGGCTACCTGTACCGGCCGGTGACGGCGGGGCAGATCTACGACCGGCTGGCGGCGTTCCAGATGCTTTCCGACCCGACGCTGCCGCGCTTTGTCGGCGTCAACGAGAGCGAGGACACGCGCCGCTATTTGGTCAGCTTTTTCACGCTGTTCCCGCGGCAGCTGATCAACTTGTTTGGCGGCATCAGCTACGAAGGCATCGACACTTACGGCTGGATGATGCTGCAAGGCGCGCATGCGGACGGCAGCGACGACGTGCTGCTGCGGCCGCAATTTGCCGGCGCCAACGTGGCGACGCCGCCGCTGTGCAGCACTTTTGCGCCGTCCGCGCCGCTGACGGCCAAGCTCGGCTGCCTGAAGTACCGCGTGTATCCGGACCCGCGGCCGACGTTTCCGTCCTCGCGGTTTCGCATGCCGCTGCTGGCGTCGTTGTACGGCATGGCGTTTTTGGCCAAGGGCTATGACCGCACCTACCTGGACGTGGCGCGGGTTTTTGTCGCCGGCAACCAGGCGCAGATTACGCTGCCGGCGGACCTGACGGCGACGGACATCGCCCAGTTCACCGACCCGCTGTCTGGCCGCACCTATGTGGCGCCCAAGGTCAGCGCGACGACGCTCAATCCCGGCTATGAAGCCGTGCTGGCGGCGCAAAAACAGCTGGCCAAGTACCCGACGCTGGCCAAGCTGCAGGCGGATTACCTGTTCAGCGAGTTCCAGTTCCGCGTGTCGCTGCTGGACCTGGTGCGGACGATGCACGACGTCTACGAGTATTGAGCCGCTCAGAACGCGTATAACACGCTGAAACTCAAGGCGCCGACGTCGTCCAGCGTGTAGCGCTGGCCGGCGGCGTTGATCTCGCGGACGCGCTTGCCGACGGCAAAGCCGTAGTCGACGCGAATGGGGATCTGTCCGGACAACAGCCAGCGCAAACCGAGGCCGAGGCCGTGGCGGAAGCTGGCGGGGTAGAGCTCCGAGGCGGTGTCGGCGATGGCGCCCCAATCCCAGAAGCCGGCGCCCCAGATGCCGCTGTCGCGCAGGATCGGGAAGCGCAATTCCGCGGAACCATTGAGGACGACGTTGCCGCCCTGCTTGGTCCGCGTCGCGGCGGCGCTGCTGGACGAGACCGCCTGGCCGTTGGCGTCGAGCGATTTGGTGGAGCCGTCGGCGAGGTATTCCTTGACGGCGAGGTCGTTGTAGCCGCGCAAGCCCTGGATGCCGCCGAGCTGGAAGCGCGCCCAGTCGGGCAGGTCGCCGCCGCCGGCCTCCAGCTGCGTCGACGCGCCGCCGTGCACAAGCAGCGCCAGCACCGCGATCTGACCCAACGGCACGAAGCCCTTGGCAGAACCCTCGTATTTCAGGTAGTTGCCGTGTTGGTAAGTGCCAATCAGCTCCGGCGTCGGGCTGCTGACAACCTGCTTGTAGGCGTTGATGTACTGCACCGAGCCGGCCAGGTAGAAGCCGCGCGTCGGGTTCAGCGGGCTGTCCGTGCGGTCCCAGGTCACCGTCGGGCTGATTTGGAACTGCGGCTCCAGGCGAAAGCCGTTGACGGGCGTGGACACGCTCGGCAGCCGCGTGCGGATGAAGCCGGCGTCAAAAGCCAGCGCCAGCGCGACCTTGCCAAAGCGCCGCGCCAGCTGCACGAGCGCGCCGGTGCGGTCGAGGTCAACGACGCCGCTGGCGTAATCGTGGATGAAGTACGGCGCGGTCAGGTTCAGCGTCACGTCCGAGCCGAAGAGCCGCGAATCGGTGTACGTCGGCGTCAGCGACAGCAGGCGCACGGTGTCGAGCACGGTCTGCTGGTCGCAGGCGATGATGGTGTCGCCGCACTGCGGGGAGCGCGCCAGGCCGACCTTGAGCGGTACGCGGATCTGCTTGCCCAGGCCGAGGAAGTTGCGGTTGACCCACGCCGCCTCGCCCGTCACCAGCAAATTCGGCAGGTTGAGCGTAAGGCCTTGGTTGTACGCGCTCGTCGCGCGGTCACCCGCCGCCGTCGCTTGGCCCACGCCGTCCAGCAGCGGCGCCACAGTGCGTTCCGTCGCCGAGTGCGAGGCGTTGATGGTCTGTACGCCCACCGCGTATTCCATCCAGCGAAACGCGTTCTCCGCCACCTGCACGACGACGCCGAGGCGCTGGCGCGGCGGCGTCTCGTCGTCGCCGATGTAATCAAAGTTCACCTGGCCGAACAGCCCGAGGTTGCGCAGCCGCCGCTGCGACTCGAAAAGCGCCGCCGCCGAGAACGGCTGGCCGGGCTTGGGCATGTCGCGCAGGATCACCGCGACGTCGGTCTCGAAGTTGCCGCGCACGAACACTTCGCCGATCTCGACGCGCTCGCCCTCTTCCACATGCAGCCGCACGTCGACGGTCTCCGCCCGCATCGCCTCAAAACTGCACGGCGCCTCGGGCCGATCCGGGCTGTGGGCCGTGCAAAACGCCGCGATTTTGGCGCGGAAAAAGCCGGAGTTCTTGTACTGCTGGTCGACCTGCGACACGGCTTGCGTCACCAGATCCGCGCTGCCCACCTGGCCGGACTCCAGCCCCAGCGCCTTGCGCACCTCGCGCTCCGGCAGCGCGTGGGTGCCGTCCACAACCAGCGCGCCCAGGTGCGTGCGCTTGCCCGGCACGATCGGCACCTCGATGTAGACAAAATCCTCCCCGGCCGGCCGGCGGATGCGAAAGCCTTTGTCTTTGTAGAGGTAATCGAACCGCTCGCCCTGCGGCGTCACCGTCACAAGCCGCTGGTAGCCGGTCGTCGAGGTCGCGTTATCCGGCAGGTGCACGTCGTAGCCAAAGTTGAAGTAGCCAGCGGCCATGTAGAACTGCCGCAGCGCGTCCAGGTCCGCCAGCAGCTGGTCGGTCTGCAAGAAGCCGCCGGTATTGAGCAAATCGTAGGCCTTGGTGCTCATCACCGCCTTCATCTGGTCTTCGTCCAGGCCCTCGGCGCCGGGGAACTGGATGCCGCGGATCTGCGAGACAAAGCCGGTGGTGACGTAGTAGGTGATCGCCGACTCCACCTGGTGGTCCAGCGGCGTCGGCACCGGCCGCTGGTCCAACCGCACGTCAGCAAACAGGAAACCGCGATTCTCCAGCACGCCCGCCAGCGCCGTGCGGCCGCGATCGGCCTCTTCAAACTCGAAAAGCCCGGACTCGCCAAACGGCAGCGCGTCGTACAGTGCCTGGTCATCGTCCTGGGTCACGAGGTGAAAGCCGGACTTGTCGTACCGCCCCGGCTCCTCGCGCACGTAAATCCGCAGCAGGTGGCAGCGCCCCGGCCGCACCGTGATGTCGACGACGTTGTCCCGCGGCTCCGGGATGCCGACGGTCGGGTTGGCAAAACCCAGGCGGCGCAGGTACGTGCGGATGTTGTTCTTGGCCTTGTTGGCGGCGCGGCGGGTGAACACCTCGACATTTTGCAGCTCGGACACCTCCCGGATCGCGCGCTCGCTGACCTTGGGGCAGACAAGCCCGGCGTGCTCCTCGGCATCGCTCGGCGGCGCCAACGGCTCAAGGCGAAACCGCGTCGCCGCGACGCGCTGCTTCACGCCTTCGTCGATCGCCACAATCAGCCGCAGCTCATCGGCCTGGCCGCCGACGAACGGCACCGCCGCCAGCTCCACCTTGGCGGCGTCAAAACCGTAGCGCTGGTACACGCCTTCGATCGCCGATCGCTGCAAGGTCATCGCGTGGCTGCCGTCCAGCGTCGCCGGATTCAAGATGTCGCCCGGGCGGATCACGAGCTTGGCGCGCAGCTCGTCCTCAAAAACCGCCGTATTTCCCGCGAAATCGACGCGGCGGACGAAGTGGTTGCCGACGACCGTCCAGCGGACCTGCGCCAGCCCGGCGGCGTCCGTCTGGCACGTGACCTCGACGTGGGCAAAAAAGCCCAGCTGCAACGTGCGCGCCGCCGCCCGCGCCAGGGCGCCGCGCTGCAGCACCACGCCGGGGTGGAGGTCCATCAGCGACTCGATCTGCGCCCGCTCTTCCGGCGCCGCACAGCGCGTGCCGTCGCAGCCTTGCCAGCTGATGACGCCGACCGGCCGGTTCAGGCAGCGCTGCTCGCTCTCCGCTGCACCGCTCTGGCCAATCGCCGCCGCAAACCGCGCCGACTCCGCCGCCGGCGTCACTTCCGCCGCCAGCGCCGTGCCGCTCGGCGTGTCCGGCAACACAACAGGCATGTCCGCGCCGCGCTGCCCCGGCATCGCCGGCGCCTGCGCCAGCACCGCCGCCGGCCACAGCAACGCCCAAGCAAGCGCCGCCGCCGCGCGCTGTTTCGCCTGGTTATGCTGCGTCTTGTCGGCCGGCACGCGGTTCTCCCTCACTCCAGCGGCTGCTTGTACTTGATTTTGAACTCGTAGACTTCCGTCGGCAGCGTCGCCCCCGAGCTGAACTGCTGGGCCTTGCGCCACAGCCCGCCGGCGCTGACGCGGTCCGTGGCGCGGAAGTTGAAGGCGACGTTGTACAACCGGTCGGTGCCGCCGCTGCGGACTTGCGTCGTCAGGCTGATTTGGTTGCCGAGTTTCTTGGAGCCGCTGGCGCCGACGTTGCCGGCGGCGTCGAAATCAAAGGCGAATTGGTCGAACACCGAGTCGATGCCCAGCAGCTTCTGGAACGGCTTGAGCAGCGACGGTCCCAGGTCGCCGAGCAGCGCCGAGGACGAGATCGGCGGCGCCGCTGAGCCGCCCGCGCCGGCGTCCGCGCACTTGTGTTTGAGCAGGATCAGGCACTGCACGTCGGCGGCGGAGTCGCCTTTGTTGTCGGAGAACCGCAAATCCTCGGCCTTGGCGTCGCCGGTCAGGATGCCGGAATAGCCGACCGAGACGAGCACGATGTCGGTGAAGCCCTGGTTGTCGGTGTTCAGCTCGGCGCCGATCGCTGACGCCGTCGAGGTGTTCGTGCTGCCGGTCTTGGTGATCGGCGCGCGGATTTCAGCGTCGATGTACGGCCGCGTGGCGTCGCCCTGAAAGTCGAGCCACAGGTGATCGACGTCGAACACCAACTGGTTGATGGCATAGGTGATTTTGCTGTCGCTCGACGCGGCGATCTTGGCGCGGCCGACGATGCTCATCTTGGGCAGCGTGCCGGCGACCTTCAGACCCTCGGTTTCCACGACGGCGTCGACCCGCGCGAACGGGATGCGGCTGGCGACTTCGATGTTCTGCGCGTTGACGCGGAGGTCGAAGTTGATCTCGTTGATCCACGGCATCGTCTCGGTAATCGGCTTGGAGAATTGATCGACCTGGCGATCGGTCACGCCGCCGACGACGCCGGAAATGCGGTCAAAATTGCGGTAATACGTGCCGTCCGGCACGTCCACGCGGCCGCTCAGCGTCATCTTGCGCCGCGCCGGGTTGTCCAGATCCGAGCCGACAAAGCGCAGCTGCGGCGACAGCGACAGCGCGTATTCCTTGGGCACCGCGAACGGGATGCTCGTGCCGTTCAGCGTGAAATCGACGGTGTGCGGCGCGAGGCGGTCCAGCGTCAGCGTGCCGAACGCGTCGAACTGGCCGTCGTCGATGGTCCCGGACAGCCGCAAATCCGGGTTGTTGGGAATTGTCACGACCATCCGCCCCGGGATCACGGCGCCGTTGGCATCGCGCCCGGGGTGGATCGCGAACTCGCCGCCTTCGTCGATCAGCACGTCGTGGCCAAAGTGCCGCGGCGTCACCTGGCCCGCGCGCGTGCGCAAGCGGCCCTCCATCGCCAGCGCGTCCAGCGCGCCGTTCAGTCGCAGGTAGCCGCGGCCCGCCTGTGCCGACTCCAGGCACGCCGCCGATTCGTCGTCCAGGCCGTGCTCCCACGGCAGGATGTCCAGCAGCAGGTCCATCGCCGCCATCGAGTCGTTCAGCCCGCCCACGCGCGGCACGTCGATCGTCCCGGCCAGATACGCCTTGAGCGTCGGCGCGCCGCCGCCCGTCGGCAGGTTCAGCACGCCGCACAGTTCCAGCGGCTCGCGGCCGAGGTCAAAGTACATCGAATCCAGCGTCACGCGCCCCGGCGACACGTTGATGACGCCCGGCGACGTGTTGCTCAGCCCCGGCGTGCCGGCGCCAAAATCCAGCGTCAGCCCGCGCGGCGGCAGGGTCGCGCGCACCGTGTACAGCGGCGCGCCCGGGTGCAGGTCCACGTGCACGACCGCGTCGGCCGCTACGTGCGCCTGCATGCCCGTCGGCGGCGGCGTGCCGAGGATCGCGAACACGTCCACGAGCTCCGGCGCGTCCAGGTGCAGGTCGATCTCGACCGGCTTGAGGCCGGCAAAGTGAATCTCCGAGCCGTCCAGCAGGCGAAAGCCGGGAAAAAACCGCGGGCTGGACAGCACGGCGGCGTCCTGCGGCTGCTTGTCGATGTGCAACTCCGCGTCCTGCAGCTGGATTTTTCCCCAGGTCAGCTCCGTCACCTGCAACGCCGATTGCACGCCGAAGTGCGCCGGGGTGCCGAACAGGTGCAGATCGCCCGCGACCGCGCCGCCCAGCGGCAGGTCCGCCAGCAGGTGCGACAGCTGCCGCAGCGGCGTCGTCGGCAGGTTGAGCGCGATGTCAAAGCGGCTGAACTGCAGGTCGGTGTCCACCGTCAGCTTCGCCCATTGCTGCGTGGGCAGCTGGATGTCCAGCGGCGCGACGTGCAAGTGCCCGTCATGGCTCTTGATGTTGGCCTTGATCCGCGGGAACGTCTCGGCGACGACCGTGAAGTCGCGGATGTCGGCCGTGCCCTGCGCCGTCAGCGTCGTCAGCGGCCGCAGCAGGTCGACGTTCACGGTGGCGTTGGTCAGCGACACCGCGCCGCCCAGCGCGGCGGTATTGCCGCCAAACAGCGCCATCAGCTGTGCCAGCGCCAGGTCGTGCACGTTCAGGTGGTCGATGCGCAGCCGCCGCTCGTGCAGCACGCTCGACTTGCTTTTGCTGAACAGGTCCAGCGCGAAGTTGCCGGCGACAGTGCCCAGCACGTTGCCGCGCGTGTCGAGGTCGTCGAGAAACAGCACGCCGGACTCCAGCCGCACCTGCGCGCTCAGGCTGGCCAGCGTCAGGTCCATCGGCTTGTGGCCGATGACGCCGTGATAGCCGAGGTTGCGCCCGGCGATCTTGCCGTGCAGGCCCGGATCGGTGGTGCCGCCGTCGACTTCCGTGTCAAAAATCCGCACCGAGCCCGTCACGGCGTCGATGCCAAACGGCGCCAGCAGCCGCCGCAAGCTCGCGACGTCGGCGGCCAGTCGCAGGTTGCTGTCGTCGTCGCCGAGGTTGATGTAGCCGTCCGCGCGCAGCCAATCGCCGTCCTTGTGCTCGATCTCCGCCAGCGTCGCCGTCGGTCCGCCGCGGTCGTACACCAGCACATGGTCGAGGCTGATGCGCTCCTGGCATTCCTCGTCGGTGGCGTAGCCAAACCGGCCATGGATTTGCAGCGCGGCGATCGCCTCATCCAGCCGCTCCGGCCGCGGCTCGTGCGCGTTGGTCTCGGTGTCGCTCGCCGGCAGCGGATTGGCCATCGTCAAGTGGCTGTCCAGCGCCACGTCCAGCACCATCGGCAGGTCGCAGTCCAGCTCCGGCGCCAGCCGCACGCGCACGCCGGCGTCGATCGACCCCGACAGCGTGCCGGTCATCTGCTCCACAACTGTGCCGTGCAGCGCGACGGCCTCGCTCTGCAGCGCCGCGCCGGGCTGGACGTCGGCAAAAGTGAAGTGGCCGTCGACGGCGTGGGTCGGCTCGGCAGTCGCCTCGTCCGGATCGCAGGCGTCGTTGCTGGCGCCGAGGCACTCCGGCGGCTGGCTGTTCAGCATCCGGTAGCGCACGTGCGGCGACTGGATCGCGCCGCCGTAGGCGTGAATCCACAGGTCGCGGCCGTCCACTGTCACGTCGGCTTGGCCCGGCAGCGAGGCGTGGACCTCGACCTGCGCGGCGACGTGCTCGGCGACGAACCCGGCGATCTTGCCCCAGCCGGCGGTCTGCGCGTGCGCGGAGAAGCCGACCTGCGGGTCGACGCGGAACGCGCCCTCGACGACTGCCTGGCAGTCGAATTTTTCGCCCAGCAGCTTGCCCAAAAACGCTGATCGCGTGGACGTCGCGACGTCGGCATCGCGGCCTTCCACGAGCACGTCGGGGGTCAGCGCGATCGACATGTCCAGGCCGGAGACCGTCGTGTCGGGCAGCGTCGCGTCGTACCAGGACCGCATCGCCGGCAGCTGGACGTTTGCCCGGCGGACCTGCACCTCGGTCAGATCACCATGCGCTACACGGACTTGCACAGCGCCGGTCGGAATCCGCGGCAGGCGCGCCATCGCCGACGGCGCGACGTCGACCTCGGTCGCCACCACATCCTGCGCTTGCCACGCGACCTGCACCGGGCCATCGCCCGGCACCTGGATCTGCACGGCGCCGCGCAAGTGGATGCCCGCCGCCCGCAGCGTGATCGCCGGCAGCGCCATGCGGTACTGGCCGCCTTCAATGCGCAAGTGCGCCACGTCGAGGCGGATCCGCGGCCCCGGCGTCGGCGACGGCGGCTCGTCCGGGTCCGAGAACGCCATCGGCAGCAGCAGCCGGCCAAAGCGATCGGCCTCGATGCGTACGTCCGGGTCGGTGATGCGAACGCGTTCAAACCACAGCGGAATTTCACGCTGGCCGCGGCCCAGCGCGTTCGCCAGCTTCAGCCAGTCCAGCTGCACGTCCAGCGCTGCGGCGGCGATGACGGGGCGGCCCGACGGCTCCGTGATGCGCACGCGGCGCAGGTGGATGCTGCCCGGCGACGGCCCCCACTGTAGCGCGCCGATCTCGAAGTGGCCCGGCAGGACGCGCGACAGCACGCTGCCGACAAGGCCAGCCGAGGCCGGCGAATTCAGCGCGAGGTACAGGAAAAGCCCGGCCGCGGCGACGCCCACCGCGGTCTGGATCACGATGAGGTAGACCGACCGGCCAAGCTGCCGCAGGAACCGCAGGAACCGCGATCGCTGGCTCATGGCCGCGCCCTCCACGCGGCGCACGCCAGAATTCGCGCGCGTATGTATGCGCGCGAGGCGGGGCGGTCGGAGCTGGCTGGGGAAGGCGAAACGCGCATCGCCAGAGAGTGTAGTGCCCAAACCCCGGCGCTGCCAGAATCCGGTGTGTTTGTGCCGGGGAGCGACCGCCGTGGCGGTCCGGGGCGCCCCGCGTCTGAGTTGTTG
>CAIPXZ010000082.1 GCA_903869075.1 uncultured Myxococcales bacterium | reverse complement strand
GGCGTCTTGGACTCGGAATACGCGCCCTTCAGCGTGCTCGTCCAGGTGTGCCGGCCATTTGTGTACGCCGTCTGCCCATCCACAAGCACGCCCAGCTGCAGGGAAATTCCGTCCGGCGAACCGACGACCTGGTCCGATTGGTTGAAGCTGAAAGTCGCGCCCAGCGAGAGCGTGTTCTTCCAGCCCGGCGGCACGGCGCCATCGGCGGCGAGCGCCTGCGCGCGAAGATCTTCAGGGGCGATCGGGCTGTCGTCGGCGCGCACGGGGCGGGCGGTCAGGAGCAGCGCAGTCAAGGCGAGAAAAGACGCGAGAAAAAGACGCATATGCACCCAGTATGCAATCAGGTGGAACGGAGCCAGCCGCCATCACACGCGATGGCTTGGCCGGTGATGTAGCCCGCAGGCTGCGAGGCAAGAAACGCGGCAAGTGCTGCAAATTCAGCAGGTTCACCCATGCGGCGCGCCGGCACTTGGCCGGCAATGTGCGCGTCGGTAAGGCCCAGCTGCGCCATCCGCGACGTGCGCGTGAAGCCGGGCAGCAGCGCGTTGACGGTCACGCCGTCCGCCGCGACCTCGTCCGACAGCGATTTTGTCAGCCCCAGCAGGCCGGCACGCAGCGCGTTGGACACCGTCAGCGCCGGCATCGGCTCCTTGGCTGCAACCGACGTAACGAGCAGGATTCGCCCCCACTGCTGCGCGCGCATCTGCGGAAGAGCGGCCTGAATGGTCGCGATCGCGCTGAGAAACAGGCTCTGGAAGCCCTGCTGCCACACCGCCGGCGTCACGTCGACAAACGGCGCCTTCGCTGGACCGCCGGTGTTGATGCAGACGATGTCCACGCCGCCCAGCGCCGCCCGCGCCAGCTCGACAGCGCGCTCGCCCGCGCCGGGCGCGTCCAGATCGAGGGCAAAAGCCGCCTCCGCGCCGATCGCCAGCTGCGTCGCGGTGATCCGCGCCAGATCGCGGCTGACGATCGCCACGCGCACGCCCTCCGCCACCAGCGCCTCGGCGATCGCCTTGCCCAGCCCCGCAGAGGCCCCCAGCACCAAGGCACGCTTGCCCGCAATCGCCAAATCCATAGCCAGAATCTCCTGTTAGCGTCCGTCCAGATACGGCAGCAGCTTGGCGCGCATCAGCGCCTCCGCGCGGTCGAGGTCGACCTCCGCCAGCGTTGTCTTGCCCGCGCAGACCTCCGCCAGCACGTCCGTCTGGATCGCGCCGGCGTTGAGCGCCACGGCATACGGCACGCGCGTGAACGTCACCAGCTGGTACCGCGAGCGGTACGTGCCGCCCAGCCGCTTGTCCAGCTCCGCTTCAACAGCGCGGTGCAGCAGGAACTGCGGATCGGCGACCTTGTCGCGCATCTCGACAAAGTTCTCGACCGCCAAGTCCGCGATAGCATCGGTGTTTTTCTTGCGCATCGCGGCGAACTCCGCCAGCAACGTGGGCCAATCGTACGGCTTGGACGCCTCGTCGAGCAGCGTCATCAGCCAGCTCACGTCCTCAAAGCCGGCGTTCATGCCCTGGCCGAAGAACGGCACGATCGCGTGCGCGGCGTCGCCCAGCAGCCCAACTGCGCCCGAGTGCCACGGCCACGCCTTGACCGTCACCATGTGGCCCAGCGGTGCCTGCGCGAACTGCGCCAACAGGTCCGGCACCAGCGGCACAAAGTCGGGAAACCATTCGGCAAAGAACGCCGCCACCGCCGCGTCATCGGTCAGCGTGGCGAACGACGGCTCGCTGCCAGCGTGCGGCAGGAACAGCGTGCAGGTGAAAGTGCCGTCCGGGTTGGCGAGCGCGATCAGCATGAACCGGCCCCGCGGCCAGATGTGCAACGCATTGGGCAGCATGGCGAAATGGCCGTGCGTCCCGGGCTGCCCTTCCGGCAACGCCGGCATCGTCAGCTCCTTGTAGCCGGCCGACAGCAGCGCCTCACTCACCGCCGCGCCCGCCTGCGCCGCCATCGCGGCGCGCAACACCGACGCGCTGCCGTCCGTTCCCAGCACCACCGGCGCCGCCACGCGCGACTGCACGCCCGTGTCCTCGTCCACGAGCGTGAGCGTCTGCGTCGGCAAATCCATCGCAAGTACGCGCTGGCGAAAGCGAATCTGCACCCGACCAGTGTTCTCCGCTTCGGTCATCAGCAGCTGGTTCAGGCCGCCACGGGACATGCTCGAGATGTGCTCCGAGTCATCGCGGCCGTACGGCAGCAGCCGCGTCGCGCCGTCCGGGGCGTGTAAAAAGCGGCCGTACATCGGCACGGTCTGCGCCAACACCGCGTCTTCCAGGCCCACCTCGTGCAGCGCATGACGGCCCCGCGCCGAGACGGCGAGGTTGATCGACCGGCCTGCGGCGATGCTGTGGCGGCGCATGTCGTGGCGGCGCTCAAAAACCTCCACATTCAGGCCGCGTTGCGCGAGCGCCAGCGCCAGCAGGCTGCCGACAGGACCGGCGCCGATGAGCGCGACGTCAGCGGGGCGGGTGCGATCAACCATGGTCCTCCCAAAACGCGCGCATCCGCACGCCAAGCGCGGCCACGTCCTGCGCCGCGGTGTACAGCGGCACCGGCGCGATGCGCACGATGTCGGGCCGCCGCAGGTCGACTTCCAGGCCGTGCCGCTGCAAATAGCCCACGAGTTCCGCGGCCTTGCCCGGCACGCGCACGGTCAGCATCGTCCCGCGGCGGTGCGGCTCCGGCGGCGTCAGCACCGTCACCGCGCCCGCCGGCAGGGTCAGCAGTTGGCGGTGCAGAAAATCGGTCAGCCACGCGGCTTTTTGCGTCAACGCCGGCATGCCGGCGGCATCAAACAGCGCCATCGACGCCCGAAGCGCGGCCAGCGCCAGGATGGGCGGGTTCGACAGTTGCCACGCTTCCGCCGTCGGCATCGGCTGGAAGTGCGGGCCCATCTGGAAGCGCGCGGCCTTGTCGTGCCCCCACCAACCGCAAAAGCGCGGCATGTCGCCGCCCGCCAGGTGGCGCTCGTGCACGAACACGCCGCCCAGCCCGCCCGGACCTGCGTTCAAGTACTTGTAATTGCACCAGACGGCGAAATCGGGACCGTCGTCATGCAGGTTGAGCAGCAAGTTGCCGGCGCCGTGCGCCAGATCAAAGCCAACCAGACAGCCCTGCGTGTGGCCGGCGCGCGTGATGGCCGCCATGTCGAACCGTTGGCCGGTGAGATAATTGCAATTCCCCAGCAAAATCAAGGCGATCTCCGCGCCATCGCGGGCGATCGTCTCGAGGATATCGGCGTCCCGCAGCGTCGCCTCGCCGGGACGCGGCCACAGCACCTGGATCGCCAGCGCTGGGTCAAAACCATGAAATTGTGCTTGGGAAGCAACCGCATACTGGTCAGATGGAAATGCGCCACCTTCGATCAGGATGCGGAACCGCTTGGGCGTCGGCCTGTAAAACGACACCATCATCAGGTGCACGTTCACAGTCAGCGTGTTCATGACCACGACTTCCGCCGGCAGCGCGCCGACGAGCCGCGCCGTCGGCTCGGTCAGCAACTCGTGGTAGCTGAGCCACGGCCGCCGCGCCGCAAAGTGGCCCTCGACGCCGAGACTCGCCCAGTCATCCAGCACTTCCTGCACATAATCACGCACTTGCAAAGGCTGCAGGCCCAGCGAATGGCCGGCGAAGTGGCGGATGGACCGGCCATCGGGCGTCGACGGCCGCAGGAATTGTTTGGCAAACCCCGCCAGCGGGTCGGTGGCGTCAAAAGCCTCCGCCTCGGCAGCGAATTTGGCGTCCAGCAAGTTGGCGTGCGGCGTTTCCACGGCTGCGTGAGTAGCAAGTTCCAGCCGACGCGGCAAGGGCTGAAGAAGTTGATACCTGTATACTAGCTATTCAGATAGTCCCTTGCGGCCGCCGCCGATCGCAAACCCGTCCTTGACCGGCGCGGCGGAACCCGCGACAGTTGCCGCCGGAGAACCACATGTCCCTGCCCCAGCCCGCGCTCGACGCGCTGCACGTTCACGGTCCGGCAACGCGGATTGCGGTGATTGGTGCGTCGAATGACCCGTCCAAGTACGGCAATATCATCATCCGCAACCTGCTGCGCCACGGCTACACCGTGCTGCCGATCCATCCGACCGCGGACGAGATCTCCGGGCTGCCAGCGCACGCACGGGTTGCGGATATCGGCGGAGCGGTGGCGATCGCCAACGTGGTGGTGCCGCCCGCGGTGGCGCTGGACGTGGTGGCAGACCTCGATCCGGCGCAAGTGGGCGTTGTCTGGTTCCAGCCGGGGAGTTTCAATGAGGCGGTGGTCGCCGCTGCGCACGCGCGGTTCCAGCACGTCATCGCCGGCGACTGCATCATGGTCGTGGCCAACTGGGCGTAACTCAAGGGAGATAGCATGGCGGCGAGCGACGAGCCGGCGCTGAGGGGCAGCCAACGGCGCGATGCGATTGGCCAAGCGGCGATGGCGGTGCTGGCTCGCGACGGGCTTGCGGGACTGTCGATGCAGGCGGTGGCGAGGGCGAGCGGGCTCGCCAAGAGCGTCGTGGTCTACCATGTGCGCGATCGCCAGGGGCTGCTCACGCTAACCGCGGAGACGGTGTTCGCGGCACGGCAGGCGCTTGAGCAGACGACCTTCCAAGCCGAAGGCGACCCGCGGCAGCACCTGAGCCACTGGCTGAACCAGCAGTTTGACGCGGCGGAAAGCGACGATTCGCCGATCCGGCTCGCGTGGTTGCTGCAGTTGGACCGCGAACCGCGCCATGCCCGCGCCGCCGCCACGGACTACGGCCGCAGCTGGACCTACCGGCTCAGCCAACTCCTGGCGCGCGGCCACGCCCAAGCGTGCTGGCACGCGCCCGACGCCTTGCGCCTCGCGACCGCCGTCCGCGCCATGACCGACGGTTACCTCCTGCAGATGCTTGCGACGTCAGAAAAACAAAATGAGATCAAGAGATTACGCGCCGCTTGCCGGGGCGCCGTGATGGACCTGCTGGTGCGCTGAGGGCGTCCGCGCGAATTCCTGACTATCGTGCCGGGGTCCACCCGACTTTGGT
>CAIPXZ010000081.1 GCA_903869075.1 uncultured Myxococcales bacterium | reverse complement strand
GGGGCGAAAATGGCGCCTGAAGGCGCGGCAAACGGCGCGTGCGGAGTGGCTGCGGTCATGCGAGCGCCGTTTGCCGCGAGAACGGCCTGTCCGCGGTAGTCGGAGGGTGCATCTTCAGCAGCCTGCTAGTGATCTTGGCCGCCGTCCTGACTGGCGCGCTGCTGCCGCTGCTGTTCCAGCTGCGCGCGACGCTGCGCTCGGCGCAGACGGTGCTGGATGTGACGACGCCGAAGCTGGCGCGGACGCTGGATGAAGTGCAGGCGACGGTGCGCGAGCTGCGCTTGGTGACCGCGGGGCTAGCCGAGCACCGGCCGCAAGTGCAGGAATTCATGGCGGCCGTCGGCGGGCTGACGACGACAATCAACCAACTGCAGGCCTCGGTGCGCACGGCTTCAGCGGTCGGCGCGGCGATTGGACCGGCGCTTGCCGCGGCCTTCCAGGCGTTTCGCAACGTCCGCGCCGAAGACGCCGCACACCTACGACTGGCGCCAGGTGGCGCGAGCGAAGTTCCGGCGGGCCGCCCGCCAAGTGAGGGTTCCGATGAATGACAAGCAGACAGGTGGTTTTACAGCAACGGAGATGGTCGTGGCATTGGTAGGCGGCGCCGCGCTGGGTGCCGGCATCGCGCTGCTGACGGCGCCGCGCTCGGGCGCGGACACGCGCGCGGACATCCGCCGGCTGGCGCAGACGGCGCGGGATCGCACGGTCGGGCTGCCGCACGCGCTTGCGGGCGCGGTGGAAGCGGGCGGCGACGCGTTTGCGGACGCGCTGGCGAATTCGGCCAAGGCCGCGACGGCCGAGAAACACAACCATCACGCGTAATTGGCGTCCGCTGCCCCCGGCCCGACGACCCCAAGCGTCGGGCGGCGGGCGCGGGTGTCTGAGGGGGCTGCCATGCTGGTAACGTTCGCTACAATCTTGATTGTCCTGTGGATTCTGGGTCTTGTGACGTCCTACACGATGGGCGGGTTCATCCACATCCTGCTGGTGCTCGCCATCGTCACGGTGCTGATTCGCGTGATTCAGGGCCGCCGACCGCTGTAGCCGGTTGCCGCTACGGCAGCCCCTGCAGCTTGACCTGGGTCGCGCCGCGGTGGTCGATCGCCCACTGGTAACCGGCGCGCGGCGCCAGCGGTGGGGCGAGGAGGTGCGTGCGCGCCCCGCCGCGGTCGATGTCGATGTACACGCCCGGATCGTGCGCGCCGGCGAGGATCGTATGCCAGCCCGCGGGCAGCGCCGGCGGCAGCCAGGCAAACAACCACCGCGCGTCGGCCATCGACAGGTTGATGCAGCCGTGCGACTTGACGATGCCAAACTGGTCATGCCAGTACGTCCCGTGCAGCGCTTGGCCCTGATAAAAGTGCAGCACCCAGGGCACTTCCTCCGCCACGTAATCCGCCCAGCCGTGGCCGCGCATCGTGCTGTGGATGGTCTTGGCGAAGATCCGGAACACGCCGGTCTTGGTGGGGTGGATGGCCAGGCCGGTGGAGACGAGCGTGGCGTAGACAGGCGTCTCGCCCTCATAGGCCACCAGCATTTGCTCGGCCAGATCGACGTGCAACCACTTGGCGTTTTTGGGTATTTCCGTTGGCCTGGCGTGCCCTAGGCGATCCGGACCGCTGAACGCGGCAGCTGGCCGGCCGCGATGCGCACGCGATTGCCCGCCTCCGCCAGCACCGGCGCGCGCGCGTAACGTGCGAGCTTGGGCGCGCCCGGCTGCGGCTGTGCCGCGCGGCGGAGCATCGCCAACTGCAGGTGCGGATGCGGCTCACCGACAAACGGCGATGGCGTCAGCGGCTGGACGTCGCTGAGGCGCAGGTAGCCGCCGCCTGCGTGGTGCAGCCAGCCGCGCGTCAGCAGCGCCGGTTCCGGGGCAAAAGCCAGCAGCCGTCCGGCCTTTTGGCGATTGCGCACGGCGGTCTTGGCATCCGGACCGGCAAACACCGGCGTGTTCGGCTGGCGCACGCGCGCGTAGGCGAAATTCGCATCCGCAGCTGCCAGTTCCGCGCCGGGATCACGCACGCTGCCCGGGCGAATCGCCGCCAGCCGCAGCGCCCCGCCGCCCGCCACCAGCGCCCACGGCTGCGCCCCCGTCTCGTCCGCCACCACCTGCGTCACCTCGACCACGTCGCCACGCCGCAGCGCGCCCGCCAGCTCGGACGAGGTCCGCGGTGCGTGCCGCAGGTAGACAAGACCGGGCAGAATCCAGCCGGCAAACGGCACCGGCGGCAGCGCCTGCACCAGCGGCGGCACTTGCACCACCGGCGCGGGCGGCGTCAGCGCCAGGGACAACCACAACCAAATTTCAAGCATCGCAACCGCCTCAGGGACGTCTGGCCCACCGGGAGGCGTTGTCGCGGCCGCGCGCAAGAGCGGGACCGGCACAATCATCGACTGCGCACCGAGCGGTGCAAGCGGAACATGCAGTCTGAAAGTTAGGATGCACGAGAGATGCTGGCAAGGACGCGTTGATTTTTCGTTCAGAAAAAATCTTGTGTCGATGCGGTGTTGCGCGCGAGAGATGGCGGCTTATCTTGGAGCGGTTGACAGTCGGGTGGCAGGATTTTCGGTGTTCGTCGAACGCCTGCCGCGCCGTTTTGTCTGCCACCGCGTCGCCGGTTTGTCGACATCGCCCAGGAGTTTGCCATGACGGATTTCATCAACAAAGTTACCGAGACTGCGGAGCATGTGAAGGATGTGGTTGTGGAAACGACGGGCAAGGTCGTCCACGCCGCGTCGGCAGCGCTGCACAAGGGGGAGCACGCCGTCGATCACTCCGCCGTTGTCGCCAAAAATGCGACCGTGCACGCCGCCGTCCAGGCCGAGCATGCGACCCAGCACGCGGCGCACAAGGCGGGCGAGTCGCTCAGTTCGGCTGCTGACAAGCTCAATCAAGTCGGCAAGTAAGTGACCAGCAGCGCAGCGGCGGAGCGGTGTCGCCGCCCGCGGCTGCGCGGTTGAGTTGTGACCGGGAGCGCACGGCGGTCCCGTTCCCAAGAAATTACGGTCGTGATTGCAAGAAAATGCCAAAGTATCTCACCACTGTCGGCGCAGATTGCGCCCACCGTCATCGTTCTCCGTCCCCGCCTCACCACCGTACTGCTGTGGCCCCGGTGTCGTCGCGGGCTAACGTGTCCCTACGGTGTGGCGATTTCGGCTAGGCACCGCTTGTTGATTATCCCAGCTGTTTCTCGCCAGTAGCCCCGTCGACGCACTGCCGTCGTGGCCACTTTGGCGGATCGAGGAAGCCACGCCACACCTCCCCGCCCACCGCCCAGTGACCATTCTCGTTGTCGACGACATGCCAACAAACCTGTTGTTGTTGGCCAGCTTGTTGAAGGACGACTACCGCGTCCAGGTCGCCAACACCGGCGAAAAAGCCTTGCGAATCGCGGCGTCAGATACGCCGCCGGATCTCATCCTGCTGGACATCATGATGCCGGGGATGGATGGCTATGAAGTGTGCCGGCGCCTCAAGCACGCCCAGGCGACAAAACACATTCCGGTGATTTTCATCACTGCCAAGGCGGAAATCGAGAGCGAGCAGCAGGGGCTGGAGCTCGGCGCGGTCGACTACATCACCAAGCCCATCAGCCCGCCGATCGCGCTGGCGCGCATCCGCAACCACCTCGCGCTGCAGGCGCACGCACAGGCGCTGGAGCAAAAAGTCGCGGAGGTGGAGGCGAGCCATGCTGAAATTCGCCGCAAAAGCGATGAAGTGACGCGGCTGTATGACGCCGTGCTGGCGGAGCGCCAGCGCTCGATTGAGCTGACGCTGCAGCCCGGTACCATGGTCGGCGTCGAGAAAGAGGAGCGGACGTTTACGCCGTGGTTGCGCAGCCTGCGGATGCGCCACCCGTGGCTGCAGCTGAACTTGCTGACGGCGTTTGTTGCCGCGGCGGTCGTCGGGCTGTTCCAGGGCACGATTGACCGGCTGCTGATCCTGACCATGTTCCTGCCCGTGTTGGCGGGACAGTCGGGCAATACCGGCAGCCAGGCGCTGGCGATTACCCTGCGCGGCATGACGCTCGGCGAGCTGCGGAGCGGTCGCGAGGCCGCGCTCATGCGCAAGGAGGCGGTGCTGGGGCTGTTGAACGGCGCGCTCGTCGGTCTCGTCGCCGGCGGCTGCATGTTCATCGTCGCGACGCTGCAGCACCTGCCGGCGGCGGGGATGCTCGGCACGGTCGTGTTCCTGGCGATGATCGGCAGCTGCGTCATCAGCGGCATTGCCGGCGCTGTCGTGCCGTTGCTGCTCAAGCACGTCGGCGCTGACCCCGTCACCGCCTCCAGCATCTTTCTCACCACCGCCACGGACGTCGCCAGCATGGGCATGTTGCTCGGCTTGGCCGCGATGCTCGTCAAGTGACCGCTCTGCCTTCGGAGGCGCCCGCGCATGAAAATTGAATTGAAAACAGTCGTTTCGGTCACCTTCGTCACCGTGCTCATCGGCATCGGCGTCGCGCTGGCGTTTCGCGCTTTTGCGCAGATGGACGCCGCCGCGCAAGCCCGCCAGCAGATCGGCGCCCTGACGCGCACGGCTGGGGCGCTGCTGTCGGACGTCAAGGACGCTGAGACCGGCCAGCGCGGTTACTGCGTCACCGGCGATCGGCAGTTCCTCGCGCCGTACCTGGGCGTGCGCGATCGCGTGCGCGGCCAGCTGCGGGACCTGCGCGCACAGCCGATGCTGGTGCCGGCGCGGGCGCACCTCGCGACGATCGTGCCGCTGTTGGACGCCAAGATGGCCGAGCTGGCGCAGGTCATCGCGCTGCGTGACGCCGGCGACGTCGCGGCGATGACGGCGCTCGTGGCGCACGGTCCGGGCAAGCGGTACATGGACGGCATCCGCTCGGAAATTCAGGAGTTTTCTGCGCTGGAAGAGGCCGAGTCGCGGCGCGTGGACGCCGACTATCAGGCGAGCTTGCGGCAGCTGTTCGTCGTCATCGCGGTGGCCAGCGGGCTGGGCGTCCTCGTCGCGTTCCTTTTCGCGCTGGCCACGTACCGGCAGGCGCAGCAGCGGGCGCGCGACCGGGTCAGCGAGGAGACCAAGCGGCTGCTGGACGCGCAAGTCGAGACCAGCGCGCGGCTGCAGCAGGCGTTCGCGACCCTGCAAATCAGCGAGGAGCGGCTGGCGGTGACGCTGAGTTCGATTGGCGACGCCGTCATCGCGACCGACCACGCTGGCGCCGTGACGCTGCTCAACCCGTTGGCCGAGAAGCTCACCGGCTGGACGCTGGCGGAGGCGAGCGGCCAGCCGATCGAGACGGTCTTTCACATCATCAACCAGGAAACGCGCAAGGTCTCGGCGACGCCGGTGATGACGACGCTCAAAGATGGCTCGATTCAAGGACTTGCCAACCACACGGTGCTGATTGCCCGCGGCGGTCACAGCGAATGTCCCATCGCCGACAGCTGTGCGCCGATCCGCGACCGCGCCGGCCACGTCGTCGGCGCCGTGCTTGTATTTCGCGATGTCACCGAGGAATACGCGGCGCAAAAGCAGCTGGCCAGCAACAACAGTGAGCTCGCGGCGGCCAAAGCGATGGCGGAGAAGGCCAACGTCGCCAAGTCGGATTTTCTCTCCAACATGAGCCACGAGATCCGCACGCCGATGAACGCGATCATCGGCATGTCGTACCTGGTGCTGAAGACCGAGCTGACCGGCCGGCAGCGCGATTACGTTGGAAAAATACAGAGTTCGGCGCGGCATTTGCTCGGCATCATCAACGACATCTTGGACTTTTCGCGGATCGAGTCGGGCAAGCTGAGTCTGGAGCACGCGGAATTTGAACTGGAGAAGGTGCTGGATAACGTCGCCACGCTGATCGCTGAAAAGGCGACGCTCAAGGGGCTCGAGCTGGTTTTTGCCGTCGACCGCGATGTGCCGTCGCGGCTCATCGGCGACCCGCTGCGGCTGGGCCAGGTCCTCATCAACTACTGCAATAACGCTGTAAAATTCACGGAAACCGGCGAGATCGACGTCGTCATTCGCGTTCAGGCGCAAGACAGCAGCGGCGTGCTGCTGTACTTCGCGGTCCGCGACACCGGCATCGGCTTGTCCGCCGACCAAATCAGCCGGCTATTCCAGCGCTTCTCGCAGGCTGACACCTCCACAACGCGCGAATTCGGCGGCACCGGGCTTGGCCTGGCGATCTCGCAAAAGCTGGCGGAGTTGATGGGCGGCAACGTCGGCGTGGAGAGCGCGCCCGGCAAAGGCAGCACGTTCTGGTTCACCGCCAAGCTGGAGCGGAGCCTCGGCGCGCCGCGCAAATTCGGCCTGTCGAGCGACCTGGAAGGCAAGCGCGTGCTGGTTGTCGACGACAATGAGAATGCGCGCCTGGTGCTGGCGGAGTTGCTGCGCAACATGAACCTGTCGGTGTCGCAGGCGGCATCGGGCAGCGCGGCGTTGGCGATGATCGCCGCGGCAGATGCGGACAATCACCCGTTTTCAATCGTCTTTCTCGACTGGCTGAAGCCGCAGCTGGACGGCATCGAGACCGCGCGGCGGCTACAGGCGACGTCGCTGCAGGCGCGGCCGCACCTCATCATGGTCACGGCGTACGGCCGCGAAGAGGTCATGATCGGCGCGGCGGCGGCGGGCATTGAGGACCTGCTTGTCAAGCCCGTCAGCGCGTCGATGCTGTTTGACGGCGTGATGCGCGTGCTGGGTGGGCCGATCGAGGCGCCGGCGACAACCCACGACAAGCCGTCGGGCCTGTTTGAGGCGCTCGCGCCGCTGCGCGGGGCGCGGATCCTGCTTGTGGAAGACAACGCCATCAACCAGGAAGTGGCGACGGAGCTGCTGTACGACGCCGGGTTCCTTGTGGAGATCGCCGAGAACGGCGCGGTGGCGCTGGCCAAGCTGCAAACGGCCGACTACGACCTCGTGCTGATGGACATGCAGATGCCGGTGATGGACGGCGTCACGGCCACGCGCGCGATCCGCGCTGACCCGCGCTGGCGCACGCTGCCGATCGTCGCGATGACGGCGAACGCGATGTCTGCCGACCGGCAGCGCTGCTTGGACGTCGGGATGAACGACCACGTGGCGAAGCCGATCGAGCCGGACGACTTGTGGAAGGCGCTGCTCAAGTGGATCGCGCCGCGGCCGCCGCAAGGTCCGCCGGTCGTCGCGGCGTCGGTCATCGAGGCGGATGTCGCGCTGCCCGACCAGCTGGACGGCGTGGACATGGTGAACGGTCTGCGGCGCGTGCTGGGCAAGCGGCGGCTCTACCTGTCGATGCTGCGGCGGTTTCGCACCGGCCAAAGCGGCGCGCTCGTTGAGGTGCGGCGCGCGCTGGACGACGGCGCGGTGGAGGT
>CAIPXZ010000080.1 GCA_903869075.1 uncultured Myxococcales bacterium | reverse complement strand
CGCGGCTCTTCAACGCCATGGCGTGCAGCGGCATGGCGTGGCGCACGTTCCTGGAAGCCTCGACCTATGCGCAGTTCCGCACCGCTTTTGGCCAGCCGATCGCCCAGTTCGCGGCGATGGACGCGATCCTCAGCGAGCTGTTCGTTGAAGCGGCGGCGATGCTGGCGAGCACGATGGACCTCGTGGCGCTCGAAGCCAGCGGCAAGCGCGATGAGGCGCTGCGGCTGGGCTTGAACATGAACAAATACTGGACCTCGATCCAGGCAACCGCGGCGATTCACAAGGGAATTGAAGTGCTGGGCGGCAATGGCGCCATCGAGGATTTCTCGCCGCTGCCGCGCCTCTACCGCGACGCGATGGTGACCGAGAGCTGGGAGGGCACGCACGCGGTGCTGGCGGCGCAGACGCTGCGCGACGTGCAGCGGCTCAAGCTGCACGAGGCGTGGCTGACGTGGATGGGCGAGCGCGTGGCGGGCCTGGCGGCGACGGAATTCGCCGAAGAGCTGACGCGGCGCAAGGAACTGCTGACCGACGAGATTCAGCGGATCGAGACCACCGACGAGGCGGACACGCCGATTGCGATGCGGCAGTGGATGGAGCTGGCGATGGTTTTGCACCAGGCGGTCTGCTTGACCGAGCTGGCGGCGATGCCGGGGACGACGCTGCCGCCGGCGGCGGTGCGGCACTGGCTGGCGCTGCATCCGCACGTCCTGACCAAGCGCGAGCGTGGCTGGTGGCCGCGGCTGGCCAAAGTGTAGCAGCCTGCCTTGACTTTGCCGGCCCGGGCGCGCACCATCCACCGCCGGTTTGGCCGCTTCGCGCGGTCCGACGACGCGAAGGTGGCGAAATTGGTAGACGCACTAGCTTGAGGTGCTAGCGCCCGCAAGGGCTTACGGGTTCAAGTCCCGTCCTTCGCACTATGTCCACAGGATTGAACGGTTTTTCAACCATCGGCACGGCCAGCGCGCGCACTTGGCGGGCGGCCTGTTGGCGGAAAACCGTGGCGATCGCCGGGTCAAACGGCGCCAATGTCAGATCATTCTTGAGGATTGGCAGCTCATGTCCTTGATTACACACCGACATCGGCCGTTGATCTTCGGTGCCGTGCTGGCTACCACGCTGGCGGCTTGCCACACGCCGCCGCAGGACGTTCCGGGCGCGCTCGAGACGGCGTTGCTGCGCCAGGATCGCCGCGCCGTGCTTGCGCTGGTCGATCACGCGTCGCAGCCGTTGGTGGAGGCGGCGCTGAACAGCGTGGCCAGCCGCAAGGACTCGCCGTACTGGCTGCAGCCGGCGCCGACGCCGACGCGCGTGGTGCGGACGGAGACCGGCGAGGCGGGGCTGGTGATTACGCTGGAGTCCGACGGCGTGCAGCGCGACTGGGCGCTTGTCGAAGAGGCCGGCGCGTGGAAAGTGGACCTGGCGGCGACGGCAGCGCGGCGCGCCTGGGACGTCAGCTACCGCGAACCGAAATAAGCGCCTGCAGCGCCATTGCCTGCGCGTGACGCGTGCGCGGGCGCGTGCGAAACGGCGCAAAAAACAAGACACCCGGAATCAGCCGCGCGGTGCGGGCCGATTCCGGGTGCCTAAAAGCGTGTGCTGGTTGCAGACGCCACCGGGTCAGGCGAGGGCAGTCGTCGGGCCATCCGGAGATGCTCGACAGCTGGGCGCGCTTGGCCTCAGCGGGTGTGAACTACCAGTTGTCGCCGCCGCCATCACGGCTGCCGCCGCGACGACCGCCGCCACCGCCCCAATCGCCGCGACCGCCGCCGCCGCCGCCGCCCCAATCACCGCCGCCGCCGCCGCTGCCGCCGCGACCGCCGAAGCT
>CAIPXZ010000079.1 GCA_903869075.1 uncultured Myxococcales bacterium | reverse complement strand
CTGCCGACATGGACGCTTTCTACGCCTCGGTTGAGCAGCTGGACAACCCGCACTTGCGCGGCAAACCGCTGCTGATTGGCGTCGACCACCCGCGTTCCGTCGTGTCCACGGCCAGTTACGAGGCGCGGCCGTTCGGCGTTGGCAGCGCCATGCCGATGGTCGAGGCCAAGCGGCGCTGCCCGCAGGCGATCATCGTGCCGCCGCGGATGCAGCGCTACGCCGAGGTCTCCGAGCAAATCATGGCGGTCTTCGCCGAATTTTCGCCGCAAGTCGAGCCGCTGTCGCTGGATGAGGCGTTTGTCGACCTCACCGGCTCCGAGCGGCTGCTGGGCGCGCCGGACGTCGTGGCGCGCGCGGTGAAGGTGGCGGTCAAGCGGGCGACGGGCGGGTTGAACGTGTCGGTCGGCGTCTCCGGCTGCAAGTACGTGGCCAAGGTGGCGAGCGATTTCCGCAAGCCGGACGGGCTGTTGGTCGTGCCGCCGGACGAGATGGTCGCGTTCCTGGCGCCGCTGCCGATTGCGCGGCTGTGGGGCGTCGGCAAGCGCGGCGAGGAACAGCTGCGCAACCTGGACCTGCGGACGATCGGCGACGTGGCGCGCGCCGACCCGCTGTGGCTCAAGCAGCGGCTGGGTTCGCTGGGCGCGCACGTGTACGCGCTGGCGCACGCGGATGACCCGCGCGCGGTTGTCTCGGACCGCGAGGCGCAGAGCATCAGCTCGGAGGAGACGCTGGACGAGGACGTGACGGGGCGCGCGGCGATCGAACCGTACTTGCTGCGGGCGGCGGATCGCGTGGCGCGGCGGCTGCGGCGCGCGGGGCTACGCGCGGGCGGCGTGCGGGTGAAGCTGAAAAACCACAAATTCCAGAGCTTTACGCGGCAGATCGTGCTGCGGCCGCCGACGACGAGCGGCGCGGTGCTCTACAGTGAGGCGTGCCAGCTGCTGGCGCAGTTCGACCTGTACCAGCGCTTTCGGCTGATTGGCCTCGGCGCTTACGACCTGCAGCCCGAGAGCGCGCCGGTCCAGGGACTGCTGTTTGGTGAGCCAGAGCGCAAGAAAAACGCGAAGTTGGACAGCGCGCTGGACAGCTTGCGCGAGCGGTTTGGCAAGGGCGCGGTGCAGCGCGGCTCGGAGATGGGCGCGCGCGAGCGGTTTGGCCTGCCGACGGGCAAGCTGCCGGAGGACTGACTGCCGCCGCCTCAGCGGATGACGTAGCTGACGTGGATGGCGTTGGTGCCGAGCTTGGCGTCGAAGAAGTGGCGGCCGCTGGCGTCCAACGGCCCGTCAGACGCGCCTTCCACGGTGCCGGTGCCGCCCGCCGGCGCGCTGCCAACGTCGAGCGCCAGCGCCTCGCTGCAGGCGTTGTGGATGGTGATGAGCACGCCGCCGGTGCAGGCGCTGATGGCGGGCGCGGTGAACGTCAGGCAGGCAACGACGGGGCTTGTCTGGAAGTCCTGCGGCGTGCCGGTGTTGTAGCAGCCGCCGCAGGCCGGTGCCTGGCTGGCGCAGAGCAGGAAGCCGAACAGGCGAAACAGGCGCGACATGGGCACTCCGGGCGCGGCAAGCCGCCGCGGCAGCTTCGTCCACGGCATCGGCTGGGTCAAGCGCGCGCAGCGGCTCGGTTGACGCCAGCGCCGCCGCCGTCGACACTCGCAGTCGTCCTTACCTCGCCTGGAGCCGCCGATGCGCCCAATTCGTTTGTCTTTGTTGGCACTTGCGCTCACTTTCGCCAGCGGCTGCGGCTTTCACTACGGCTTCGTCCGGGACGCCAGCACCGTCCACAGCCTGCGCTACGACATGAGCCACGGCTTCCAATTCGCCCGAACCGTCAACGCCAGCTCCAGCGGCGGCACCCTGCTCTGCCTGTTCCCAGTCGGCGATGCGACGTACGCCGAAGCGATGGCCAAGCTCTTCGAAGCCGCCAAGCTCGGGCCAAACGAGGCGCTCGTCAACCTGCGCGAAGACCACGCAACGCGGATTTACCTGCTGTATTGCTCGAGCGAACTGACCGTGTCAGGCGACGTCGTCATCGTCGGCAAGCCACCGAAATAGCGCAGCTTTTACGGCACGTTGTGGCCGCCGAACGGCTGCCGCAGCCGCACCGCCTCGCTGTAGGCCGGCAGCTGCGCCAGCTGGTGATCGCGGAACCAGCGCAAAATACCCAGCAATTCTGGCTGGGTGGCGCACGGCTGCGGATGCTGCTCCAGCCAATCCGCGTGCAAGTCCATGACGCGGCAGCGCTTGTCCAGCGGCGACCAGGACATCTTGACGCCGTCGTCGCGCTGCGCGGTGACCATGCCCTCGTTCGCCCAGAAGAACTGGACTTTGCGGCGCCAGCGGCGGTCAAACAGCGACTCGCCTTGCAACAGCGCGGGATCGTACGGGATCCGCAGCGCGTCGAGCACCGTCGGCAGCAGGTCGATGTGCTGCGTCTCGTGATCGATGCGCCGCGGCGGGAACAGCCGCGGCTGCCACAGCACAGCCGGGGTCTCGAAATTCTCGCGGTAGCTGCCGCGCGCGTGCGCCCAGTTGCGCGCGTGCTGGCCAAACGCCTCGCCGTGGTCGCCGACCAGCACAAGGATCGTCCGGTCCAGCACGCCCTGCTGCCGTAGCTGTTCGACGACCCGGGCGATCTGCGTGTCCAGCAGCCACAGGCTGTTGTGGTACTTGTCGATGCGGCCCTCGCCAGCGTAACGCCGCTTGTCCGCTCCATAATCCGTGTACGGCCAGTGCGGCACGTAGCTGTAGTAGATGCCGAAAAACGGCTCGTGGGCGCCCGCCAGCCGCGCCAGGAACGTGTCCATCACCGCGATTTCGTCCTTGCACAGCCCCTCGCCGGCGGGCACAGCGGTCACCGTCGATTCGGCAAACCCGACTTGCTCCGTGAGTCCGGAGTGCGCGAGGAAAGGCTGCGGAAAGAAATAGGACAGCTTGCCCGGCGTGTACAGGAACTTTTCGTAATTATTCGGTAAATACCGCATCAGCGCCGGCACGTAGTTGTCCGGCGCGATGCTGAACATCTGCATCTGCGGCGCCGGTGTCAGCCCGCTGAGCAGCGCGAAAATGCTCGTCGCGCTCGAGTTGGACGGCGACTGATGGTGCGCCAAATACCAGCCCTCGTCGGCGAGCTTGCGCAGCGTTGGCATCGGCGGGAGGTTGGGGAAGGTTTCGCCTTCAAAATACCGGGTTCCCGTGGATTCCATGATGATCCACACGACATTCCACGGCTTGTCTGCCGGCGGCGGCAGCTGTTTGTCGCCCGGCAGCGGATCGACAAGCCGCGCATCGGTCAGCCGCAGCGCGTCGGTCGGCGAGACATCCGCCGGCGGCCCATCGGCCACGGGCAGACCAGCGACGTCCAGCTCCTGCTCGTGCAACATCAGGTAGGCCAAAGGATTTTGCGTCGCATCGGCCGACCATTCCCAGGTCCGCGTCGGCGCCAGCAGGCTGACAACGGTGAACAGCGCCGCCAGCACCAGCACCACCCGCGGGCGCACGCGCGCGCGGCCGTGCGGCAGCCAGCGCAGCGTCAGCAGCAGCAGCGGCGCGCCGGCAATCAGCGCCACGTCACTCGGCTGCGTATTGGCGTCCACCGCCAGCAGCTCGCCGGACAGGTACGCGTCGCGCACCCAGGTCTTGTCGACACCTTGGTGCAGCGCCGCCAGCAGGATCGCGTAAGCCCGCGCATCGACGACGCAAAACGTCAGGATTGGCAGCGTCAGCAGCACGCCCGGCCACTGCCAGCGCCAGCCCAGCAGCAGCGCCACCAGCGTCGCCAGCGCCGTCCACAGCAGGTCCTGCCAGGCGCCCGCCCAGACCATCGCCGAACCCAGCGACACGTGCAGCCCAGCGCGGTACAGGAACCAGACGGTGAGCCACGCGAGCGCAATGTCGACGGCGAGAGCGGCGCGATGTTGCGAAGGCGTCATCGCCGCGTAACGAATCACAAAGCGCCGCGAACCGCAAGCCAGCGCGGCAGTTTTGTCAGTTGTTGGCGGCGAAGCGGGTCAACGGCGCGAGGCCGGCGAGACGGCCAGTGTGGGCAAAAATCAGCGTTTTGACGTCCAAGTGCTCGGTGCCCAACCGCGCTGCCAGCGCCTTGAGCGACTGCCGGTTTTGCGTCGGGTCATCGCTAAAGACCTTGGGCGCCGCCTTGAGCGTGCCGTCCGAGGTGGCACCGGCGCTGTCGCCCAAAAACAGCGCGCCGTCCACCAGATACGCCGCGCTGCCGGCGGTGTGCCCTGGGATCGCCAGCACGTGCACCGCGCGGTTGCCGACCTGCACGACCTCGCCGTCGGTCAGCGCGCGGGTCACGTGCACGCCCGTCGGCTTCACCGGCATCAGCTGCGTGATCAGCCCGTGACCGCCGACGCGACCTTCCGCCAGCGCGACGTCCGCCTGCAGCGCGTAGACCTTGGCATCCGGAAAGACGACCGCGCCGGCGACGTGATCCGTGTGGCCATGGGTCAAAAAGATCGCCGAAACCGCGTGCGCGTCCAGCTTCATCGCCGCCAGCTCCGCAAGAATCGCCTTGCCCGTCGGGTCCACACCGGCGTCGATGAGGGCGACTTTGCCGTCGCCGATATCCAGAATGTCGGCCGTCACGTAGTCCTCGCTGACGACGTGGACAAAGCCGTCCACCAGCCCGGGCTGCAGCGGCGCGTTGCCAACAAACGCCGAGGCAAAGGCCGCGGCCACGAGCACGACAGCAAATCCGAGCATTCCGAGTGCAATCAGCAGAAATCGTTTCATCCAGTCCTCCAGCGGGCAGAAAAAGCGCGCCGCGGGGGGCGCGAACGTCGCGGGAGTGTACCCGAAACAGTCGCCGTCGTCAGTCGAAAATGCAATGGGATCCCGGAGGTGCGGTTCATGCTGCAATTCGCGCGCGTCGCGTGCGGGGGGCGCCGCAGGGAAAGCCCTACGCCGAGGCGATTTTTGGCCGCCGTGGCGGGCTGGCGTCGATCGCAGCGAATGCCTCTGCCGCTTGCGATCTCCGGTGTTCTCGCTGTTGGTCTACACGAAACGAAACCCATTTCATGACATCGCCGTGACTGGACGGCTTGACGACATTTGTCTTCTGGTATCACTCTTTCATCCGCGGCTGGGTACGCTTTGGCGTGCGCCGACCGCGGGCCGTGGGGAGACGGCTGAGGTAGCTTACTGGATGCGATTGTCTGCCGGAACAGCGTGTTTCGCGAGGCAATTCGCCAGTTCGATCGGGATGCGCAGGTGATAAATCGCCAGCCGACGCTTGCCTCCGGAAATCGGAGCTCGGGCATGCTCTGGGTATTTGCCGCCGCGCCGTCGTAATCGGAGGAGACGGACCTTGGACGTTGTTCCGCCAGAATCCAACCTCGTCGGCACCCGCTTTGGCCGGTACGAAGTGCAGTCGCGCATTGACGCCGGCGGCATGGCCGTGGTTTGGCTGGCGCGGATGACCGGCAGCGCCGGGTTCGAGAAGCGCGTCGCGCTCAAGACGCTGCGGCCGGATTTTGCGACGCACCAGAGCCTCATCGATTTGTTCATTCAGGAAGCGTCGTTGGCAGCCGAACTGACGCACCCGAATGTGGTGCAGACCTTCGACCTCGGCTGCAAGGATGGCCATTATTTCATGGCCATGGAGTACATCGTCGGCCGCACGCTGCGCCAAACCATGGCGGCGCTGAAAGAGCGCAGCGGCCGGACGCGCCTGCCGCCGTGGGCGATCGCCGAGATTGCCGTCCAGGCGTGCGAAGGCCTCGCGTACATTCACGATTTCTCGAACCAGGACGGCGAGGCGCTGTGCTTGCTGCACCGCGACGTCTCACCCGACAACTTGATGATTTCGTTTGCCGGCACCGTCAAGCTGATTGATTTTGGCGTGGCGCGGGTGCTGGACGCGGCGCGTCCGCTGGGCGGCGTCGTCGGCAAGCCGCGGTACATGTCGCCGGAGCAAGCCGCCGGCAAGCCGATCGACCGGCGCGCGGACCTGTTCTCGCTCGGCGTGCTGATGTACGAGTGCCTGACGGGCAAGCGGCCGTTTCCGTCCAAGGACGTCGCCGAGCGGCTGGACGCGATGCTGCACCGCCCGGTGGTGCCGATTCATGTGCATGTGCCGGATATTCCGCCGGAATTGGAAGCGATCGTCGCCCGCGCGATGGCCATCGATCCCGACCGGCGCTATCCGGAGGCGCTGACGCTGCGCGACGAGCTGCTGGCATGGCAAGTGCACTGCGGCGGCGGGCGCGAGCCCGATGGTCTGGCGCATCTGCTGTCGCGGATTTTTCCGGAAGAGCGCCAGGTCGCCGTCGCGGTGCGCCGCAGCCAGCGCGTGACCGGGCTGATCGCCAGCTTTGACGACGTCGAGATGACGCCCAGCCGGCCGCCTGCCCTGCCGACGACGACGCCGCCGCCGCGACGGCAGGAGACGCCAACGCCGACGACGCCCGTGCCGCCGCCGCTGCCGCGCCCGCGCTCGCCGATGACGACGACTGGCAACTTCACGTTTCCGTCGCTGGGCAACTGGACGACGCTGGGGACGCCGGCGCCGGAGATCGCCACTGTGCCGCCGGTGACGCCGCCGCCGGTGCGCCCGGCGCCGCTGCCGGTGACGCCGCGGCCGCTGCCGCCGGAGCCGCCACCG
>CAIPXZ010000078.1 GCA_903869075.1 uncultured Myxococcales bacterium | reverse complement strand
TGCGCTCAATCTGCACCGCGCCCAGCTCGATCTTGTGGCCGGTGAACGGCTTGTCGGCCTTGTCCCCGTCGTCGTCTTTCTTGTCGTCCTTCTTGTCCGCGTCCTTCTTGACCGCGTCCTTCGCGCCTTCCGCTTTGAGCCCTTCGGCTCTGCGCGCCCCCGCCAACAAGCTCGTCGGCGTGCCCATGTCCGTCGGCTCCGGCGGCCGCCGCAGCAGCGAGGAGCGGTTGCTGCGTTCGCTGCGCGGGTCCACCGGCGGCGGCGCCGCTTCCTCATCGGGGTTGACCGCCTGCGGCCGAATCATCCCCGCCGCGCGCATGGCCGGATCGGCCACCGGCCCGAGCGGTACAACCGGGGATCGCGCCTCGGGATTTGGCGCGTTCGGCTCGCCCGGCCCGCCGACTTCCGGCACATCCGGCGGCTCAGTCACTTTGTCGATGAGCTGCGACAGCTCCTCCAGCACCTTGAACGCCGACAGGTCGGGATACAGCGCCGCGACGTCCAGACTCGGCTCGCGCATCAGCTCTTTTTGCACGTAGTCAAAATCGCCAGAGCTCTTGCCGATCAAGGTCTTGGAAATCAGCTCCAGGTGCGCGATCTGCGCGTCCTGCTCGGTCGCCAGCGCCTTCCACGTCAGCCCGGCCTTCACGCCCAGCAGCAGCACCACCAGCACGCCGAACGCCACGAGCATCGGCAGCCGCGCCCGCAGCACCTTGAAGTCGCCTTCGTACGCCAGGTCGCCTTGCCGGAAGTTGACGTCATCGTCCGCCGCCGCCGTGTCCGCCGCTGCCAGCGCCAGCGCCACCGCCAGCGCGCCGCGATCGCCCAGCGTCGGCGCCTCGCTCAGCCGCTGGTCCGGCAGCTCGTTCAGCCGCACGCCCATGACCTGCAGGCCCAGCGCGCGCTCCAGGTATTCGTCCAGACCCGCCAGCTTGCACAAGCCGCCGGTGACGATCAGCCGATCCGGCCGCACCCGCGACCGCCGCATCGCGTACGCCAGCGTCTGCCGCAGCTCACGGGTCAGCGGCTCCAGCGCCTCGCGCGTCGCTGCGTCCAGCCGCCGCTCATCGGTATTTTCCGCCGTCGCGCCGCCGGGCAGCAGCCACGCGTGCTGCTCCAGCACGTCTTCCACCGGCTTGTCCGACTTGAAGTGGCCGGCAAAAATCCCCGCCACCGCGTTGCTGCCGACAGAAAGACTGCGCACCGCCTCGGTTTTTCCGTCGTGCAGCAGCACCACGTCGGTCGAGCGCGTGCCGATGTCGCAGACCATCGTCCAGCCCGCCGCCATGTCCGGCAGCTTGCGCACAAGCGCCGCATACGCCAGCGCCGTCAGGCCCAGACGGCGCGGCTCGATGCCCGCGGACCGCAGCCAATCCAGCTGATCCTGCACGGTTTCCCGATGCGCGGCGATCGCCAGCACCTCGGTCTGGCCGTCCTTTTCGCCCAGCCGCGTGTAGTCCACGCACAGCTCCGAGACCGGCACCGGAATGTGGTTCTCCAGCTCGAAGCCGACGGCTTCCTGGATGCTCTTGTCGTCGCGAAACGGGAACGTCAGCACGCGGTGCATCACCGCGTCGGTCGGCATGCTCACCGCCAGCACGTCATCGGCGCGCAAGTTGCGGTCCATCAAGCGCTTGAGCGCGGCGGCGCGGGTGTCGTCCGACGCGTCGTGCGGCAGCGGCTCCTCGTCCCAGCCCGCGAGCGATGACTGCCGCAACGTCTTGTCGACAATCGCCAGCTTCAGCGCGCGTCGGCCGATGTCCAGGCCTAAAATCCGGTGTGCCATAGCGTCCTTACCTCAATCACCGTTCAATCTTCGTTCCAGTACACATACTTCTGCGTCGACGTGTCGAGCAGCGCCGTGATCTTCTTCTCGACCTTGCCGGACGTGCCGTACGCCTCGATGCGCACGATTTTGCCCGTCGTGCCAATGTCATCCAGCATCCGCTGCTGGTTGATCTGCAGCACCTGCGTGTAGTCCGGCGGCAGCACCATGCCCAGCCGGCTGAAGAACTGCACAAAGCGCTGCGGATTGGCGAAAGGCGGTGAAAACACCATCTTTTTCAGGGTCCGGCAGACCTCGATGTACTGCCCGGCGATGTTCACCGGCACAAACGCGTTCTGCTGGAAGCCACGCGCGCATGCGATGTTCTCGTTCGCCGGGTTCGCCAGGTTCTTGCAAATCAGCGCCTTGATGACCTCGATGTTCGCCGTGTTCACGTTCAGCTTCTCGGTCTGGTAAACCGTCAATTGTTTTCGCAACTTGCACCAGATCGCGTCCGTCATACCGTCGACCATCCGCACTTCCTCGGTCGTGTCGTACGCCGCGTCCTTGACCTTGCCGCCGCGCCGCGCGTACGGCGAGCCCTCCGCGCCCTGCGATTCCAGCAGCTTGCGCGTCGCCGGGTCGACGTCGGTCTTCAGCTGGTCGTGGTCCGACCAGTCGATGATGTTCAGCGCCAGCTGCGCCATTTCCTTATCCAATTCGCCAACATGGGTCACGCCTTCGTTGCGCTCCAACACTTTGTACAGCGTGTCGAACACCGCCTGCTTTTCGCCCATGGTCTTGACGCGGTTGACGTTGACGCGGCCGTCCTCGTCGGTGCTCGTGCAGCCGCAGGTGCCGTGCAGCAAGCTGGCGCCGGGATTGCCTTTGAGATCAACGAGCTGGATGCCCATCAAGTTCATCTCGCCCTTGCAGAACGCGTTGACGAACTCGCATGCGTAAGCGCCCGTATTGATTTGCGGTTTTTGGCCGCCCATCATGCTCGCGTACTTGCCGATGATGCTCTCGACGATGTCCGCCGAGCCGATCACCAGCGCCGCCAGCTCCACCGCCGCGCGCGCGTGCAGGTGCGCCTCAATCTCGGCCTCGACGTAGTTCGAGGTCTTGACCGCAACGCGCGACGTGTAGGTGAATTCCAGAGAAAAAATCGACAGTACCGCGATCGCCGCCAGCGCCAGGATCAGCGCAATGCCGCGCTGCGCATCGCTCGGACCGGGCGCGCCTTCGCCGACCGCGCGCCGACCGGCGGCGAACGCTTCTGCCACAGCGGTGGTCCAGCGACGGTTCAATTCGGCCTCCCGTTCACGTTCGGCACGGTGAAGCCCGTCGGCGTCGTCGGCGCGAAACCGTATGGATTCAGGGAGTTGTCATACGGCTTGGGCGTCTGCACGCCGCCAAACTCGATCGGCTGCATCACCCGCACGCGCGTCTGCGTCTCGAACGACAGCGCGCTGTCGGCGCTCTCCAGCGTCAGCGAAATCTTGACGCGCGCCGGCAGCCACAGCTCGTCCGGGCCGTGGTGCTGGTCCTGCGTCGCGTTCTGCACAAGCGCCTTGCCCAGGTCGTTGTTGCCCGTCGCCGCGCCAATCGCCGTCGCCGCCAGCGATTTCTTCATCTCGGCTTCCTTGGCGTTGTCGATCTCGACCTTCCAGTCCGACTGCCAGGCTTCCTTGTCAAAATCCCAATACTGGAACTGCAGCCGGCTCACGCCCGTCGCCAGCACCAGCTTTTGGCCGCCTTTCTCCGGCTGGTCGTCGATCACCGGCTTTTCGCGCCGCACAAGCACATTTTGCCCCGTCTGGCGGTCTTTCTCCAGGCGGTAGGTCACAAAGCCCTCGTCGCTCTCGGCGGCGTTGCGGGTCATGCGCCGATGGCCCATGTAGCTGAAAGTCAACGAGTTTCCTTTGCCGATGAACGCCGTCTTTGTCGTCTTGAACTCGCTCTGGTGCTTGGACAGATACGCCATGGCGATCTCGCGCTCCATGCGCCCGAGCGCCACGCGCGCGGCGTGGTACTGCTCCTGGCTGTCGCGCGTGTCGCGGATCGCGCCGAGGATCGAGGCGGTCGCCGTTGTGATAATCAGCCCCATCATCGCCAGCAGGGCGACGGCGACGAGGATCTCCATGAGCGTAAAGCCGTGTGAGTTCTTCATCTTAGCGCCCCAACATCCCTTGCAGGTTTGGCATGCCCGGGGCGCCCGGCGCACCCGGTGCCCCCGGCGGCGTCAGCGCGTTCTGCACCTTCTCCATGTTCTTCATCTGCTGGATCTGCGCTGCTTCCTCCTTGCTGACCGCGGTGGCAAAGCTCTCGACAATCAAGGCCTTGCTCTTCTTCTTGGACTTCGCGTCCATGCCGTATTCGTCGTCCTTCCAGCTCAGGTGCAGGACAATCTTGCGCGTGCGGTCGGACGCGCGCTTGAGCACGCGCGGCAGCAGCTCGGCGACCATCAGCCCCATCGACATCTGCAGCACGGAAATGTTGATGTCGCACAGGCTCAGCAGGCCCATGCCCTGCTCACCGGACATCAGCAGCACGCCCAAAAGACCCATCAAATCGCCGCCTTTGGCGATCTGCGTCAGGTCCAAGCCCGTGTCCTTGGCGTTGCCGGCGCTCTGCGACAGGTTCGCCGGCTTGTTCTTGTCGGCGCCCGCCCCGCCCGGCGCGCTCAGCTTGTCCAGCGCCCCCGTCGCCGCCAGACCTTCTTGCGCCGCGGTCAAGGACTTCTGCGCGCGGCCGGTGATGTCGCTGATCATGCCGTCGTCGAGGTTCAGGCCGATCAGGTCGTACGTGCACTTGAACTGCCGCGAATAGACCTTGGGCAAGTCGCAGTCCTTGCCGTTGACGTCGTTGGTCGGAAAGCCGTCCTTGCGGTACTTTTCCTCGATGTCCAGGACCGCGCCGCGCAAGAGCAGGGCGGCGGCGGTCGAGCGGTACACGCGCTTGGAGAAGACCGCTGACGACGACGCGCCCGCGGTGATGATTGTCAGCGCGAACGCCAAAACCGCCATCGCAATCAGGACTTCCAGCAGCGTAAAGCCACGGCGGGTACTCATTTGGTCCCCTTTTCCGTGTCGCTCTTGTCCAGCTTCTCAAACGGCACTTTCTCGTTGTGCAGCTTGGCGGCGCCCTGCAGCGCCTTGACCTCGATGGTCATGACGTCCGAGTCGTCGTCCTCCGCCGCGCCGTCGCCCTTGACCCAAATCAGCGCGTTCTCGGTGGTGCCGTTCGGGAAAAAGTACAGGTACGCCATGCCTTTTTTCAGCGGCTCATTCTGGTGCGAGGTCATCACGCCGGCGATCGAGATGCCCTTGTCCATCGTGTACTTGGCCAGCAGCCGCGACTTGGTCTGGGCAAAGCCGGCGTCGGGCTTCGGCTCATCCTCAATGATCTTGCCGTTCTTGCCCTTTTTCGGCTTCTTCTTCGCCAGCCGCTTGGCTTCCGCCTCGTCGCCCTCGCCGGGCAGCAGGAACTGCTGGCACGGATCGTCGGACGTCTGCTCCTCGCCCCAGTACGTCCGCTTGTCCAGGTCAAAAACCAGCCGGTGTACTTTGCTTGAAAGCACTGTCAAATTGTAGAGATAGCGCACAGCGACGGCGATCTTGCCCGTCTCCGACTGCACCGATGCGCCGCGCACGTTGCCCACGCCAGCCACAACCGCCGTCGTGATCACCGCCATGACGGCGACCACGACGATCAGTTCGATCAGCGTAAAACCACGTGAATTCCGCACCGTATTCCACCTCGCCGGTCCGCACCGGGCTCACTGCTTGTTGTTGTCCGCCTGGCCATAGCAGATGTCGTCGGGGCTGCCGGCGCGCTTGTCTTCGCCGTTGGAGCACAGCGAGAAGCCGTCATCGCCCTGCACCGAGAACTGCAGGTCCTGCTTCCACGGATCTTTCAGGTTGCCCTGCTTCAGCTTGGCGCGCTTGCCCTCGGTCAGCGCCTGCAGCGACGACGGATAGTCGCCGTTGCGCGCCTGGTACGCCTCGATCACGCCGCCGACGGTCTGCACCTGCGCGCGCGCCGCGTCGATCTTGGCGTCGCCCAACATGCCGAACACGCCGTACGCCAGCGCCGAGCCGAGCACGCCGATAATCACGATCACCACCATGATTTCGATGAGCGTCATGCCGCGCTCGCCGATCCGGGCGCCTGCCTGCGTTGCCGTCTCCGCGCCGCGCTCGACGTACCTCCAGTACGCCTTCGCGCGGTGCTCGCCAGCGCCTTGGCATGCATCCCGGCTCGGCTTCGCGCCCTCTCCATTCGCAAACTGCTCCAAGTCTTTCCTGTCCATCTCACACCTCCAAAAGAACTAGCCCTGCTGAACGGCCTGCGTCAGCTTCATCATCGGCAGCAGGATCGCCGCCACCAGGAACGCCACTACCAAGCCCATGAACACGATCATCAATGGTTCCAGCAGGCTGGTCAGCGCGTTGACGCGCGTGTCCACCTGGTTCTCGTAGCTCTCCGAGACGTTTTTCAGCATGTTTTCCAGCTCGCCCGAGCGCTCGCCGATCGAGATCATGTGCACGACCATCGGCGGGAACTGGTTGGAGCGCTTCAGCGGACCGGCGATGCTGTCGCCCTCGCGGATGGCGGCGCGCGAGTCCTGCAGCACCTTCGCCAGCACGCGGTTGGCGACGACGTTCTCGACGATCTCCATCGCCGTCAGCAGCGGCACGCCCGAGGACAGCAGCGTCGCCAGCGTGCGGGAGAACCGCGAGATCGCAATTTTGCGAATCAAATCACCGAGAATCGGCACTTTCAGCAGGTTGCGATCCTTCCACTCCGCGCCCATGTCCGTCGCCAGCCAGCGGCGCACGGTCACGACCAAGGCGGCGACGCCGGGCACGTACAGCCACCACCAGCCGGTGACGAAATGCGAGGCGGCGATCAGGATCTTGGTCAGCGGCGGCAGATCCGCGCCCAAATCCTCAAACATCACAGTAATTTGCGGCACGACGAACACCATCATGCCGGTGACGATCGCAAACGAGATGCACAACATGATGACCGGATAGGTCATGGCGCCGATAATCTTATTGCGCAAGCGGACTTGCGACTCGGTGAAGTCCGCCAGCCGCGCCAGCACGGTGTCGAGATTGCCCGACGACTCGCCGGCGCGCGCCATGTTGTAGTACGTCGTCTCAAAAACCTTGTCGTGCACCGCCAGCGCCCGCCAGAACGGCGCGCCCTCGTTCACATCCGTCCGCACGCGCGCAAGGATGCGTTTCAGCTTGGGATTTTCGACCTGCTCGACGATCGCCGCCAGGCTGTCGACGAGCGGCACGCCGGCTTTGATCAGCGTCGCCAGCTGCCGCGTCATCTCGCTGATGTCCTGCGGCGTGATGCGCGTCAGCAGCTCTTCGAGGTCGATCTCGCGCGAGCCCTGCTTCTTGGCGCCGCCGACGCCGACCTTGCCCTTGCCTTTGCCGCGCGAATTGGTCTCGTGGTACTCGATCAGGAAGATGCGGTCGCGGCGCAAGGCGTTCTTGAGCGCGCGGACGCCGTCGACGTCGAGGACGCCTTTGACGGTCTTGCCGCTGCCATCTTTGCCTGTGTACTCGTAAACCGCCATGACCCTGAATTCCTTGTCGTTTGCGCTACTCTTCCACGTCCGCGTTGGCGATCCGCATCACCTCTTCCACCGTCGTGCGGCCCAACATGCACTTGTAGGCGCCGTCGTGCAGCAGCGTCAGCATCCCGTTGGCCACCGCCGCGCGCTTGATGGCACCGGCGTCGTTCTTGCTGACAACGAGGCGCTTGACGTCCTCGTTGGGGATCAACAACTCGTGCAAGCCCATTCGTCCCGCGTAGCCGGACATGGAGCACTGCGGGCAGCCTTTGGCGGCAAAAAACGTCGCGCCTTTCAGCCGCGCGTCGTCCGGCGTCAGCCCCAGCTGCTCGATTTCCAGCTTGGTCGGCGTGTGCGGCACCTTGCAGTCGCGGCACAGCACGCGGCACAGCCGCTGCGCCAGGATGCCGGCGATGGACGACGACAGCAGGAACGGCTCCACGCCCATGTCCACGAGCCGCGTGAACGTCGACGCCGCGTCATTTGTGTGCACCGTCGACAGCACCAAGTGACCGGTCAGCGCGGCTTGCACAGCGATTTCAGCGGTTTCCAGATCGCGAATTTCGCCCACCAGCACCACGTCCGGATCCTGACGCAACGTGGCGCGCAGACCGCTCGCGAACGTGAAGCCGATCTTCGGGTTCACCTGCATCTGGCCGATGCCTTCCAGCTGATATTCAACCGGATCTTCGATCGTCAGGATGTTGATGTCTGGCTTGTTGATCGACATCAGCGCTGAATACAGCGTGGTCGTTTTGCCCGAACCCGTCGGTCCGGTGCAGAGCAAAATGCCGTTCGGCTTATGCACAAGCTCCTGAATCGCCGTCACCACGTCGTCGCGCATGCCCAGCGTCTTCAGGTCCAGCGTCGTCGAGCCTTTGTCGAGCAAACGCATCACGATCCGCTCGCCGTGCGCCGTCGGGATCGTCGACAGACGCAAGTCGATGTCGCGTCCGGCCACTTTGATGCGGATACGACCGTCCTGCGGCAGGCGCTTTTCGGCGATGTTCAGGCCGCCCATGATCTTGACGCGGCTTGTGATCGACGCCTGGAACTTCTTGGAAGTACGGACAACTTCCTTCAGCACGCCGTCGCGGCGAAACCGCACGAGCACGTACTTTTCCATCGGCTCGATGTGCACGTCCGACACGCGCTCTTTCGCCGCCTGGTTCAGCACCGAGTTCACAAGCCGAATGATCGGCGCCTCGTCGTCCTCGTCGAGGATGTCCTTGGCGGCGTCTTCCAGCTCCATGGCGATGTCGGCCACGCCGTCGTCGCCTTTTTCCATGTCATCGACGACCTGGTCGGCGCGCGCGCGGCGGTCAAACGCCGTGTTGATCGCCGCGTGCAGCACATCGACCGTCACAAGCAGCGGCTGGATGCGCATGCCGCCGAACATCAGGCGGATGTCGTCCAGCGCGTCGAGCGCCAACGGGTTGGCGACCGCGACCTCCAACACGCCGTCCAGCTTGCGGATCGGCAGCACCTCGGCTTCGCGCGCGTAGCCCATTGTGATGTTGGCGACCAGCGAGGCGTCGAGCGTCGTGTCGTCGATCTTCTCCTGCACCGTCAGGCCAAATTGCTGGCCCAGCCCAGTGATGAGCTGCAGCCGCGAGACGGAGCCCTGCTGCACCAGGATCTCGCCTGACAGCCCGCCGCGCTCCTCTTGCGTTTTCAGCGCAGATTCAACGGCTTCCGCAGAGCACATGCCCCCGTCGACCAGAATCTCGCCAATTGTCCGTGGATCAACCATGCTCGTCGCTTACTCCCGTTCGCACCCGTCCGCGTTCCCCGTCGCTGTCGCCGATCAGGGCGTCGGCTCCTGGCTCGGCTTCGCCGGCTCCGGCGCCTTGTCGCCCGCCGGACCCTTCTCGATCACCTTGGTCGAGCCAGCCTTGCCGGACTTGCCCTTCGCCTTGAGTTTCGCGGCCTTCAGTGCCTTCGCCGCCGACTCCTTGGTCTCCGCCGGCTTGGCCGCGGGCTCGTCGCCCGGCTTGGTCTCGCCGCCCGCCGGCAGCTCGATGATGTCCGGCTCACTCGGATCCGGCGTCTCCTCTTCCTTTTTGTCGGAGAAGTCGTCGTGCTCCAGGTTGTGCGAATCCGGGCTGCCAACGGTGTCGACGTCCATGTTGTCAAAGTAGGCTTTCTCGGCCAGCTTGCGCTCCGCCGCCGCCTTGTCGACCGACTGGAACAGCGACTCCAGGAAGCCCTTCTTCTTGCGGAAGTCGATCTTGCCCTCGTACTCCTTGCGCTTGGTCGCCAGCTCGTCGGCGAATTCGCGAATCTGCGCCATCTTGGTCTCGTGCATCCGCTCCAAGTCGCTGGGATCCTTGATGATGTGCGGCACGATGATCAGCATCAGGTTCTTTTTCTCAATCAGCTTGGTGGTCTTGCGGAACAGCATGCCGATGAGCGGCAGGTCGCCCAGCAGCGGCACCTTGGTCATGCCCGACGTCTCGCGATCGGTCACCAGACCGCCAATCACCACCGGCTGCTGATCGCGCAGCACCACCGAGGCGGTCAGCTTGCGCTTGGACGTCGTCGGCCCGAGGTTGGGATCGATGCCCTCGACTTCATTGAGCGATTCATCGATCTTGAGCTTGATGAAGTCCGAATCGTTGATCTGCGGCGTGATCTTCAGCGTCAAATCGACGTCCAGGTGCTGCACCGTGCCGCCCATCATGCCGCCCATGCCGCCCATCATGCCGCCCAAGCCGCCGGCCATGCCCGGGATCGCGCCGGCCATGCCGCCCAAGCCGCCCATCAGGCTGCTCAAGCCGCCCATGCCGCCCATCGACTGCGAGCGGTACGGAATCTTGCGGCCGACGGTGATCTCCGCGTCTTCGTTGTTCAGCGTCAAAATCGACGGCGTCGAAAGCACGTTGACGTCGGAGTTTTCCTGAATCGCCTGGATCAGGAAGCCGAACGCGGGGATCGACAGCGTGGTCGCCGCGGCAACCGACGACGTACCGGTGCCGGTGTTGCCGGCGTTGACGTTGACGAGCGGGCCCTGCATACCGGCGCCAAAACCGCCTTGATTCAGCTGGTTCAGGTCGATGCCGCCCATGCCCAAACCGCCGAGGCCGAACAGCAACGGCACCGAGGAGCCGCCGATGTCAAAAGTCGTGCCGGCCGAGCCCGCCAGCTGCATTTTGCGGTTCTTGGACGTCGAGATCTCCATGATCACCGCCTCGACGTAGACCTGTTTACGGCGGCGATCGAGCTCGGCGATGATCTTCTGCAGCGCGATGTAGTCCTTGAGCGAGCTCTGGATAATCAACGAGTTGGACTGCTTGTACGAGGTGATCTTGACGTCGCCCTCGAACAGCGACGCCGGGCCGCCCGGGCCTTTCGAGCCGCTTGTGCTGCTGCCGCTGCTCTTGGACGCGCCGCTGGCGCTGCTCTTGGCCTTGCTGGAGCCACCGCCGCCGCCGCCGTTGCCGGTCAGGCCGGCGAGCGCCTGCGAGACTTCCTCGGCGTCGGCGTTCTCCAGGTGGTAGATGTGCATGCCGCCTTCGCCGGGGATCGGCACGTCCAGCTTGCGGATCAGCGCGTCGGCCTTCAGGTAGTTCGTGCGCGTGGCGATGATGATGATCTGGTTCGAGCGGTCGTCGGCGATGACCTTGGACAGCACGACCTTGTTGGCGGTCGACGGCACCGCGCCCGGCGGCGCCGCATCCTTGCTCGCAGCCGGCGCCGGCGAACCTTTGCCGCCCGCGTCAAAAATCGCCGTGATCTTCTCGACGAGCTCGCCCGCATCCATGTGCTGCACCGGGCGAATCCAGATCTTTTCGGCGCCCAGCGGCAGATCGACGTCCGACAGCAACTTCATGATCCGCTGGATGTTCGTGCCGGTGTCGGTGATGATCAGCGTGTTGTTCGGCGGGTAAATGAACACGTCACCAGCCTTGGACTTGAACTTCGTCGCCAGCTGCTCCACGTCCTTGGCGTCGATGTTTTTGAGCTTGATCAGTCGCGTCACGATGTTGTCGTCGGACGGCACGGCGGACTTGGTGCCCAGCACGTTGGCGCCGCCCGAGCGCGCGTCGGCGTTGTCCACGATGTGGTAAAAGCTGCCTTTTTGCGTCATCGACAGGCCGTTGGCGGCCAGCGCCGACAAGAACGCGCGATACGCCTCGTACACGCTGACCGGCTGCGGCGAGAGGATCGTGATCTTGCCGCCCTTCTTCTGCGTGTCGATCATGATGTTGCGGTTGGTCCAGCAGGACAGCAGCTTGGTCACGGCTTCAATCGGCGCGTCCTGGAAGTCCATCGTCACGCGCGCGCTCGGCGGGATCTTGCGGCAGCGGATGTCCGCACCGAAATTCGCCGTGAATTTGATGATGTCCTCGGGCAGCTTCTTGTCGTTCGCGCCGCCGCCGTCGCCGCCGCCGAGCACGCTTGGCAAAGGTGCCCGCTCCGCTGCGCCGCCGCCGCGCGCCGGTGGCGCCTCGTCGTCTTTGTTGCCCAATTTCTTTGTCGCGTCCGCCGGGTCATAGCTCGGGTCCAGCGAGCCTTTGGCGCGCTTGAGCACGCCGGTGCCGCCGCCCGCCTTGAGCTCGCCCGGCTTGCCGGTCTTGTTCAGCGTGCCCGTGCCGGTGCGCACCGGGATCGTCCGATCGCTCGGCGGCGCGGCGCCACCACCGGGCGCCTGGGCGACCGCCGTCTGTGCAGCGAACACCAGAGCCGCCGCCGCTACCATCTTCAACTTCATGTTATGACTCAGCATGTCTTGCCTGTTGCCTTTCATCTCGCGCGGCACTGGTTGCCCGCGCGTGCGCCATGCGACGCCAAAAAACTCACTGTTCGTCGTGCGCCATCACTGGATCGTGTAGCGCAAGGTCTTGGCGATGCCGTCCCGCTCAATCAGCACGGTCAACCGCGATTTGCTCTTCAGTGCCTCGTAGAGCGCCAAGGACTTGTTGGCGCTGTCCATCTTCTCGCCGTTCACCGATTCCAAGATGTCACCGTTTTCAAAGCCGATTTCCTTGAACAAGCTTGAGTCGCTCATCCCCAGCATCTTGACGCCATCGTACTTGCCGTTGCGGTAGTTCGGCACCGGACGGACCTCGCTGCCGAGCTTTGTCACGTCCTTGATCTTGTCCTTCACATGCGTGCGGTCGAGCTCGTACGAGTACGCGCCGGTCTTCTTGACGCCCGGCACATCGCCCGCTTTGCTCGTCGTCGCCGGCACCGGCGTCGGCCGCGCTGCCGGCCGCTCGGCTTGCGGCGGCGTCGGCGGCTGGCCCGGCTGCCCCGGCACTGCCGGGGCCTCACCCTCTTTGCCGGTGTACATCAGCGCCACCGTCAGCTTGTTGTCTTCCTTCAAAACCAGGTAGTTGCGCGCGATCAGCACAACCTCGGCCTTGCCGTCCAGCAGCACCGTGCCTACGGACACGACCTTTTGCTCCTTCTTGTCGATCTCCACCGAGCCCGACGAGAACGCCGCCGGCTTCACAACCATCGTCCCGACGAGCTTGATCGGCAGCGTCGTCGGTTCGTACGTCGCCTCGAGCGGCTTGTCGGCGCCGACGCCGTCCGGACCATCGGTGCCATCGGTGTCGCCCGGCTCAAGGTCATCGGTCGCCTCCGGCGGTTCCTCGATCAAAAAGATGCTGCGGCCGTAGATCAGCGCGCCGGACTCGTCGCGCAAGCGCCCGTCCGTCAAACGTTTTTGCACGCGCGTGTCGCCGGTCGCGGCGGCGATGTTGACCTTGTCCTCGGCGCGGCCGGCCTTGGCCAGCAGCACGCCGATGCCCGCATTGACCGAACCCGCCGCCAGCCAAGCGATAACGCCCAACCCCAGCAGGTTGATCACCCAGAAATGCCGCTTGATCAGGGTCTCCATTCGTTTCTCTTCCGCGCGCCGCAGCCGGCGCGTTTGAGGCAGGGCGCAGTGGCCCGTACGTTTAAGAAGCAAGCTTCGTGCCAGCTTGTGTAAAAAAAGATCGCCATTGATCCGCCGGTTTGGCCATCACCGCGATGCAGCCGTCGCGCCGCAGTGGCACGCCGCGCCGGTTCGGCTCTTGTGGCTGTGCCATTTTGGCAATCCCCGCTGATCTTGGCGATCTGCGCCGCGGCCGGTATGCTGCAAGGGCGCTCGGCGATTGGGCGCGTGCGTTGAGGCCTCCGTGAAGTCGTTTCGCCTAACTCTGGCTGTAGTTTCAGCCTGTTGCTTGCTGGCTTGCAGCGCCAAGAAAGCCACCCCGGCGGACGCTGGTGCGGACGACGCTGGCGCTGACAGCGCGCTCGACATCGCCGCTGACGCCACGGCCGCGGATGACGCCGCAACCGACGACATCGACCTGGGCACCGACACCGTCGACGGCGACACCGACCAGCCGATAACCGACGCGACACTGCCGGACATTCCCGACGGCTGCCAAAAGTCCTGCAAAATCGCCGCCACCGGCATGCTGAAGGTCTGCGGTCCCGACGGCTGCGGCTCGATCTGCGGCTTTTGCGACAGCGGCCAGATCTGCGCGCCCGACCAGGCCAAATGCATCGCGCCCTGCGCCAAGAAGTGCACGACGCTCGCCGGCAAGGTCAAAATGTGCGGTGACGACGGCTGCGGCTACGGCGGCCAGTGCGGCATCTGCGACGCCGGCTTCAACTGCGGCATCGACTTTTTGTGCCACCCCAACGACTGCAAGCCCGATTGCGCCGGCAAAGTCTGCGGCGACGACGGCTGCGGCAAGGACTGCGGCGTGTGCGCGGCGACCGATTACTGCTCGGACGCCGGGCAGTGCACAAAGTCGGCGTGCGCCGGCATCGATCTGGCCAAAGGCACCTGCGACGGCGACGTGCTGCTGACCTGCCAGGGCACCGACGCGCTGGCCAAGAAGATCGCGCTCGATTGCACGACGGTGCTGCCCGCCGACACCAAGACCTGCGGCTTCGACATCCCGACGCAAAAGAACGCGTGCATCCAAAAAGTTTGCAAGCCGAGCTGCAAATTGCCGGACGGAACGGTCAAAAAGTGCGGCGATGACGGCTGCGGCGGCAGCTGCGGCTCGTGCCCGACCAACTGGGGCTGCCCGGCGGGCAAGTGCGAGCCCGAGGTCGGCGCGTCGTGCGGCGGCCTGATCACCACCGGCGGCAAGTGCACCGGCAACACCTGGGTCTTTTGCCAAAATGGCATGGTCGCGATGTTGGACTGCACGCCGCAGACTTGCCAAGTGATTCCAGGCACTTCCAACTTCGCCTGCCAGTGACCCGCGCCTCAGCGCGCGCTGTCCATGTGCGCCAGCAGGTTCTTGTAGTCCAAGCCCTGGCGCGCGCCGGCCGGGCCGTAGAACACCTCGTCCAGCGTCAGGCCGTGCGACGGCGCTGTCTGCCCCGCGCGCGTGCGATCGTGCGCGGCGAGGATCGCCGGGATGGCGTCGGCGCGGATCCGCCCGCGGCCGACGTCGACGAGCGTGCCGGCAAAAATCCGCACCATGTTCAGCAAAAAGGCGTTGCCGTCGACCTCGATCTGCACGAGCGGCAGCTGGCTGGCGTCGACGTGGACGCGGCGGATGTGGCGCACCGTCGACTGCGCGACGCAGCCGGCGCCGCGGAACGTGCTGAAATCATGGACACCCTGCAGCTGCGTCGCCGCTTCCTGCATCGCCACGGTGTCCAGCGGCCCGCGCACTTGCCAGGCGTAACGGCGCCACAGCGGCGCGCGGCTCTCGGCGACCCACAGCCGGTAGATGTAGCGCTTGCCCACCGCGTCGTTGCGGACATCGAAGTCAAGCGGCACGTCCACGGCGTCTTGCACTGCGAGATCACTGGGCAAAAAGCTGTTCAGCCCGAGCATCAGGCCGCGCGCGACGATGTCCTTGTCGGTGCGGATCAGCACCGGCATGCGCCGCGCATGCACGCCCGCGTCCGTGCGGCTGGATGAGCGCGCAATCACGGTCTCACCGAGCATCTTCAGCCACGCCGCCTCAATCGTGCCGGCAACCGTGCGATCATGCAGTTGTTTTTGGAATCCGCAAAACTCGCCGCCGTCAAACTGCACCCACAGGAGCACCTGACGGCGGAGCTGCGGCCGGGCCTCTTCGCTCACAGATCGAACGCCAATCCGAAGGCCAGGACGGTGTCTGACAGGTCGATCGACTTGGCGCTGCCGAAGTCATTCAGCCACAGCTTCTGGATTTCCACGAAGAGGTAGCTGTGGTTGACGCCCATCTCGATGTCGAAGCTGCGCGCGGCGCCGGGCTCGAACGAGTCGAGCAAGAGGCGCAGGCCGAACGCGCCTTCGAGGCCGCCGGTGCCGCCGAGCGCGCGCAGCGATTTGCCGGCCTTGGTCGTGTAGGAGCTGACGTTGCCGACGGCGTCCGTCATCCACCACAAGCCGTAGACAAAGCTGGTGCGCACGTAGGGAACCAGCGGAAAATCATAGCGTTCCGTGAGCACGTCGAAGCGGTAGACCGCGTGCAGCGTCAGCGGGATGATTGTGATCTTGGTCTTGTCGTTCGACGCAGTGCCATCTGCCAACAGCGCCGTGCCTTCGTGCGACCAGCGGCCCGCGCCGAAGCCGAGGCCGAGTTCGCCGAAGCTGTGCCACACGCGCCAGTCGATGCCGAGGCCGAAGGTGAAGTCCGAGTCCTTCATCACGTCCGCGTACGGCGAGTGGCCCGAGAACGAATTGTCGATGCCGGGCTTGTACATGGACACGCGCAAGTCGACGCTGGCGGTCTGCGGCGAGGCGGCCTGCACCTGCGCCGGGAACGCCAGCGGCGCGAGCAGGACCAGCGCCACGACCAGCTGGCGGGCGTTGCGCAGCTTGACCCTGCGGCGCCGCGCCACCAGCAGCACCAGCACCGCCACCGCCGCCAGCATCGCCAGCGGCAGCGGCCGCCCGTGCGTCTGGGCGCTGCACGGCGAAAAACCGCCCTGTTCCTGGCCGCCGGCCTCCTGGTAGCTGTTCCACAAGTCGTACGTGATGACCGGCGTGGCCTTCTGCACGTCCGTGCCGGCGCTCTCGTTGCCGTTGGGGTCGACGGCGGTCACCGCGACCCAGTACGGCGTGCCGTTGGTCAGCCCGGTGATCTGGTAGCTCGTCGTCGTCAGCGTATCCGAGTGGTTCGCCTGCAGCGTGGCGTCCGGCGCGGTGAACGGCTGGTCAGACCAGTAGACGCGTGCGCCAACCGTCGTGTCGGTCGTGTCGTTCTGCGTCCAGGAAATGTGCAAGTTGGCGTTACCCGGCGCGGGCGCGTCCATCGTCGGCGTCGCCGGCGGCGCCAGATCGAGGTGGATGTTCATCTGCGTGCCGAGATAGCCGGTGCCGGAGCCGCCGGTTGTCGTGCTCGTCGGCAGGATGAAGTAGATCTTGGCGTCCGATTCCGTGTTGGCATTGCAGTTCAAGCCGCCTGGATCCGCGGCGTAGGTGCCCAACAGCTGCTTGAAGTCGATGTCGGTGATCTCGCCCGACGCGGTGGTGCCGTTGGTGAACGAGCGGTCGGCGAAGATCGGGATGCAGCCGTTGGCGACGACGGTCTCGACCATGTTGTTGGCGTCGCAGCTGGTGCCCGGCGGCGCGAGCTTGATGCCGTAGGTTGGCGAGAAATTCAGCGGCGCCACGGTCATCTTGTCTTGCCACGTCCAGGTGAATTCGACGCGCGCGCCGTTTTGCACCGTGGAAATCGCTTTGCAATCCGCAATGTTCAGGTTGTGCGGGTGCGTCGAGTCGGCAGCCTGGAACGGCGGCTGGCCAAAACGCGTGGTGTCCGGCGTGTAGTCGTTCTTGGGCGTCGCCTGGATCGCGTCGATGCGGACGATCGCGGCCAGCGCCGTCTGCGGCAACACACTCAGCAGCGCGAGCGCCGTGAACAAAGGACTCAGGGTTTTGTGGGTCGGCCGTTTCATCGTCTCGCTTCTCGCCGGGTGCGCG
>CAIPXZ010000077.1 GCA_903869075.1 uncultured Myxococcales bacterium | reverse complement strand
TCGACCTGTTTCTCTTCTACGACGACGTGCAGTTCACCAAGAACGACTGGCGCAACCGCAACCGCATCAAGACGGCGAATGGCTCGGACTGGCTGAGCATTCCGGTTGGCAAGGAAATTCACCGGACGATCGACGCCGTGCCGCTGCCGGCCGATCGCCGCTGGGTGCGGCAGCACCTCAACACGCTGCAAGCCTGCTACGCGCGTGCGCCGCATTACCGCCACTTCGCGCCGTGGCTCGCGGAGGTCCTGCAGGACCCGCAGCACACGCTGCTCTACACGCTCAACCGCGCGCTCACGGTCGGCATTGCGCGTGAGCACTTGGGAATTACAACGGAATTCGGTGACTCGCGGTCCTACAAGGCCGATGGCGTCAACGAGGAGCGGCTGCTGAATTTGCTGATTGCCGCCGGCGCGACCGAGTACGTTTCAGGACCGGCGGCGAAGTCCTACCTCGACGAAGCGCGTTTTGCCGCGGCGGGCATTCAGGTCATCTGGAAGGATTATGGCGGCTACCCCGCCTATCCGCAGGTCCACCCGCCGTTTGATCCGTATGTGAGCATTGTGGATTTGCTTTTTCACACCGGTCCCGACGCCCCGTGGCACATCTGGGGCTGGCGCACTGAACCGCGTGCGGCGAGCGCCGCCGCAGCGCAGCCGGGGACCTGATGCACCTGTCGATCGTCAGCACGCTCTATCGATCCGCGGCTTTCCTCGCCGAGTTCCACAGTCGCATCGCTGCTGTGGCGTCGACGCTGACCGATGACTGGGAGCTCGTGCTGGTCAACGATGGCTCGCCTGACGACTCGGTCGCCCGCGCGCTGGCGCTGCAAGCGCAGGATCCGCACATCGTCGTCGTCGACCTGTCGCGCAATTTTGGCCACCACAAGGCGCTGCTGACCGGGCTCGCGCACGCGCGGGGCGACCTCATCTTCATGCTCGATTCCGACCTCGAAGAAGCGCCGGAACTGCTGACAGCGTTTCACAAGCGCCTGACGGACACCGGGGCGGACGTCGTGTACGGCGTGCAGGAAAAGCGCAAAGGCGGCGTGTTCGAGCAAGCGTCGGGTGCGGCATTTTACGCGCTCTTCAACGCGCTCTCGGACCAGGCGCTGCCGCGCAACGTGCTCACCATCCGCCTGATGCGTCGCCGCTACGTCGACAGCGTCTTGCGCTACGGTGAATCGGAATTGTTCCTGGGCGGCCTCATGCACACCGTCGGCTACCACCAGGAGCCGATCCCGGTTCACAAGCCCAACAAGGGCTCATCGACGTACTCGATCGCGCGGCGCATCGGGCTGCTCGTCACCGCAGTGACCGCTTTCAGTTCGCGTCCGCTGCAGTACATCTTTGTCGCCGGACTGAGCATCACGGCGTTTTCGATCCTGTACGGCACCAAGGTCATCATCCAGTACCTGAACCACGGCGTCAGCATCACCGGCTGGACGTCGCTGGTTGTGTCGATTTGGCTGCTCGGCGGTCTGAATTTCATGTTCCTGGGCGTGCTTGGCATCTACATCGCCAAAGTCTACAATGAGACGAAGCGGCGACCGCTCGTCATCGTGCGCGAGGTCCACAGGCTGCCGCCGGGGCCAGTGGACCGCGCCTGAGTGCTTGGGGCGCTCGACTGGAGGACGAGATGGTCGAAGACCTGGACGAATACAGCGAGGCCTACGCCGAGGATGCGCTTTATGCGCTCGATAACCGCCTGATTCTCAAGTGGTATCCGCAACGAATCCTGGAAAAGCTGCAGACCGGCACGCTGCTGGAGTTGGGCCTGGGGCACGGCTACACGGCGGAGATCTTCGGCGCTTCGCCGAAGGTCGAGCGCTACCGTGTCCTCGAGGGATCGCTTGAAGTCATTGAGCAATTTCGCCGACGACGCGATGTCGGCCAGACCGAACTTGTGCACGTGTACTTTGAGGACTATGCCTCGGACGAGCGTTTCACCAATATCGTCATGGGCTTTGTGCTCGAGCACGTCGACGACCCGGACTTGATTCTTTCGCGTTACGTGCAGCACGTCCTTCCCGGCGGCAGCGTCTTCATCGCGGTGCCCAACGCGGCGGCGCTGAACCGCCGTCTCGGCGTCGCCGCGGGGCTCCTGGAGCGCCTGGATCTGTTGTCGGACGCGGATCGCGCGCAGGGGCACAAGCGCTATTTTGACTTGGCGTCCTTGCGGGCGCTTGTTGAGCGCAACGGCCTGCGGATCAAGTCCGTGGAAGGGCTGTTCCTGAAGCCGCTGACGACCGTGCAGCTGACCAGCCTGAACCTGAGCGAGGCCGTGCTGACGGCGATGCTCGAGGTGGGGCGCGAATTTCCGGAGCTGTGCACCGGGATTTTGGTGGAGGCAACGCTTGGCTAGCCTCCTGATCACCAACTCGGCGGGACGCTGCGCTCGTCCGTGGCTCGGCATTTGCCGCGGCTCGGCGACGACGTGACGGGTGTCGAATTTGCGCCCGGGCAGGACGTGACGGACGAGGCAGGCCTCGCGACGGTTTCTGCCACTTGGCTGGACGGGCGGACGCGCCCGGCGGGGGCGAAACCATGACCACCGTGCTCGTCACCGGCGTTGGCGCCGTCATCGGCTATGGCATCGTCCGGGCGCTCAAGCGCAGCAGCCGCACGGTGCGCGTCGTTGGGGTCGACATCTACCCGGACGCCGTCGGTCAAGCGTGGTGCGACGAATTCCGCCCCGGTGTCCTCGCCGCCGACCCCGCGTTCCCGGCGTTCCTCGCGGCCGTCATCGACGAATTTGCCGTCGATCTTGTCATCCCCGGCATTGAACAGGACCTGACCCGCATCGCCAGCGACTACGCCGTTTTTGCCCAGATGCCGACGCGTTTTGCCATCAACCGCCCGGAATTGGTTGAGATTTTCAACGACAAGTGGCGCTCTCACATGTACTTTGCCACAGCCGGTATCGCCCGGATTCCGACGTTTATCCAAGGTTCCTTTGGCGAAGTGAGCGCGGTGACGGGCTTGCCCATGCTGCTCAAGCCGCGCCGTTCCTACGCCAGCAAGGGGATCTTGCGCCTGCACACGGAGGCCGATTTTGCCTATTGGCAGGCCAAGATGGGCGACGACTTCATGGTGCAGCGCATCATGGGCGATGCCCATTCGGAATTCACGGTGGCCGTTTTTGGTCTGGGCGACGGCCGCTTTGTCAACCTCATCGCGCTGCAGCGGAGCCTCGGTTCGGACGGCGCGACCGCCAAGGCGCAGGTTGTCCGCGACCCGGCGATTGACGACTACGTCACCCGGCTCTGCGCGCACGCCAAGCCGCTCGGACCGACCAACATCCAGCTCATGCGCGATGGCGGCGAACTGTATCTGCTTGAAGTCAACCCGCGCGTGTCGTCCTCGACGTCCATTCGCAGCCATTTTGGCGTGAATGAAGCGGAAATGTGTCTGGAGTTCTACCTGGACGGCCAGACGCCCGCGCCGCGTCAGGTCACTCTTGGCAAAGTTTGCCGCTACTTGGAGGACATGGTCTCCCATGATCGCGATCCTCGCTGACGTTCACGGCAACGCGCCGGCACTGGAAGCGGTGCTTGCCGACATCGACGCGCAAGGCGTCACGCAGATCTACTCGCTCGGCGACGTTTGCGGCTATTACAGCATGGTCAACGCGTCCATCGACCTGCTGCGCGAGCGTAACATCGTCAACTTGATGGGGAATCATGACCTGTACATCGCTGAGGACGGCGAGTGCCCCCGGTCACGCAGCGCCAACGACTGCCTGCTCTTCCAAAAGCGCGTCCTGACCCCAGACCGCATCGCGTGGGTGCAAAAAAGCCCGTCGCATCTAGCGTTTGGCGATGTGCGGCTCGTGCACGGTGGCTGGCAGGATGCGATCGATGAGTACGTCTACGCGCCCACCGATGCTTACTTTTCCGCCATCGACGGCCGCTTCTTCTTCTCCGGGCACACGCACGTGCAGCGCGTCACCGCACTGACCGGGAAAGTGCATTGCAACCCCGGTTCGGTCGGGCAGCCGCGCGACGGTGACTGGCGCGCGGCGTACGCGCTCTTCGACCCGGCGCGCGGATCGGTCACGCTGCACCGGGTGCCGTACGACGTGGCGCGCATCGCGGCGCACATGCAGGCCAGCGGATTTGCGCCGTATTATTACGAAAATCTCTATCACGGCACGCGTATTGGCGGGAAGATCGACTGACCGCAACCGCGCCGTCGGCGCCGGTTATCGGCGGTTCGCCGACACGTCGCTAGCGCCGCGGGCCATCGTGCAGCGCCTGATCGAATTCCACCGCTGAAACAGGCAAAAAGCCGGGATCCCGCACCAGAACCTTCGCCTCGGGCGCCTGGCGGGTCACTTCGGCAAACTCGCGGCCGCTGCCGACGACGTACAGCACCCGCCGTAGGTGCAGGCTCGTCAGCGTTGCCAGCGCGTACGAGGAATCCCCGGTCAGGATCGCCGTCAGCTGCGTGCTCGCGCGACCAGGTGCCGGCGGCCGCGTGTAGTCCAGCAGGCTGAACGCGCCGGTGGCATCGCGGTAGCCGTTGATGCAGCGATAGCCGGCGCGATCCAGCGCCAACCGGGCGTCGAGCGCTCCCTCGACCATCTGCGCCACGAGCGCCGGCGCCACGTCTGGACCGCGCAGCACGGTGACAAGCTGCGCCATCCCGGCTTGCCGCTCCAGGTGCCGCTGGTGCGACACCCACGGC
>CAIPXZ010000076.1 GCA_903869075.1 uncultured Myxococcales bacterium | reverse complement strand
CGATGGGCATCGTCTCGGCCAAGGGCCGCGCCGACCTGCGCATCGTCGATTTTGAGGACTTCATCCAGACCGACGCCGCCATCAACCCCGGTAACTCCGGCGGAGCGTTGGTGAATTTGCGCGGCGAGCTGGTCGGCATCAACACCGCGATCTTCAGCAAGTCCGGCGGCAGCCAGGGCATCGGCTTTGCGATCCCCGCCAACATGGCGCGCAGCGTGATGGACGGCCTGCTAAAGAACGGCAAGATCTCGCGGGGTTTCTTGGGCGTCGGCATCCAGGAGATGACCGAGGAGCTGCAGCAGGAATTCCACGTGCAAGGCCCGGGCGTGCTCGTGTCGGACGTGCAGGCGGGCGGGCCGGCGGAGAATTCGGGGCTCAAGCGCGGCGACATCATTCAGAAATTGGGCGACCAGACGACCGACTCGCCGCGGCGGCTGCGCGCTGTCGTCGGGATGCAGCCGGCGGGGACCAAGCTGCAGGCGCACCTGCTGCGCGACGGCAAGCCAATGACGCTGGACGTCGTGCTGGCGGAGGCGCCGGACGCGGCGACGGCGAAAAAAGTCAGCACGGGCGCGCTCGATGGTCTGACGGTGGCGCCGCTGGACGACCAGGCGCGGCACAAGTACGCGCTGCCGGCGCAGCTGGGTCAGGGCGTGGTTGTCGCGGACGTGAGTGAGCAGTCGGCGGCGGCGCGCGCGGGGCTGCAGCCGGGCGACGTGGTGCTGGAGGTCAATCGCCATCCGCTGGCATCCGTGGCAGAATTCCAGAAAGCGGTGACGGCGGTGAAGGGCCGGCTGCTGCTGTTGGTGTTCCGCGATGGCGGGGCCTTCTATCTGACGCTGCGGTAGCGCCGCGGCGCACGGCGAGGGGCGATGCGGCGGTCGCAGAAGTTCTTGACAATCGCGGTGTTGGCGCGTGTCCTCGGCGCTGAGCCGGCGGTCGCGGCGCAAGGAGCGAAGATGCAGCTGAATTCCCCAGCTTTTGCCGATGGCGCCACCATCCCGGCAGAATATACCTGTCAGGGCAAGGACTTGGCGCCGCCGCTGAGCTGGTCGGATGTGCCGCCGGGCACCCATGCGCTTGTGCTCGTCGTCGATGACCCCGACGCGCCAGATCCCGCGGCGCCGAAGATGACGTGGGTGCACGAGGTCGTCGTCGGTCTGCCGCCGCAGTCGACGGGGCTGCCGCCGGGCCACGCGCTGCCGCCGGGCGCGCGGTTTGGGCTGAACGACTGGAAGCGGCCGGCGTGGGGCGGTCCGTGTCCGCCGATCGGCCGACATCGCTATTTTTTCAAGCTGTTCGCCGTCGACGCCGCGCTGGCGCTGCCGCCGCAGCCGACCAAGCCCGAGGTGCTGGCGGCGCTGCACGGCCACATCCTGGCGCAGGCGCAGCTCGTCGGCACGTACCAGAAACAGTAGCCAGCTTGCCACAAACCGGTGGCTGGCCTAGCCTCGCCGCGGCGCCTTCCACCGTGCCGCCGCGCGAGCTTGCCCATGTCCGACGACTCCCTGCGCCCCGATCCGACCCCGGACCAGGCGCCGCGCACCAAGCTTTTTGGCCTGTATCTCGGCGACTTCACCGACGCCAAGCGCCACGTCAAGCTGTGGCTGGGCTTGGGCGATCCGTTTGGCGTCGACCACTTTCAGCAGCTGTACCAGAAGCCGGATCCGTGGAATTACGAGCGCAGCAGCTACGATTTGGTCAAGCGTCAGGTCGTTGAATTCGCGCTTGGCGGCGAGCACTACCAGCGCGCGTTTGACGTCGGCTCCGGCGAGGCGCACCTCGCGACGCATTTGCGCAGTCATTTCGATGAGATCGACCTGCTGGACGCGGCGCCGTCGGCGCTCGAGCGGGCGCGCGAGCGCGTGGCGCTGCCGGGACAGAACCTCGCGGGCGATCTGCGGACGTCGCTGGCGGCGCTGGCGCCGGGCGGCTACGACCTGTGCCTGTTCAGCGAGGTGCTCTACTATTTTGCGCCGATTCCGTGGGGGCCGCTCGATCGCGCGCTGCGCACGTCGGTGGCGCGCGCGCTCAAGCCCGGCGGTCGCCTCGTGCTCGTGCATCCCCTGGCGTTTTTCTACCACCGCGGCTGGCGCACAGACCCGCGCTTCACGTTCGTGCGGGCGGTGACGCTCGGCGCGGGGCGCAAAGTGGAAGTGCTGGTGCTGGAGCGCAACGCCCTGCCGGCTTGAGCCGATGACAGCGGTGTGACGCATTTGCCGGTGGCGGATTGCCGCGCGCGGCCAGCTATGGTACACGGCGGCCCCCGATCGGGGCTCTCCCCGCGCTACCAGGCTGGCCAGCATGAAAATCCACGAGTACCAAGCCAAAATCCTCTTTGCCCAGTACGGCGTCCCGGTGCCGGTCGGCTATCCCGCGTTCTCGGTGGCGGAAGCCGTCGCCGCGGCGGACAAGCTGCCCGGGCCGATCTGGGTCGTCAAGGCGCAGATCCACGCCGGCGGTCGCGGCCTCGGCGGCGGCGTCAAAGTCTGCAAGAGCAAGGCGGAAGTCGAGGAAAAAGCCAAGCAGATCCTTGGCATGCAGCTGAAGACCCACCAGACCGGGCCGGAAGGCCAGCTTGTGCGGCGGCTGTACATCGAGGGCGGCGCCGACATCAAGCGCGAGCTGTACCTCGGCATGCTGCTGGACCGCGACGTCGGCAAGATTGTCATCATGGCGTCGACCGAAGGCGGCATGAACATCGAGGACGTGGCGCACAACACCCCGGAACTCATCCACAAAGCCTGGATCGACCCGCGTGTCGGCGTCCAAGCCTTCCAGGGCCGCGAGCTGGCGTTCAAGCTGGGCATGAGCGGCAAGACCGTGAATGCGTTCGTCAAAACGCTGACAAGCCTGTACGACCTGTACATGGCCAAGGACTGCTCGCTCGTGGAGATCAATCCGCTGGTCGTGCAGGGCGACGGCTCGATCATCGCGCTCGACGGCAAGGTCAACTTTGACGACAACGCGCTGTACCGCCACGCGGACATCGTGGCGTTTCGCGACCTGGATGAAGAGGATCCGCGCGAGATTGAAGCGTCGAAATACGACTTGAATTACGTGCACTTGGACGGCAACGTCGGCTGCCTCGTCAACGGCGCCGGCCTGGCCATGGCCACCATGGACATCCTCAAGCACTACGGCAGCGAGCCGGCGAACTTCCTCGACGTCGGCGGCGGCGCCACGGCCGAGAAGGTCACCGCGGCGTTCAAGATCATCCTGAGCGATAAGCGTGTCCACGCCATTTTCGTCAATATTTTCGGCGGCATCATGAAGTGCGACACCATCGCCGAGGGCGTCGTCACCGCCGCCCGCGAAGTCGGCCTGGATCGGCCGCTGGTCGTGCGGCTGGAAGGCACCAACGTCGAGCTGGGCAAGCAGATCCTGAAGGACTCGGGGCTGCCGATCCTGACCGGCAACGACATGAAAGATGGCGCGCAGAAGGCTGTGGAAGCGGCCAAAAAGTACGCTGTG
>CAIPXZ010000075.1 GCA_903869075.1 uncultured Myxococcales bacterium | reverse complement strand
GTCGTCGATCGGCCTGAACGCCGAGATGCTGAACGACGAGTTGTCGCAGGACGCGCCGGTCAACCGCGTCGAGGCGCAGCAGCTGATCGCGGCAATTGGCAGTGAAGTCGAGAGGTTGCGGGTGATTACCGAGGGCTATCTGGATCGCGCCCGGCCGGCGCCGGCGCAGCGCGCGGATCTGGATTTGGCGGAGCTCGTGCAGAACCTCCACGAATTCGTGCGCGGCGACCTGGAGCGACGCGGCGTGCGCTCGACGGTGGCGGCGCGGCCGGGCGTCAAGGTCGATGGCGACCCTGGCCAGCTGCGGCAGGCGCTGTGGAACCTCGTGCGCAACGCATGGGAGGCGATGCCGGGCGGCGGACCGCTGTGGCTGGAGGTGCTGGAGCGCAGCGATGAGGACGGCCGCTGGGCGGTGCTGGCGGTGGAGGACGGCGGTCCGGGCGTGGCGGAGGCGCAGCGCGAGGCGATCTTCCAGCCGTTCACGACGACCAAGGAGCGCGGCACGGGCATTGGCCTGGCGCTCGTGCGCGAGGTGGCGCTGGCGCACCGCGGGCGCATCGGGCTTGTCCGCGGCGAGCACGGCGGCGGCGCGCGGTTTGAGCTTGTGCTGCCGGCGAGCTAGTGCGCCAAATCGCACATCCGTTCCGGGGTTGTGATTTGGGCGCCACCGGCAGCGGCTGCTGCTGGACGCGGGGGGTTGGCGTACTAGCCATCGCCGCCGGCCTTCACGCTTCTTCTCACGACTCGCAAACACCTTTCACAGCACCATCCCATCTTGTAGACGGGTGGCCAGCTACGCGCTGCCCAGGAGGTGACCATGTTCGGGTTCTTCAAGCGTCTGTCGATGTTCCGGTTCCACAACCGTGGCCATGGCGTGCGGCATCACGGTTGGCGTCGCGCGGCGGTGGCCTCGGTGGCGTGCGGTGCATGCCTTGCCGGTGGCGTCGCGCTGGCGCATCCGCCGGGTCCGGGCGGTCCGGAAGGTGCCGGCGGTCCCATGATGCGCGAGCACGCTGGCGTCTGGCTGGATGGCCTGCTGGCGGAGATCGGCGCCAACGACAAGCAAAAGGCCATCGCCCGCGCGGCGCGCGACGAGGCGCTGGCAGCCATGGACCGGGCGCACGGCTCGCGGCACGGCGAGCTGGATGCGGCGCTCAAGCTGTTTGCCGCGGACACGCTCGATGAGCGCGGCATCGCCGATCTGCGCGCGCGGTTCCAAGCCAAGCACGCGGAAGTGCAGCAGGTCGTCGTGGCGGCGGTGCTGAAGATCCACGACCAGCTGGACGCGACGCAGCGGCAAAAGCTGGTGGCGGCGCTCAAGGATTTCCGCCCGGAGGCGCACGGCGGCTTTCGCGCGGCGATCGGCCGGCGGATGATGGAGGGCCGGCTGGAGCAGATGCTGGACCGCGTCAAGGCGGACGACGCCCAGCGCGCGGCGATCCACGCGACGGCGGAGCGGGTGCGCAAGGCGTTCGAGGCGCAGATCGCCAACCACCAGGCGCTGTTTGACGAGGCGCTGGGGCTGCTGGCGCAGGCCAAGGTTGACCCGGCGGCGGTGCAGGCGCTGGTGACCCGGCAGATGGCGACGCGCGTGGCGCTCGGCGACCAGTTTGTCCAAGCGGCGCGGGACGTGCATGGCGTGCTGCGTCCGGACCAGCGCGCGGCGGTGGTCAAGGGCTTCAGCGAGCGCATGGGCCATTTTCGCGGCCAATAGCTTGCCTTGACAGGCAAAACCTTGCGTGACAGCTTGCTCCGTGGCCCGCGTCGTCGGGCCCGGAGCGGCCATGCCCCTGCACCAGATCGCGCTCGGCGCGTGGCACCTCGACGTCTGGACGCTGTTTGGTCGGCTGCCGCTGGCGCTGTGCGTCGTGCTGCTGCTGGCGGGCGGCCACAAGCGGCAGTGGCCGTGGCGGGCGAACGTGCTGGCGACCGCGGCGTTTGCCGCCGGGCTGTCGCTGGGTACCTGGCTGTTGCCGAGCGTGCTGGGCGCGCTCGCCGGCGGCATGCTGCTGTGGTTTGCCGCGCAACGGCTTCTGGCGCTGCGTGACCCGCCGCTGACGGCGCTGGCCATCGGCGTCACGGCGCTCATCGCCATCGGTCGCGTCGGCTGCCTGCTGACCGGCTGCTGTTTTGGCCGGCCGACTGATTTGCCGTGGGGCGTGCACTACGGCGCCGGCAGTTTTGCGCTGGCGCTGCACCGCGCGCTGGGGGACGTGGCGCCGGACGCGCTGCAGTCGCTGGCGGTCCATCCGTATCCGCTGTACGAGAGCCTCGGGCTCGGCGTCTGGCTCCTGCTGCTGCTGGCGTTGGCGCGGCGCTTGCGGTCGCAGGGCGCGGTGCTGGCGGCGACGGCGGCGTTCGATTTGGCGCTGCGGTCCGGCATCGACGGCCACCGCGCCATGATCAACGTCTGGTGGGCGGCGACGGGCAGCTGGCTGGGCATCGACCGGTTTCGCTGGCTGCTGGCCGCCGCGGCGCTGCTCAGCCTCGCGCTGGCGTGGCGGCTGGAGGTCCACGCGCGCACGCGCGGGGCGCAGCCCGCGGCGGCGGCCGTGCCGGTGGTGGCGCCGCAGGTCGCGTGGGCGCTGTATCTGGCGTTGTGGCTCGTGGCTTTGGCCACGCGGTTTGGCGCCACGCCGCTGCTGCATTGGACCTTGCTGGCGGCGCTGGCGGTCGGCGCGCTGGCGCTGCCGGTGCCGGCGTGGCTGGCGGGGCGTGATCTGCAGTGGCTGGGGCCGGTGACGGCGCTGCTGCTCTTGGTGCCGCTGCTGCTGCCGCGGGCGGTGCAGGCGGACGCGGGCGGGTCAGTGCCGCTGGCCGCCGACGCGACGCGGACGTGGCTGTACGTGCCCGTGCCGCAGCAAAAAGCGCTGGTGCGGGTCGGCAGCAACCAGGACGCGCGGGACATCATCCAGCAGCGGGAGTCGGCCTTGGGGGTGCCGCTGCCGCGCCCGCCCACGCCCAGCGAGCGCCAGGTCCAGGTCTGGGTAGGTGGCGCCGGCACCTTTGGCGTCGCCAGCTACACGACGCAATCCAGCTGCGGCGGCACCAGCTCCGTCGAGAACCACGTCACAACGGCCGCCACCGGCTCCGGCATGGTGGACGTGCAGATCCCGGTGCTGGAGTCGAGCTCAGTCCACATCGGCGCCCGCGCGGGCTACGCCGGCAGCAGCGACGCCGTCAGCAGCACGAGCACGACAGGGCAGACGCGCACGCAGGGCGCCACGACGCACACCTCGACGTCAACCACCACCGACTCGGCCGTCGCCATGACCGGCTGGGTCGAATTCGAGAACGAATACATCGCGCTCGGCGCCGGCGCCCTCTACTGGCCGTACATCAGCGGCCAGCTCTACGGGGACGCGTTCATGCCGGCCGGCCACGTGCGGTTGGGCTTTCCGATCCTCAGCGTCGACGCTGGACTGAACGACCGCCTGGCGTTCACACCCACGTTCAGCTGGCGCCTCGGCCTGACGACGATGGGGCCCACCGTGCTCGACGCCGATCCCGCGCAGTCGACGCGCTGGCGGCTTTTTGCCGGCATGCAGACCTTTCCGACCGCAATTGCCGGGCTGGCGCGGGTTGGCTTCGCCGCCAGCCTCGATGCGGAATACCACGGCTGGCTGGGCGGCGGCGTGCAATGCGCAGCCGGCGAGGCGATGTTCTGCGGACTCGCGTTTCGCGTGAACGTCCTGCACCCCACGCGGCGCTGACGTCAGCCGGCGGGATGGGTCGCGTACCAGTCGATCGCCCGCCGCAAGCCTTCGCGGAAATCGATCGCCGCGCTGTAGCCCAGGTCGCGCCGCGCCGCGCTGATGTCGGCATAGCTGTCGTGGATGTCGCCGCGCCGGCTGGGACCGTGCGTGGCGACAAGCTGCGTGCCCAGCTCGGCGTTGATGAACGCCACGAGGTCCAGCAGCGAATAGTGGGCGCTGCACGCGATGTTGTAGACCTTGCCGGGCGCAGGCGCCGCCGTCAGCGCTTTGAGGTTGGCTTCCACGACGTTGGCGATGAAGCAAAAATCGCGGGTCTGCAGCCCGTCGCCAAAAATCACCGGCGCCTGGCCGCGCTGCATCGCCGTGATGAATTTCGGGATGACCGCCGCGTAATCGCTCTGCGGCGACTGCCGCGGACCAAAAACGTTGAAATAGCGCAGCGCGACGCACTCCAGGCCGTAAACCCGCGTCCAGACTTTGCAATATTGCTCGCCCAGCAGCTTGCCGACGCCATAGGGCGAAATGGGATCGGGCGCCATCGTCTCCACTTTGGGCAAGGTCGGTGTCTCGCCATACGCCGAGGACGACGCCGCGAACACGAGCCGCTGCACGCCGTGGCGCCGCGCCGCCTGCAGCACTTGCAACATGCCGTTGATGTTGACGTCGTGCGACGCTTCCGGGTCTTCCACCGAGCGCACGACCGACGGCAGCGCCGCTTGGTGCAGCACGAAATCCGCGCCGGCAAACGCCGTGTCCAGCGTCGCGCGGTCGCGGATGTCGCCTTCAATCAGCTGGATGTGCGCGGCGATGTCGGCCAAATTCTGCCGCCGTCCGGTCAGAAAATTGTCCAACACCACGACGGAATCGCCGCGTTCCAGCAGGGCATGCGCGAGGTTCGAGCCGATGAACCCCGCGCCGCCCGTGATGACGACCCGACTCATGTTACTGATTCATCCCGTCCAGGAACTGCTGGTTGGTCTCGTACTTGCGGATTTTGTCCAGCAAGAACTCCATGGAATCAATGACGTTCAGCGGGTGCAACAGCTGGCGCAGCAGCCAGACGCGGCTCAGCGTGCGGTCGTCGAACAGCAGATCTTCCTTGCGCGTTCCGGACTTGTTGATGTCCAGGCACGGGAAGATGCGCTTTTCCATGAGCTTGCGATCCAAGTGGATTTCGCAGTTGCCGGTGCCCTTGAACTCCTCAAAAATCACTTCATCCATGCGGCTGCCGGTGTCGATGAGCGCGGTGCCGATGATGGTCAGCGAGCCGCCTTCCTCGATGTTGCGCGCCGCGCCAAAGAAGCGCTTGGGCTTGTGCAGCGCGTTCGAGTCCACACCGCCGGACAGGATCTTGCCGGACGGCGGCACAACGGTGTTGTAGGCGCGGGCGAGACGCGTGATCGAGTCGAGCAGGATGACCACATCGCGGCCGTGCTCAACCAGGCGCTTGGCCTTTTCAATCACCATTTCAGCAACTTGCACGTGGCGCGAGGCCGGCTCGTCAAACGTCGAGCTGACGACTTCACCCTGCACGGTGCGCTGCATGTCGGTCACTTCCTCGGGACGCTCGTCGATGAGCAGCACGATGAGGTAGACTTCCTTGTGGTTTTGCGCGATCGCGTGGGCAATCTCCTGCAAAAGCACGGTCTTACCGGTACGCGGCGGCGCGACGATCAGCGTGCGCTGACCCTTGCCTTGCGGGCACATCAAATCGACGACGCGCGTGGTGTAGGACTTGGGCGTGTACTCGAGCTTCAAGCGCTCGTTCGGGTACAGCGGCGTCAAGTTGTCGAACAGGATCTTGGACTTGGCGCGCTCGGGATCCTCAAAGTTGATCTCGTGGACTTGCAACAGCGCAAAATAGCGCTCGCCTTCCTTGGGCGGCCGCACTTCACCGGCGACGGTGTCGCCATTGCGCAGGCCAAAGCGGCGGATCTGCGACGGCGAGACGTAAATGTCGTCCGAACCGGGGAAATAGTTGTAATCCGGGCTGCGCAAGAAGCCGTAGCCGTCCGGCAGCACCTGCAACACGCCTTCGGCATGGATGGCGCCTTCGCGGCTTGTCTGCGCCTGCAGCACGCCGAAGATCAGCTCCTGGCGATGCAGGCTGGCTGCGTCGTCGATGCCGAGATCGTTGGCCAGCGCGACCAGTTCGGCCATGCGCATGTGCTTGAGATCGTTGAGGTGAATGATGACATCGCTCGGCGGCGGCGTCGTGGCTGCGGCGGCGGGAGCGGGGGCGGCTTTCCTGGGCATTGGTTGTCACGCGTGCAGCGGGCGCTGCTTGAGGGGGTAGGAGGGCGATGGCAGGTCGCTCGGAGACTGTGCACTGGGCGACCGGTGGGGAACCGGTCAGGCGAACCTGCGCTGGAGGCAGTCGCGGGTGAGGGCTCTTTGATGTCGGGTATCGCCGCGACGGTCGGACACGCCGGCCACCTCGCAGACAACACCCGCAGCGATCGCACGCAACGGTATCGCTAGGATAGGGTCTGCCGCGGCACACTGTCAAGGACAATTCCGGCCGCTAATCTGGCCGTTGCGCAGTAACCGCGCAGGACGTTTGGCAAACAATCACCCGCGGGCAATCAAAACGCAGGTGGTCATCGGGCGCCAGCGCCTCGAGCGCCGCCTCCTCCACCGAGCCCGCCGGCAGCAACGCCGCCAGCCGCCGCGCCACGGCGAGGTACAGCGGCAGGCTCTGGGCAAAATGGCTGTCGAGCAGCCGCAGCCGGTACGCCATCAGCCGCACCGGCCGTGTTGGCACAAACGCCACCTCCGTCGCCGCCGGCCGCGTCCACAGCCCGGCCTTGACCATTTCCCGCACCAGCCAGAACTGCTCCGGCAGCGTCGCGGCGCGCATCAGGCCCTGGCCCAGCGTCGTCAGCAGCTGCTCCGCGCTCACGGATTCCGCCAACACCGTCGGCAGGTCCGGGTGCGCCTTGAGCGCGCGGCCGCCGAGCGTCGCGTCCAGCAGCAGCGCGCGCAGCCGTACGCCCGGGCCATCGCTGCCCGCCAGACCCCAGCGCGTCAGGCACTCCAGCAGCGCCTCGGGGCGATCCAGCAGCAGCGCCACCGGACCCCAGCCGCCGGCGCGCTCGTGCAACAGCGTCGCCAACACGTCGCCATCGGGCTGCAGACACAGCCGCGCCAGCAGCGCCGCCAGGAACAGGTGCCGCGCCGCGTCGTTCTGCGCCATCCGCGGCTCCAGGCCATGCGCCAGCAGCAGCGAACCGCCGTCCAGCCCGCGCTGCTTGCCGACCGCGCGCAACGTCGCGACGATCTCCGCCACGTCCAGCGGCGCTTGGCTGCACGCGCCTGGCGCGCCGTGCACCGCTGCCAGCTTGGCCACCACCGGCGTCGCTTGCCGCATCGCCGGCTGCGTCTTGGGCTTGGCGACGGGCGGCGGCGGCTCCGGCTCCGCCAGGCGCGCTTCGTAGGCGGCAAAAGTCTGCGCATCGACCGGCTCCGCCTCCGGCGGCGCATCCGGCATCTCCTCGTCGTCGGTCAGCGCTGCCACCGGCACGGGCGCCGGCGCACGCACGGGCGCGGCCACAGCCACTGGCGCCACTGCCGGCGCGGCACCGGGCGCCGCCTCGTCCTCCAAAAACTCATCGGCGTCGACGGTCCGCAGCCGTGGCACCGCCAGTTTGCCCAGGTCGGAAAGCCCCCAGCGGATGCCGATCAGCCGCACCCGCCCGCTCGCCACCATCCACTTGATCCACGCCTCGAATGCAACGCGACCGACGTGCTTGCCCGGGTACACGTAGCTCGTCAGCATCCGGTGCAGCTCGCTCGTCGAGTGCAGCCGGCCGCCGCCGTCCACGTCCAGCGCTTCCAGCACGTATTTGCACAGCAGCACGTTCTCGTCGCACAGCCGCTTGAACAGCAGATCGCGCGCCGCCGCGTCGTCCTTGGCGGCAAAAAGCAGCGAAGCCCACGGTCCCAGCTGCACAGTCGCTGTCTGCTGCACGTCCAGCAGCGCAAGCAGCGCCGGCGCCTCGTCTTTTTGCCACAGCCCGGCGTCCTTGAGCCAATCGCGCAGGTCCCGCGGTGTCAGCTCGGTGCGGTGGATGTGGCCGAGCACCTTGTTCACCGTTGGCCACAGCAGCTCATCGCGCACACCGGGAAAGAACGCATAGTCGATTCGCTGCGCCATGGTCCAGCCCTCCAGCTGCGGCGACTGTAGCGCAACCGCGGCCGATCGCACCAGCCGCGCCAAGGGGTTTGTCAAACGGCCGGGGACTGATACCATTGCCGGCGGTTTGCTGCGGAGGCCAATCTTGTTTGCACGTTCGCTCTCCCTTTGGCTCATCGCCGCGCTGTTGACGGCGCCGGCGTTGACTGCGCTCGGCCAAGCCGCGCCGCCGCCGATCGTCGCACCGGCGGGCACGCCGCTGCCGGTCCAGAACCCGCAACCCGCTTCGCCCGTCGTCATCGCGCCGGCCGTGCCTGTGCCGCAGGGCGCGCGCGCCGGCCGCCAGCATGTGCTGATTTTGCGTACGGAAGGCGCCAACGCCGGCGATGTCGCGCGGATGGCTGCCACCAAGGAGCTGCACCAGCAGGCGCTGCGCTACAAGTCGCTGGACGTGGCGCTTTCCAACGCCGATCTCGTCGAGGAAATGTTCGAATTCGAGTGCACGGAAGCCGGCGTCGACTGCTTGGGGCGCATCGGCCACAAGTACGGCGCGACGCTTGTCGTGTCCAGCGAGCTGGGTAAGACCCCGGATGGCCACGACGCCCTGACGCTGCGGCTCGTCGACTCGACGACCGCGCGTGTGGCGCAGATCAGCCAGCAGCCGCTGCCGTCGCTGACCGATTTCCAGGCCGCGGTGACCAAGGGCCTCGTCGTGCTGTTTGGCCCGGCGGATTTGGCGTACGGCGACGTTGAAGTGCCCGGTACGCTCGTCGTGCAGCTGTTTGCCGGCGGCGTGGCGCTGGTTTACGTTGACGACAAGCTGGCGGGGCGCACCTCCACCGGCCGCCCGCCCGCGGGTGGCTTGCACGCCACCGTGCCCGCCGGCACGCACACCGTGCGCGTCGTCAAAGCCGGCTTTCGCGACTGGACCGGCCGCGTGACCGTGCCGCCCAACGGCACTGTCGAGCAGACCGTGGCGCTGGACCAGGTCGCCGTCGTCGGCCCCGGCGATGACCACGACAAAAACAGCACGCCGCTCGTCAAGAAATGGTGGTTCTGGACCGGCATTGGCGCTGTCGTCGTCGCCGGCG